>DALYHW010000083.1:0-5805 GCA_031970695.1 Hylemonella sp.
CTTCCACCGCAGACTGTGCCGCATGCACGGCACCGGCCAGATAACCGGGCGCCACGGCGCTGGTCTCGCTACCCGCGAGCACGATGCAATCCTGCCATGCCCCGGTGATCCAGGGCTCGGCAGCGGGTTCTGGATGCCCGCCGGCGATCTGATCATCGGCTGTGGCCGTCAGCGGATCCGTCGCCCAGTCCTGCAGCAGCGTGGCCGAAGGTTGACCTGCGGGCGCACCAAACAATTGTTCCAGTTGCCGCACGGCAGCCCCCATCAACGCATCGCGACCGACGCGGGCCCGCTGCGCCGCCGCCACGCCGACAAACCCGAACAAGGCGGCGCGCCCCGATGCGCTGGTCGCATCGTGGATCTCACCCATGGGGCCGACCAGGCTTTGGGCCCCGCCTGACAGGCCCGCGGCCCGCCAGAACGGCGTCTCGTAGACGGCGAAAAATTTCGCGTGCGGCGCCATCCACGTCGGGGTCGCACGCCAGCGTCGCGAGGTCTCGGCGTCCAGCGCCGGCGCAAAGGACACGGATGCGGCCAGCAGACGCGGGGGGAGCGCGAGGACGAGCTGCGCCGCCTGCACCTGCCGCTCGTATCCTTGCGGATCGACGCAGCCGACGTCCAAGCCCGAACCGCGCCGTTCCACGCGTGTCACCCGCTGACCAAGCTGGAGGCTCGACGTCGGCAACTGCGCCGCGAGTGCCTCGATCAGCGCGCCGGTTCCGCCGGCAAGGCGCATCGACCGCGGTTCCTGCGTCATCCCTGGATAGCGCACGGGCGGCTCCGCACGCGAACGCTGGAACAGGAAATCACCCGCGTCAAATTGCGGGAAGCTGGCCAGCCCCAACTCTTGTACCAGTGCCTCCATGCCAGGCTGCATGGCCGGCCAGAACCAGGAGGGCCCGAGATCGAAACCATCCACCGCTGGCTGGCCGGTCGCATCCACCGTCAGGATACGGCCACCGAGACGATCCCGCGCCTCCAGCAGCAGGAAATCAATGCCCGCCCGCTGCAGCAAACGGGCCGACAGCAGCCCGGCAAGACCGCCTCCGACGATGACCACTGGGTATTCCACTGACGGCGATTCTAGAAACAGGGCAATGCCGTTGCACGCGTACGGGCTGTGAGGACGATGGCCGCACCGCATGCAGAGGCAGCGGCCGTGGGCCACAATCGATGCATACCTTCTTCTACCCGCACCATGCCCAACCCCGAGCGATACAAAGGCAACAAGCAGGCCCTGCCCAGCAAACCCTGCAGCGTCTGCGGCCGTCCGATGTCCTGGCGCAAGAAGTGGGAGAAGAACTGGGAGCAGGTCAAATATTGTTCGGAAGCGTGTCGGCGCGCACGAGGCGGGACATGAGCGGCGTGCGCCGCCTCGTGCTGGTGCTCGGCGACCAGCTCGATCTGCAGGCTGCTGCGTTTGACGGCTTCGACCCGCAGCAGGACCGGGTCTGGATGGCCGAGGTCCGCGAGGAGTCCACCCATATCCGGTCGAGCCTGCCACGCATCGCGCTGTTCCTGAGCGCGATGCGCCATTTCGCCGAGGCGCTGCGCGCGGCGGGACGGCCGCTGCACTACGTGCGGCTGGAACACCCGGAAAACCGTGGCAGCCTGTCCGCGCAGCTCGCGCACGACCTCGAAACGCTGCGTCCGCGGGAGGTCGTGCTCACCGCACCGGGCGACTGGCGTGTGCTGCAGGCACTGCAGGCGACAGCCCACGCCAGCGGCCTGCCACTGGACATCCGCGAGGACCGGCATTTCTACACCACGGTGCGTGAATTCGCTGCCCACGCCTGCGGCCGCAAGAGCCTGCGCATGGAATATTTCTACCGCGAGCAGCGTCGCCGCCACGGGATATTGATGGACGGGGGACAACCGGCGGGTGGCGAGTGGAACTACGACAGCCAGAACCGGCAATCTTTCGGGACGGAGGGCCCGGGCTGGCTGCCGCAGCCGTCGCGGTTTGAACCCGATGCCATCACACGCGAGGTGCTCGATCTCGTACGCACCCGTTTCGCCGGGCATCCGGGCTCGCTGGAGCACTTTGCCTGGCCCGTCACCCGCGACCAGGCCCTGCAAGCCCTCGAGGCCTTCATCACGGATCGGCTACCGCACTTCGGCCCCTGGCAGGACGCCATCTGGCCGGGAGAACCCTGGCTGTACCACGCCCAGCTGGCGGCCGCGCTGAACCTCAAGCTGCTCGAGCCGCGCGAGGTCGTTGCCGCTGCCGAGGCCGCATATCGCGCGGGCCACGTGCCCCTGGCCAGCGCGGAGGGGTTCATCCGCCAGGTACTGGGCTGGCGGGAATATGTGCGCGGGGTGTACTGGACGCAGATGCCGCGCTACCTGGAGCACAACGCCCTGCAGGCCCAGGCCGAGTTGCCTGCCTGGTACTGGGACGGCCGCACCGACATGGCGTGCCTGCGCGACGCCATCACGCAGACACTCCAACACGGCTACGCCCACCACATCCAGCGCCTCATGGTCACCGGTCTCTATGCGCTGCTGCTGGGCGTCGAGCCCAAGCAGGTGCATGCCTGGTACCTGGGCGTCTATGTGGACGCCGTGGAGTGGGTGGAGTTGCCCAACACCCTGGGCATGAGCCAGTACGCCGATGGTGGCCTGCTGGCCAGCAAACCCTACATCGCGAGCGGCAAGTACATCGAGCGCATGAGTCCGCTGTGCCGGGGCTGCCGCTACGACCCGGCGCAGCGCACGGGAGACCGGGCCTGCCCCGTCACCACGCTCTACTGGGATTTCCTGCTGCGTTACGAGGCCATGCTCGCTGCCAACCCGCGCACGGCCCTGCAGGTCAGGAATCTGGCGCGGCTGGACGACGCAGAGCGGGCCGCCATCGGGGCCCGGGCCGCGGCGATCCGTCACGGTGACATCGGCGCCCTGAATTAGTCCCGGGGCGGCTGACGCCGATGGCACGTCAGTTCAGGAGGATCAGTCCCGCCATGAATGCGGCCAGGGCCAGCACAAAAATCCACTTGTGGATCGGCCGGATACCCTCTCGCCGGGTGTCGCGCTGCAGGGCGGCAGGCTGGGTCAGCAAGGCGGGCATGGTGGTGAGGTTGTCCAGCGGTGCAGGCAAAGTGCTCCTGTTGTCCATACGACGTCGGTTTTTCTATTGAGGAAAGTCGGGTCTGAAGCCCGTTGCGCAATATTCTATGATGGCCCCACCATGAAATCCAAAGCCTGCACACCGTCGGCCCTGCTGCTCGCATTGCCATTGCTCCTCGGAGGCTGCGCCAAGGTCAATGACATCACCATGCGCGCGTTTGCCACACCGGCATGGTCACACGCCGTGGTCGGCAACACGGTACTGACGGGGCGTACGACGCTGTATGGCGACCGAACCGGCACGCTGGAGTTGCAGGCCGGCGGTGACAAAGGACTGAACTGCATGGGCACGATGCGCTACACCAGCACCAGCAAGGGCGTGGTGAACCTGCGCTGCAGCGACGGCCTGGAAGTGCAGCTGGGTTTTACCGCCCTGAGCGAAGCCAGCGGCTACGGCCAGGGCCGTTATCCCGGCGGCGCCGCGAGCTTCACCTACGGGCTCGATGCCGAGGGCGCGCGCGCCTGGCTGGTCGCCCCCGAGGGCAAGCGCCTGCTCGTGCGCGGCGACGATCTGCGCATCGAATGAAAAAAGCCCGCCGGCGCAAAGCCTGGCGGGCTTGAATTTCCGCGTTTCGGGTTGATCAGCGGCTGGTGCGGGCCGGTCGCTTGCCGCCGTCGCGCGCGGCAAAGGGCTTGCCTGCCGGCTGACCGCCGCGCGGCGCGAAAGCAGGCTTGCTGCCGAAGCCGCTCTTCGCATGAGCCGGCCGGCCTTCGGCACGGTCCTGGCGCGGGGCGAAGTCGCGGCCGCCGCCGTAAGAGCCCTCGCCATGTGCACTGCGGCCAAATCCGCCTGCCTCGCCCTGGCGCGGGCCACGCGCATTGCGGTCGCCAAAACCACGGGCCTGACCGAAGTCACCGCCGCGGCTGTTGCCACCGAAATCGCCGCCACGGCCATTGCCGCCACCGAAGCCACCACGGGCGCCGCCGTTACCGAACTTGCGGTCGCGGGAATAACCGTCGCTGTTGCCGGCGCGGCTGTTGCGGCCACCGAAGTTGGAGCGCTCGGAGCGCGCGTCGGGGAAACGCTGCTTGGGCTCCATGCCGGGGATGACCTCGGCCTTGAAAGGCTGCTTGCTGTAGGCCTCGATGTCGAAGATCTTGCGACGGTCGCGGAACTCGGCAAATGTGACGGCCAGGCCATCACGGCCGGCGCGACCGGTACGGCCGATGCGGTGCGTGTAGTCCTCGGCCTTCATGGGCAGGCCGAAATTGAAGACGTGGGTGATGGTGGGCACGTCGATGCCGCGCGCGGCCACGTCGGTCGCGACCAGGATCTTCACCTGGCCGTTACGCAGTGCCATCAGGCGGCGGTTGCGCAGGCCCTGGCTGAGGGCACCGTGCAGGGCCACGGCCGAGAAGCCGTCCTGCTGCAGGTCGTTGGCCAGGCCGTCGCATTCCACCTGGGTGCTGGCAAACACGATGGCCTGGTCGATCGAGGCGTCGCGCAGCCAGTGGTCCAGCAGCTGGCGCTTGTGATGGGCGTTGTCGGCCCAGAACAGGACCTGCTTGATGTTGGCGTGCTTTTCCTGCGGCGAGGCAACCTGCACCTTGTGCACGCCCGAACCGTTGTCGTGCATGACGCGCATGGCCAGCTGCTGGATGCGCGGCGCAAAGGTGGCACTGAACATCATGGTCTGGCGACGCTGGGCCGTCAGCTGGTTGATCTCGGCCAGATCGTCGGCAAAACCCAGGTCGAGCATGCGGTCGGCTTCGTCGACCACAAGGAACTGCACCTGGTCCAGCTTGATCTGCATGGAGCGCTGCAGGTCCAGCAGGCGACCCGGGGTCGCCACGACGAGGTTGGCGTTCTGCAGCTTGGCAATCTGGATCTGGTAGGGCATGCCGCCCACCACGTTGGCGATACGCAGGCCGCGGCAGTGCTTGACCAGCTCGATGGCGTCGTGCGCAACCTGCTGCGCGAGCTCGCGCGTGGGGCACAGCACCAGGGCGCCGGGCACGGCGGCCTTGAAGTTGCGCGGGTTGGTGGGATCCTTGCGCTTGGCGCGCTTCGGAGCCGGCTCGCCCTTGGCGGCGGCCTCGGCACAGGCGCGCTCGTAGTCGGCACGCTCCTTGGCTTCGGCTTCGGCCTGCTGACGGATCAGCGTGTGCAGCACGGGCAGCAGGAAGGCCGCGGTCTTGCCGCTGCCGGTCTGGCTGGAGACCATGAGGTCGTTGTAACCATGGTGCTCGGGGTCATCGCTGGGCAAGGCCAGCGGAATGGCCTGCAGCTGCACGGCGGTGGGCTGCTGGTAGCCCAGGTCAGCCACGGCACGCACCAGCTCGTCGGCCAGGCCCAGCGTGACGAAGCCGTTGGGCACGGTCTCGGTGACCACCTCGGTCTCGGTGGCAAGAATGGTTTCGACAGGCGAAGTCTCGCCCGTCACGTCAAAAGCGTCGGTCATTGGATTACTCACATGCGAACACCGCAGGAACTGCGGGTGCTACGCGAATGGTTAAAAAACACCAACCATCAAACGTAGCCTGCACCGGAAGATCCGGCACCGGGGACGATTCACGAACCACGAAGGTTCAAAGTCCGGTGTATGAAGGGAGATGCGCGAAAAAAGTGCCAAAGAATCAGGTCGACCTGCGGCACAGGCGAATTATGGCACAGATCAGGGTTTTCACCTAATCGGTGAGTTTCAGGCCGGATCCGCGGTCAACCTGAGGAAATGCTGC
>DALYHW010000083.1:5815-11322 GCA_031970695.1 Hylemonella sp.
TAGTGCGCCAGTTCCTCGATCGACTCGTGCGCATCGGCCAGAGCGGTGTGTTTCTGCGCCTTCTTGAAGGCGCTGTAGACCTCGGGCCGCCAGCGCCGCGCCAGTTCCTTGAAGGTACTGACGTCGACATTGCGGTAATGGAAAAAGGACTCGAGTCGGGGCATGTACTTGACCAGAAAACGCCGGTCCTGCCCGATGCTGTTGCCGCACATGGGCGAGACGCCCTTGGGCACATACTTGGCAAGGAAGGCCAGCAGTTGCGCCTCGGCCTCGGCTTCCGTGGTGGTGGAGGCCTTGACCTTGTCGATCAGCCCGCTGCGGCCATGCGTGCCCTTGTTCCAGGCGTCCATCCGGTTCAGGACTTCGTCCGCCTGGTGGATGACCAGCACGGGCCCCTCCACGCGCGGCTCCAGATTGGGGCCGGTGACGACAACGGCGATTTCGATGATGCGTTCCTTCTCAGGGTCCAGGCCGGTCATCTCGCAATCGAGCCAGACCAGGTTGAGATCGGATTTTGTCAGTGGGGTCGCGGTGTCGCTCATGGCACCGATTGTCGCCGATCACCTAAACTTCAGCCCATGAGTGACGCCGCTGCCCACGCCTACAACCCCAGCCTGGCCCTGACGCTGGTCTTTGCTGCCGCCCTGCTGCTCGGGCTGGCGCTGAAGTTCTGGCTGGCCACGCGCCAGGTCCGCCACGTCGCACGTCATCGCGCAAGCGTGCCAGCGGCTTTTGCTGCGACCATTCCGCTGGCCGCGCACCACAAGGCGGCGGACTACACCATCGCCAAGGTGCGCTTCGGGCTGCTCAGCACGGCCGTCGGTGCGGCCGTCCTGCTGGGCTGGACCCTGCTTGGCGGCCTGGATGCCCTCAACCAGGCCCTGCTGGCCTGGCTCGGCGGGGGCATGCTGCAGCAGCTGGCACTGATCACCGGCTTTGTGCTGATCGGTGGCGTGCTCGAGCTTCCGCTGTCGCTGTACCAGACCTTCGTGCTCGAGCAACGCTTCGGCTTCAACAAGATGACCCTGCGACTGTGGCTGGGCGATCTCGTGAAATCGACCTTGCTGGGCGCCGTGATCGGTCTGCCCATCGCCGCACTGATCCTCTGGCTCATGGGTGCCGCCGGCACGGGCTGGTGGCTCTGGGCCTGGGGCGTGTGGATGGGGTTCAACCTGCTGTTGCTGCTGATCTACCCGACCTTCATCGCGCCGTTGTTCAACAAGTTCAAGCCACTGGAAGACGAGACCCTCAAGACGCGCGTCACCACGCTGATGCAGCGCTGCGGCTTCTCGGCCAAGGGCCTCTTTGTCATGGACGGCAGCCGCCGCAGCGCACACGCCAATGCCTACTTCACGGGGTTCGGCGCGGCCAAGCGGGTCGTGTTCTTCGACACGCTGCTGGAAAAACTGAGCCCGGGTGAGGTGGATGCCGTGCTCGCCCATGAGCTCGGGCACTTCCGGCACCGGCATGTGCTCAAGCGCATCGTGGGCCTGTTCGCGCTGAGCCTGCTGGGATTTGCCCTGCTGGGCTGGCTGGCGACACAAGGCTGGTTCTATAGCGGCCTGGGCGTCACGCCGAGCCTGCAAATGCTCGTCCCCACGCTGGCCACCGGGCAGGCCGTGCCGAACGACGCGCTGGCCTTGCTGCTCTTCGTGCTCGTCTCGCCGGTGTTCACTTTCTTCATCGCGCCACTGCTGGCGGTGTTCTCGCGCAAGCACGAGTTCGAAGCCGACCGCTACGCTGCTGCCCACGCGAGCGGCAGCGACCTGGCCAGCGCGCTGCTCAAGCTCTACGAGGACAACGCCTCCACGCTGACGCCCGACCCGCTGTACGTCGCCTTCTATTACTCGCATCCGCCGGCCAGCCAGCGCCTGGCACGGCTGGGCGCATGAGATTGGTCCCCTTGCCCGCCGGGACCCGCATACGATGACCGCAAGGCCGGAACTCGACAGCGGGCTGGTCGTGGCCAGCCACGGCCGCCACGTGATGGTGGAAACCCCCGAAGGCAGGCGCCTGATCTGCCACCCGCGCGGCAAGAAGAACCAGGCCGTGGTCGGCGATCGCGTGTTGTGGCTGGCCAGTGGCGATGAGGGCACCATCGAGAAAGTGGAGCCACGGCGTAACCTCTTCTATCGCCAGGACGAGGTTCGCACCAAGAGCTTTGCGGCCAACCTCGACCAGGTGCTGATCCTGGTCGCGGCCGAACCTGAGTTTTCTGAAAGCCAGCTGGCCCGCGCCCTGATCGCGGCCGAGGCGGAACGCATCCGTCCGCTGATCGTCCTCAACAAGCGCGACCTGGCCGGCCCCTTCGCGCGCGCCTGGGCGCGGCTGGCGCCCTACGCGCGCATGGGCTACGCGGTGCTGCCCCTGAGCCTCGCAGGACAGGAGCCCGACAGCGGCCTTCCCGCCCTGCAGGAAGAACTGCACCACCGCGCGACGCTGGTGCTGGGCCCCTCGGGCGCGGGCAAAAGCACGCTGATCAACCGCCTGGTCCCAGGCGCCCAGGCACAGACGGGCGAGATCTCGACCGCGCTGAATTCCGGCAAGCACACTACCACCAGCACCAGCTGGTACTGGGTGGACGAGGCACACCAGACCGCACTGATCGACTCCCCCGGCTTCCAGGAATTCGGCCTGCAGCACATCGAGGCCGCCCAGCTGGCGAACCTGATGCCGGACCTGCGGGCCCATGCCGGCGCCTGCCGCTTCTACAACTGCAGCCACCTGCACGAACCGGGCTGCGGCGTGACCACGGCGGTCGATCAGGAGACGGGCGGGACAGGCATCAGCCCTTCTCGCTACAAAATTTATAGCGAACTGCACGCCGAACTGTCTCAGGCCCCGCGCTATTGATGCCCCGCGGAACGCAAGCAGAACTCGCCGCGACCGAGGCAACCTCGGCGTCCGCGCTAGCCGATGAGGCGCGCCAGCGTCAGCAGCGCCAGCAGCAGCATCCACATCACCACCGAACGCCAGACCAGGCCGACCACGCTGCGCAGATGCGCCAACTGGGGCTCATTACGGGGCGATGCCGCGGGCATGTCGGCCTGTGATTCGCCCTGCGCCATGGCCGTGGTCCCCAGACGCACATTGATGGCCCCCGCGGTCGCGGCCACGATCAGGCCGTCATTGCCACCGATCTCCTCGCTCTCTGGCAGGCTTTCGTAACGCCGCCAGTTGTCGATGGTTTCCTCAAAGCTGCCGACGATGGCAAACCCCAGGGCGGTCATGCGCGCTGGTAGCCAGTCGACCAGTTGCCAGGCCCGGGACGCGGCGGTGCGGGCGGCCTCGCTGACCGAGGGCGCCTGCCGGCGGGACACGTAGGGCCAGTATCGCGTGACGAATTCGGACAGGCGGTATAACACGGCACCGGCCGGCCCCAGGCCCAGCACGGCCAGCACCGCAAACCAGCTGAATACACCCAGCACGTGACGATGTGCAGCCAGCACCGAGTGCTCGATCACGTGGCGGATGATCTCGCGCCGGGGCAGTTCGCTCGCATCGATCTGGCGCCACTCTGCGAGGAGGCGACGCGCCCCCTCCTCGTCACCGGCCTCCAGCGCCTTGCGGATGTCGGTGAAATGGTGGCTGAACTGGCGGAAGCCCAGGGTGGCGTAAAGCACCAGCACGTTCCAGGCCAGCGCCAGCGGCCAGCCGACGAACACCAGCAAGAGCCAGTAGACCGCCAGGGCCACGCCGGCGGGCACACCCACCGCCAGGGTCCACGCCAGCCAGCCGTGGGCTGGCTCCCCGGCGTCGGTCTTGCGTACCACCCAGCGCAGCCAGCTGCGCATGCCGGCATGCACGGGATTACCGCGCGCCAGCGGGCGTGCCTGTTCGATCAGCAAGGCCAGCAGGATGGCGAAAAAACTCATGCTACGATCATAGCGACCACCGCACCCGGCGCGATGCGGTCCGACGGATCAAGCCACCATGAAACGGTAAAAGTTGCGCAGCATGCCCGCCGTGGCGCCCCAGATGAAGCGCTCGACTGCGCCATCCTGGTAAGGCATTGAGAACCACTCGCGGCGCAGCCCGTCCGCCTCGAACGCGTGGCGACGGTGATGCGCGGGATTGAGCAGGAAAGCCAGCGGCACTTCGAACACGTCGGCCACCTCGCCGGGATTCGGCTGCAGGGTAAAGCCCGGCTCGACCCAGGCCACAACGGGCGTGATCACAAACGCCGTGCCGGTGGTATAGACCGGCAGCGTCCCCAGGACGTGCACGTGGGTGCGCGCCAACCCGACCTCCTCCTCGGCTTCGCGCAGGGCGGCATCCACCACGCCGGCGTCGCTTTGATCGACCTTGCCGCCGGGAAAGGCAACCTGACCCGAGTGGTTGGACAGATGCCGGGTACGCTCGGTCAACAACAGCGTGGGCTCCGGACGCGCCACCAGGGGCACCAGTACCGCCGCAGCGGCCGGTGTGCGCTGCACGAAACGCGGTTCGGCCCGGACCTCAGGTTCCCAGGCCGGCGGCGCCGAGAAACGCTGGCGCAGCGCATTGAGCCGGAGCCGATCCGCCGGCACCGAGGGCAGGTGCGCATCGACCCCGATCACGGGCACCTTGCGCGGATCGAAATTCGGCAGCTTGGAGAGGGGGGTGACGTGATCGGCAGAGGACACGCGACAAGTATCCGACAAATTGAAATTCAAACCCTGGTCCGCGGACCAGGCCGGCGCCCTCACGGGCCGAAAACGAAAAAGCCGCCCGGGCTGACGCGAGGGCGGCTTCGGCCGGGTACAGGACCGTCGATTACTCGGCGGACTTGGTAACCAGCTTTTCCTTGATACGGGCCGACTTGCCGCTGCGATCGCGCAGGTAGTACAGCTTGGCACGACGGACGTCGCCGCGGCGCTTGACTTCGATGCTGGCGATCAGCGGGCTGTAGGTCTGGAAGGTACGCTCCACGCCTTCGCCGCTGGAGATCTTGCGCACGGTGAAGCCGCTGTTGAGGCCGCGGTTGCGCTTGGCGATCACCACGCCTTCGTAAGCCTGCACGCGCTTGCGGTTGCCTTCAACCACGTTCACGTTCACGATGACGGTGTCACCGGGGGCGAATTCGGGGATATTCTTGCCCAGGCGGGCGATTTCCTCTTGCTCGAGGGTCTGGATCAGGTTCATGTTTACCTCTAATGATCTTGTCCGCGCTTGTTGGGAATGCGACTCCACCATGGAGCAGCTGCCGGCCAGAGGATCGGGAAAGCCTGAGATTATAGCAGGGCTGGAACGGCCCTAGGCAGCCGGCTTGTGCAGACCCGCCAGGAACGCCTCGTCCTGCCGGCTCAGTCGCCCAGCTGCACGGGCCCGGTCGATCAGTTCCGGTCGCAGGCGAATGGTCAGCGCCAGCCGCTGTTCACGCCGCCAGCGCTCGATCTGGCCATGGTGCCCGGACAGCAGCACCTCGGGAACGCCCTGCCCCTCCCAGGTCTCCGGACGGGTGTAGTGCGGGCAATCCAGCAAGCCGTCCAGGGCCGGGTTGAAACTGTCCTGGGCATGGCTGTCGG
>DALYHW010000084.1:0-11289 GCA_031970695.1 Hylemonella sp.
GGCTTTCGTCAGCAAGACGTGATCTTTGATCGGCTGCATACGTCCGACCGTCCCAACCACCCAAAGGGCCTCGTCTGCAAAAGGTCCACGCACTGCCGGCACGTCGCGGCTGGAAACTGTTGCTCACGTCGAGCATGACCACGAAACGGTGGTGCCGCACATCCAGCGGCATGATGCGAAAACGGTAGGTCGCTGGCGCCACGTCGAGCGCCAGCAGGCTCTCGCGGATGACGCGGTCGAGCAACTCGCGCCGGAACGCCTTGCGTTCCTCCAGATCCATGCGGCGTGGCAACAATGAATTCGGGCTCACCGTCTCGGCGGCGAACTCCGTTCGGCGACGCTTCTGAAAAATGGAAAACATCTTCTATTTATCAACGCTGCCTCTGGTTCGATGTGGCCAGTCGCGGGCGCGGCGTTGTCCCAAAAAATAACGCCGCCAGGAACCTGGCGGCGATGTGCAGTCCGGCGTCGGCGAGCCGCTTACTTGCGCTCGTAAACAATTTTCTTGGCGCCGCCCTCGCAGCTGCCCACCACCTTGCGGTCGCCCACCTGGTCGCTGGCCACGATTTCGAGCGTGTAGTTCTTGACGCCATTGGCCTCGATCTTGGTCGCGATCTCCGACTTGAGTTCCTCGCAGGGCTTGACCTGGGCCCACACGGCAGGCAGCGCGAGCGACAGGGCGACGAACAGTGACAGGCGTTTCATGAGTGCTCCTTGTATGAATAGGAATGGAACGGGTGACGTTGCCGTTTCCACTATATACCGCAACCCTGCGCGCCCACCCCTCAGGCAAGGCGTTTGTTGCAATTGCATACAGATCAGAGCAAAGGCCGTAGCTCGCGCGCTGCATCCCACAGCAGGGGCAGCAATTCCCGGCGCATGGCCACGCCCGACAGTTGCGCGGTCGAGGCCACGACGTTGAGCGCCGCCACGGTACGGCCCTGCAGATTGCGCAGCGGCACGGCCAGTGCATGCACCCCCAGCTCGTGCTCCTCACTGCTCAGGCAGTGATCGTCGCGCCGAACCTGCTCGATCACCGTGCGGAAACTGCGTGGCTCGGTCACGGTGTGCACCGTCAGGCGGGCCAGCGTGCGCCCCTTCATCCACGCCGTGAATTCGGGCCGCGGCAAGGCGGCCAGCAGCACGCGTCCGGTGGAGGTCGCGTGGGCCGGAAGGCGGGCGCCCAGGTGCAGGCCGTAGGCCAGCACCGGCGCAAGCCCGTCACCACCGCTGCGGCGCACGTCGCTGCTGCGTGCCACGATCACCACCTCGTCCCCATTGAGCACCACCGCCGAGTAGGCCTCGCCGGTCTGGGTGGCCAGCCGCTCCAGCGCCGGCTGGAGCACCCGTGGCAGCCGCGAGGACGCCAGGTAGCTACCGGAGAAACGCAGCACCTTGCTCGACAGCCAGAAATGGCTGCCATCGGTTTCCAGGTAACCCAGGTGAGCCAGGGTCAGCAGGTGGCGCCGTGCGGCCGCGCGGGTGATCCCGGCACGCTGCGCGGCCAGGGTCGCATTGAGGCGCTGGCGCTCGGTGTCGAAACTCTCCAGCACGGCCATGCCTTTGGCCATGCCCTCGATCAGGTCGCTTTTCGCAATCATGACGCTTTCTCATTCATTGCGCGATCATCGCACAATAATGGCGATCATCGCACATTGATTTGCGTCAAGGGATGAATCCCGGCCGGCGGCTGCCTATCCTTCGCCATCGTTTTCCCATCCAGGAGTCCACCCATGCGCACCCAGGTCGCCATCGTCGGCGCCGGCCCCTCGGGCCTGCTGCTCGGCCAGTTGCTGCACAAGACCGGCATCGACGCCGTTATTGTTGAACGCCAGAGCGCAGACTACGTGCTCGGCCGCATCCGGGCCGGCGTGCTCGAACAGGTCACCATCGACCTGCTCGACGAGGCCGGCGTCGGCCAGCGCATGCACCAGGAAGGCCTGATCCACGGGGGCTTCGACATGCTCTTCAAGGGCGCACGCCACCGCATCGACATGCACCGGCTGACGGGCGGCAAGCAGGTCATGGTCTACGGCCAGACCGAGGTCACACGCGACCTGATGGACGCACGGCAGGCCAGCGGCCTGACCACCGTCTACGAAGCCGCCAACGTGCAGGTACACGACTTCGACAGTCGGACGCCGCGCGTCACCTACGAGAAGGACGGCAAGACCCACGAGATCCAGTGCGACTTCATCGCCGGTTGCGATGGCTTTCACGGCGTGTGCCGGGCCAGCGCCCCGCGCAGTGCCATCCGCGAGTACGAAAAGGTCTACCCCTTTGGCTGGCTGGGCCTGCTGTCGGACACGCCACCGGTCCACGAAGAACTCATCTACGCCAACAGCGAACGGGGCTTTGCCCTGTGCTCGATGCGCAGCCATACCCGCAGCCGTTATTACCTGCAGGTGCCGCTGACCGACAAGGTGGAGCAGTGGTCGGACGAGGCCTTCTGGGAAGAACTGCGCCGCCGCCTCGACCCCGAGGCACGGGCGCAGCTCGTGACCGGTCCGAGCATCGAGAAAAGCATCGCGCCGCTGCGCAGCTTTGTCACCGAGCCCCTGCGCTTCGGCCGCATGTTCCTGGCTGGTGATGCCGGCCACATCGTGCCTCCCACCGGGGCCAAGGGTCTCAACCTGGCGGCGACCGATGTCAAGTACCTCTGCAACGCGCTGGTGGAGTACTACCGGGACAAATCGGAGGCGGGCATCGACCGCTATTCCGAACTGGCGCTCAAGCGCATCTGGCGCGCGGAGCGTTTTTCCTGGTGGTTCACCAGCCTGATGCACCGCTTTCCTGACAACGGCGAGATCGGCCAGAAACTGCAGGAAGCGGAACTCGACTACATCATCCATTCCGAGGCCGGTTCACGCTCGGTGGCTGAAAACTACGTGGGCCTGCCGCTGGACTTCGGCCTCTAGGCCTTCGTCTCCCACCTCTCCTGAACCCCGGCTCGCCGGGGTTTTTTTATTTCCCACTCCGACAGATGGTTTTATCAAATTTATTTGCTTAATTTGACGTATTTGATATATTTGATACCACCACAACGGGATTCAGTTCCTTCAGTTCATGGCCGTCAACTTCCATCAGCCCTCGGTTTACGCCCTGTTTGATGCCATGCCCGCACCATTGCTGACCTTTGCGGTCAGCGGACTGGTGACCTACGCCAACGCCGCCGCCAAACAGCACCCGGGACGCCCCGTGGAAACGATGAGCGGTAACACGACCATCAAGGCGCTGGTCACCGCGGCAACCTTGGGCAAGGTGAAGCTGCCCTACCCGGCCCAGGTCACTTTGACGAATGGGCGCCGCCTGGACGGGCAGTTCATGGCCGGGCCAGCCGGACTTGACGTCGCCTTCATTGCGAAGCCAGAGTTGATAGATGCCCCCGAGATAAATGCAGGGCACGTCAATATGAAGCTGAAGAGCGTCATCGCCTTGCTGAAAGATGAGATCACGCCACCGCTACTGTCATTGAACCGCCAGCTTCAAGCCCTTCCTCTGAGCCCGATGGGCGGCGCGCTGGAACACGCGGCCCATGAGCTCAGCCAGAGACTCACGCGGGTGGCGGATTTGGTAGAGGTTTTTGGCGACGAGTTGCTGGAGACCAACGACCGTATCGAACCCGCCACTCTACTGCGCGCAACATGTGACGAGTTGTCGCCGCGCGCGAGCGCAATGGGCGTTCGTTTCGACATTGTCGATCCACCGCAAATCCTTCCCCCCATCTATGGCAGCCGGCAACTGATCTCTCGAGCCTTCCGCGAAGTTCTTGAAAACGCGTTGGTGCATTCGCGCAAGGAGGTCAACTCCGGTCAATTCCTCGAGGTGGAGATCCGCGTCACGCTGTCCGGTGAGTACGTGCTGGTCAGCATCCGCAACCGAGGTGCAAGCACCGTCAAGGTCACCGGCCAGGATGCCCTGCGCCCGTTCGTTACCGCGGGCGCCAATGAAACCGTGCCGCGGCTGGGCCTGCCCCTTGTGCAGCGCATTGTCGGTCTGCACGGCGGAAATATTCGCTTGAACAATTTGGACGAGGACACAGTGCAGGTTCTGATCGAATTGCCGACCGGGGCCCCAATTCGGGGACAAGACACCCTCGGCATCCCCCAGGCCCAGCGCTACGCCCGTGATCTCGCGCTTTTAATGTCGCGCCGCAAGAAGGAGAACGCATGAAAAGTAATGTATTGATCGTGGATGACCAGCCGGACATCCGCAAGCTCATTATCATGACAATGGAGTCGGACGACTACAACCTGCACGAAACCGACAACGGTGTTGACGCGTTGCGCCTGGCGCAGAACCTCCGCCCGGCCGTCGTTCTGCTAGACGTGATGATGCCGGGCGCTCTCGACGGCTACCAGGTCTGCGCAGAAATCAAATCCAACGAGATCTTGAAGAAAGTCACTAAGGTCATCCTCCTCACAGCGCGGGGGCAGCGCACAGACGTCGAGCGTGGCAAGGCGGCCGGCTGTGACGCCTACCTGGTCAAACCCTTCAGCCCCATCGAGTTACTTGAGACAGTTGAACTGCTGGCAGCGCGCTGACCAACTCCATTCCACTGACCCCACCGCCTGACAGGCCTGATCTCATGTCCTTCTTCGCACGCCTGCGGTTCTGGTTGCTGCCCCCTTACAGCGTCAAGACGGTCCTACAGTTGGCGTTAACCGTACTAGCCATCTGCGCGGTCGTACTCAACGGCATCCTTTCTTATGGCCGCATCAGCCGCGAGACGATGGCCCAGGCCCGCGCCACGGCCGAATCTGTGGCAACGCTGGTCGCCAGCAACAACATGTCGGCCTACGTCTTCAACGACGTCGAAGCGATCCGCTTCAATTTATCCCAGGTCGTCAAGCTGCCGGGCGTCGACGCCATTGCCATCCACCGCGCCGACGGAACCGTGCTGGCCGAGTCGAGAAAGCCGGGAGCATCCACAGCACAGGGCATCGGCGATCAGGTGCCGATCCCAGACGTGCCCGAAGATCTCCACACGGTTGACGGTCGGATCACACCCGAATTCTTCGAAACCTGGGTTCGCGTCAATGCCGCCAGCGACGGTCGATCCGGCTGGGTGCGAGTCGACTACAGCATGGAACAACGGCGCACCAGCCTGGAGCACCTATGGCACCGTTCCATCTACACCCTCGCAGCAACCATCGCGTTCATCCTGCTGCTGATACCTCTAATATTGAGCTGGGCACTTGCGCCCATCCGTCGGCTATCCGGGATTGCCTCTAACCTCTCAGCCCAGTTGGGCCGCGGCATCGGGATCGGGATCGACTCAAGGATCACGGAGGCCCGGGCGCTAGCGACTGCATTGAACAAGGCGAGTCTCGATGTGGCGGACCAGATGGCCCGAACGCAGGTCATCGTCAATACAGCGGCCGTCGGCATCATTGGTCTGGATGTCCAAGGCCGTGTCGTTTCGGCAAATCCCGCCACCACGAGTCTTTTTGGACGCGAAGAGAGTGAGTTGTCGAGTCTGCCACTTGAGGCATGCATCCCGGGGCTGACCGCCCAGTGCCTAGTCGGGCTGTTCGGCGAATTTGCCGATACGCCGGGGCGCGTCTACCGCATCGTCCGGACGGACTTTCACGGCACCCGCCGGGACGGCACACGTTCCCGATCGAGATCACGCTGGGTCAGGCACCGGCAGCCCATTTGCTGCGCTACGTCTGTATCGTCCGAGACGTGACAGACGAGCGCGCCGCGCTGGAGACGTCCGAACTTTACGAGCGGGCCCTCGCCAGCAGCCACAATGGCGTGTTCATCACCAACGCCAAGATGGTCGGACAGCCGATTATCTTTATCAATGAGGCGTTCCAGAAGATCACGTCCTCGGCGCCGCACCAAGTCCTGGGGCGTAGCGTCGACGAGCTGCTGCGCGGCACCACCGACGTCAAGGGTGCCCAGAAACTGCAGCAAGCGCTAAAGGAGGCCGCCAGCACCAGCGTCACGATCGAGCACCGGATGCCCTCTGGCAGGCGTGTGACCGTCGAGGTCTCCGTCTCACCCGTACGCGCGCCGGACGGCACACTGACCAACTTCGTGGGCATCCTGTCGGATGTCACGGCGCGCGTGCAGGCCGAGCAGGCGATTGCCGAACGCAGCGCGCGGCTCGATGCCATCTTCAGCCTGAGCCCGGACGGCTTTGTGCTGTTCGACGAGGATGGTTTCCTCATCTTCGCCAATCCGGCCTTCGAACGCATGACAGGCCGGTTCTGGTCGCAGCCGGGCCTGCCGCTGACGCGTGACGAGTTCGAGGCGGAGCTCGCCCTGATGTGCCATCCAGACCATCCCCTGCCCTCGCTGGATACGGCTGGCGACGACGCGCAGCAGGAAGAGGTCCGTCTGCTCCTGTCGCGGCCGCAGCATCGCGTGTTGCAGGTGCAGTCGCGCCACAACGTGGCCGGACGCCGGGAGGCCATCCTGTATTTCCGCGACGTGACCCATGAAGACGAGGTCGATCGCATGAAGAGCGAGTTCCTGGCATCCGCTGCACACGAACTGCGCACCCCCATGGTCAGCATCCTCGGTTTCACCGAACTGCTGCTGCGTCGCAACTTCAGTGAGGAGCGGCGTACTGACATGCTGCAGACCATCCACCGGCAATCGGGCTTGCTGGTGAAGATGATCAACGAGTTACTCGATCTAGCCCGCATCGAGTCGCGTCGTGGCCTGGATCTTTATATCGCAGAGCACCCGCTGGCCGAACTGGTCAATCACAGCGTCAAGGCACTGATGCGCGCCGACGGCGAGCGACAGGTTCAGGTGGCCGGGATACCGGAGATCACCGTGCTCATCGACCCGGAAAAAATGCAACTCGCCTTGGGCAACTTGCTGAGCAACGCGTTCAAATACTCCCCCCAGGGTGGCGATGTGACGCTGGGCGCTCATCAGGTGACTGAGGATGGCCGCAACTATGCCGTGCTCGAGGTGCGCGACCGGGGCATCGGAATGACGCCCGAACAGTTGACGCGCGCCTTTGAGCGCTTTTACCGGGCGGACTCCACCGGCAACATCCCGGGCACGGGACTGGGCCTGAGCCTGGTGAAGGAGGTGGCTGGCCTGCACAATGGCCGGGTTGAACTCGACAGTGAATTCGGCAAGGGGACGACAGCCCGACTCTGGATTCCCATGCCTGCCCAGGGCGGCACGCCTGCCCTGGAGCCGGTGGCAGCAGCAGCACATTGAGCCCTGAGCCCTGAGCCCTGAGCTCGCGACACGACGCGCACGTGGCTCGGGCGCTGGATCAGGCCTCGGGAACTGGAGAAACGGTTTTCTGCCGGACTGTCCGTGCCATGGCCTGGATCTCGTTGAAAGGCACGGGCTTCTGGAAAACGGCCACACCGTCGGGCAGGCCCCCATGGTCACGGATGTCGCCCTTGCTGAGGGCCGTGACCACGATTACGGCCAGATCGTCGAAGCCGGAGCCGGGTTTCCTCAGTGAGCGGACCATCTGGAAACCGTCCATGCCCGGCATGTTGAGGTCGGTCACGATCATGTCGGGACGGATCTGCCCCACCCGCACGAGGCCCTCGAACCCGTTCACGGCCGTGGTCAGCTCCACCGGGAAATCCCAGCCCTCTACGATCAGAGAGAACAGGCGCAGCAGGTCGGGATCATCTTCAACGACGAGTAGCTTGAGCGGCCGGACCTCGGCCGCACCAGCCTCGTTTTTCATCGCCGGACGGGCGATCACCTGCGCCCGCTCGGCCATCAGCTTTTCGACCGCACTGCGGGCAATACGACGATGCCCACCGGCGGTACGCCAGGCGGGCAGCACGCCGGATTCCACCCATAACTGCACCGTGCGCACGGCAACACCCAAGGCCTCCCCAGCCTGGCGGGTGGTCATCAATTCATCGTTGCTTGATATTTTTCTCATTTTCAGCAGTTTTGGAATATGACTTGCGCGATTCTAGGGCCTGCACACACGATGGCAAGAACAATCGACGCACGGCCTATAAAGAGCCGCCCCGGGCAAGCGGCGGTCCGGGACACTGGAGACATGCCGGGCAGCGCCCTCATTCACCCATCCCGACCAAGGCGCCCGTCTTCTCGAATTAGTCAAGGACTGGCCTGCTCGCGCCACTAAATAACGCGCCGGCCTCCAGTCCCTCGGCAAGTGCGTCATGCAATGCCGACTCTTCACGGTCGTAGTGGAAAAAACGCGTCCTGTCGACACTCGGCATGGACGCCGCAACAAGCAGAATGTGGCCGCCATCTTGCCCTTGCGCCGCAAATCCGAACAACCGCAGACTGACAGAAGCACGGCTCCTTAGGCTGACTCGCTCAACCGTTCCTCCCCGCAGGGTACCGACAGCGGTATACCCCGTGAGATGCTTCAATTCGAAACGGTCATCGAGCGATCCCCTGCGGTCAACCCTTGCGACACATTGCGCAGGTTGAGCCCCAAGTCTGCAGGCCGGATTTTTCACCGACCAGCAGGACGAAGAGAAGCACGGACCAAACTCGCCCGGCGGAGCGTCTGGTGAGCTTTGGGCAGACCTTGTTTGTCATCACCCACAAGATTTGCCGGCAGGCCAATGCGCATTGGCCTTATTGAGACCCGCCCCGTTCCGAGCCTGCAGATTGACACTGTCGCGCAAAAAGATGAATTTTTCGACATTGCTCATGAAAAGATCAAGCAATGCGGGGTCAAACTTTCGCCCGCGCAATTCCCGCATCATGTTCAAGGCTACGTCGTCGCTGAAGGCCTTGCGGTATACGCGGTCCATGGTCAATGCATCGAAAAAATCAATCAGGGCAACGACACGCCCGGACCAGGGAATCTGGGTGCCACGCAACTGGTTCGGGTATCCGCTGCCATCCCAGCATTCGTGGTGCGAAAGCGCCACGTTGGCTGCCATCTGGAACACGGGAATATCGGACTGCCCGAGGATCTCTGCACCGGCAGTGGTGTGGCCATTCATGACTCGTCGTTCCTCGGTTGTGAAGAGACCGGGCTTTTTCAGGACGGCGTCGGGGACGGCGATCTTGCCTATGTCATGCAATGGAGCAGCCACACGAATCATCTGGATTTCGTCCACCGAGCGTCCCATCAGGCTCGCAAGCAGTTGCGACAAAACCCCGACCCGCTCCATATGCACCCCGGTGTCGCGGTCGCGGTACTCCGATGCACGGCTTAGCAGCGTAAGGGCCCGCAGGTGTGCCTTCTCGAGTTGCGCCATCACCTGCTCTCGCTCTCTGAGAAGCCTTTTTACGTCAACGGTATGACGCGCCAGCTGGGCCAAGGCAGCGCCGGGAGACGAAAAAGCTAGGCTTGCCTGACCCCCGCAATATTGCTCTCCGTTCATACCTGCCACAGAATCCATGCCCATGATCTCCTAAGCCACTCGTGTCCGGCTCAACCGTTCCCGGCGGCGGAGCATCCAAACGCGGCACAGAAAATTTGAATTTTTCATTTTGATTGATTTTATCAAACAAACTAAGTTACCCGCCCAAAAATGAAACCTCTCCAAGGTGTCCGCGTTCTCAGCCTCGCCCTGAACCTCCCCGGTCCAGCGGCCCTGGTGCGGCTGCGTCAAATGGGCGCGCGCTGCGCCAAGATCGAACCGTCCCCGCCGCCAGGCACGGCGCCGGGCCGCGCGACCGACCCGATGCAGGCCTATGCCGCGCAGGCCTACGACGAAATGCACACCGGCATCCGGATGCTGCGCGCGGACCTCAAGAGTACCCCTGGCCAGCGGTTGCTGCAGCGCGAACTGGCCAGGACCGATGTCGTCCTGACCTCCTTCCGTCCCTCAGCCCTGAAACGCCTGGGACTGGGCTGGACAACGCTGCACCGGCAGCACCCGGGACTCAGCCTCGTCAGCATCGTGGGTTGGTCGGGCGCTCAGGCGGAAATCCCGGGCCATGACCTGACCTATATGGCGGAACAGGACCTGCTGAGCGGTCAGGATCTGCCCCCAACGCTGTTTGCGGACATGGCAGGCGCCCTGCTAGCGAGCGAGGCGGTGCTGCGCGCCCTCCTGCTGCGCCACCGCAACGGCCGCGGCACCCACCACGAAGTGGCTCTGGCGGACGCTGCCACCTGGCTGGCCGCGCCACGCCGATGGGGCCTGACCCGTCCACAAGGCGCAGTAGGCGGTGCACATGCCGGCTATCGCATCTACGCGTGCAAGGACGGACGCGTGGCGGTCGCGGCGCTGGAGCCGCACTTTGCGCAGGGCCTGTGTGCGGCTGCGGGAATCGAGGCCCGGGACATGTTCGCCTCGGCCACGCACGAGGCACTGGCCACCTGGTTCAGCCGGCAGAGCCGGCGCGCCATCGACGCGATGGCGACACGCCTGGACCTGCCCCTGCACACCCTCGCGCGCGCCTGAGTCGGGCGCCAGGATCAGCGCGGCTTGCGCGCCACCTTGCCTCGCGGCGCGGCGCCGGTCTCCCGTGGGGGCAGACCGGTGTGTTGCGTGAGGATGCGCCCTTTCTGGGGCGCCTTCTTTGACACCTCGGCCGCGGCTTTCGCGGGGACCTTGCCGGCCGGCGTGGAGTTCTTGCGCCGCGCGCTCTGGTAGCTGCCGTCGGTCAGGGGCTGAAAGGTCGGGATCAGGTGCTGCTTGCCGTTGCCGATCAGGTCGGCACGGCCCATGGCCTTGAGGGCCTCGCGCAGCAAGGGCCAGTTGTTAGGGTCGTGGTAACGCAGGAAGGCCTTGTGCAGGCGCCGGCGTTTCTCGCCGCGCACGATGTCGACGCCCTCGCCGCGGCCATCGCGGTGGACACCCTTGAGGGTGTTGAGCCCGGTGTGGTACATGGCCGTGGCCGTGGCCATGGGACTGGGATAGAAGGTCTGCACCTGGTCCGCCCGGAAGCCATTGCGCTTGAGCCACAGGGCGAGGTTCATCATGTCCTCGTCGCTGGTGCCCGGATGCGCCGCAATGAAGTAAGGGATCAGGTACTGCTTCTTGCCCGCCTCTTCCGAGTACTTCTCGAACATCTGTTTGAAACGGTCGTAACTGCCGATGCCCGGTTTCATCATCTTGGACAGCGGCCCCTGCTCTGTATGCTCGGGCGCGATCTTCAGGTAGCCACCCACGTGGTGCTGCACCAGCTCCTTCACATACTCGGGCGACTTCACCGCCAGGTCATAACGCAGGCCGGAGCCGATCAGGATCTTCTTGATGCCCTTCAGGCCCCGCGCACGCCGGTACATGTGCACCAGGGCACTGTGGTCCGTAGTGAGGTTCTGGCAGATGCCGGGGTAGACGCAGCTGGGCTTGCGGCAGGCGGCCTCGATCTCGGGGCTCTTGCAGCCGATGCGGTACATGT
>DALYHW010000085.1:0-11186 GCA_031970695.1 Hylemonella sp.
CGAACCCGCGTCATCAGCTTGGAAGGCTGGGGTTCTACCATTGAACTACTCCCGCATCGGAACCATCCGGATCCGAGGCGCGGCGCCCAAGACGCTCGCCCTGACCTCACTCAACACATCTTTCACTGGTGGAGAGGGCTGGATTCGAACCAGCGTACTCGTAAGAGGGCAGATTTACAGTCTGCTGCCATTAACCACTCGGCCACCTCTCCACAAGGTGAACCACGGATTATGCCATGAAATTTTGCCGGTGGCGAACCCCGCCAAGCGCAAAACTCACCACCGGATGGCCGGGAGGCCGTGCTGTTGCAGAAATGCATTGGCCTGGCTGAAGTGGCTGCAACCCAGAAAAGGCTGCGCGCCTCGCCGCGCCGACAGTGGCGAAGGGTGGTTGGCCGTGAGCACCCGGTGCGTGGCGTCGGGGCCGCCGAGCCCGGCCGCGGCTGCCGCCCGCTGGGCATGTGCACCCCACAACATGAACACCACGGGCGCCGAGCGCCCCAGCACCGACCGGACAATCTGATCAGTGAGCACTTCCCAACCCTGGTTGGCATGGCTGGCAGGCCGGCCATCTTCAACCGTCAGGCAGGTATTGAGCAACAACACCCCCTGCTGCGCCCAGGACGCCAGGGAACCATTCGCGGGCTGGCGCCATGGTGCCAGTTCCGGGTCGCGCGCCAGTTCCTTGTAGATGTTGCGCAGCGAGGGCGGCAGGCGCACACCAGGCGCCACGGAAAAGGCCAGACCCTCGGCCTGCCCGGGCCCATGGTAGGGATCCTGGCCCAGGATGACGACACGGACGTCAGCCAGCGCCGTCAGCTCCAGCGCCCGCAAGGGCTGCGGCGGATAGATGATGGCCCCGGCCGCGATTCGCGCCGCGACGAATTGCCCCAGCTTCTGCCCGACTGCGCTGGAGAAGAACGGCGCCAGCACGGGCTGCCAGTCGGATGCCACGCGCCATTGCCCCGGCGCCCAGGCCTGCAGGCAATCCGCGGCAGCCGGCGGCTGCGCAAACAGCTCTGCCTGCGCCATCAGGCGAACAGTTCGGCCAGCGCCAACCCCGGCTCGGGGGCACGCATGAACGCCTCGCCGACCAGGAAGGCATGCACGCCAGCCGTGCGCATGCGCTGCACGTCGGCACGACCCAAAATGCCCGACTCGGTCACCAGCAGGCGGTCGGCCGGCACGCGCTCACGCAGGGCCAGTGTGGTGTCCAGCGACACCTCGAAGGTACGCAGGTTGCGGTTGTTGATCCCGAGCAGCGGCGTCTTGAGCTTGAGCGCACGGTCCAGTTCGGCGCCGTCATGCACTTCCACCAGCACGGCCATGTCCAGACCCAGCGCGATCGCCTCCAGGTCAAGCATCTGCGCGTCGTCCAGACAGGCAGCAATCAGCAGGATGCAGTCTGCGCCCATGGCACGCGACTCGTAGATCTGGTACGGGTCGACCATGAAGTCCTTGCGCAACACGGGCAGCGGGCAGGAGGCGCGCGCCTGCTTGAGATAGTCCGGCTGGCCCTGGAAGAACTGGCGATCGGTCAGTACGGACAGGCAGGCTGCGCTGACCTTGCCATCACCCTCGGCGTAACTCTGGGCGATGTCGGCGGGAATGAATTCCTCGCGCAGCACCCCCTTGCTCGGGCTGGCCTTCTTGATCTCGGCAATGACGGCCGCCTGGCCGGCCGCGATCTTGCTGCGCAAGGCACCCACGAAATCGCGCGTGAGCACACGTGACTCGGCGTCGGCGCGTACCGCAGCGAGCGATTTCTTCTTCTGGGCCGCGGCGATTTCCTCGCGCTTGACGGCCACGATCTGGTTCAGGATGTCACTCATCTTTTGCTGCCTCTTGCGGCGACGGACTCGCGCCGCCCTTCAGTACCTTGACGAACACACGGTGCATGACGAGACCGGCCACGACAAAAAGCGCGGAGACGCCCAGGGCGATCCAGGTGCCGGGGTCGCGCCACATCTCAGGCCCGCGCCAGGCGATGCGCCACCGTCACCAGCTGCTCCAGCTTGGCCCTGGCGGCACCGGACGCAATGGCGTCGCGCGCGCGGGCGATGCCCGCGGCCATGTTGTCCACCACGTTGGCGGCGTACAGGGCCACGCCGGCGTTGAGCGCCACGATGTCGCTGGCCACACCCGGCTTGCCCTCGAGCACCGACATCAGCATGGCGCGCGACGCCTCGGGCGTGTCCACCTTGATGCTGCGGGTGCTGGCCATGGTGAGGCCGAAATCCTCCGGGTGGATCTCGTATTCACTGATCTGGCCGTTCTTCAGTTCACCCACCAGGGTGCCCGCGCCCAGGCTGATCTCGTCCATGCCGTCCTTGCCGTAGACCACGATGGCGTGCTCGGTACCCAGGCGCTGCAGCGCGCGGACCTGGATGCCCACCAGGTCCGCGTGGAACACCCCCATCAGGATGTTGGGCGCGCCCGCCGGGTTGGTGAGCGGGCCCAGGATGTTGAAGATGGTCTTCACGCCCAGTTCGCGGCGTACCGGCGCCACGTTCTTCATGGCCGGGTGGTGGTTGGGTGCGAACATGAAACCCACGCCCGTCTCGGCGATGCACTGCGCGATGGCCTCGGGCTTGAGGTTGATGTTCACGCCCAGCGACTCCATCACGTCGGCACTGCCGCTCTTGCTCGAGACACTGCGCCCGCCGTGCTTGCTGACCTTGGCGCCGGCCGCAGCGGCAACGAACATGGCGCAGGTGGAGATATTGAAGGTGTGGGCGCCGTCGCCGCCGGTGCCGACGATGTCGACCAGGTGCGTGCGATCGGCCACCTGCACCTTGGTGGAAAACTCGCGCATCACCTGGGCCGCAGCGGTGATCTCGCCGATGGTTTCCTTCTTGACACGCAGGCCGGTGATGAGCGCTGCCATCAGCACGGGCGACATCTCGCCGCCCATGATGAGGCGCATGATGTGAAGCATCTCGTCATGGAAGATCTCGCGATGTTCGATGACGCGCTGCAGGGCTTCCTGCGGAGTGATCTGGTGGGACTGGGGCATGGAGTGTCCTCAGGCTTGTTCAAGAAAGTTCTTCAGCATGGCATGGCCATGCTCGGTCAGGATGGATTCGGGGTGGAACTGCACGCCTTCGACCGGCAGGGTCGCGTGCTTCACGCCCATGATCTCGCCGTCCTCCGTCCAGGCCGTCACCTTCAGTTCGGGCGGGCAACTGGCGCGCTCGATGGCCAGGGAGTGGTAACGGTTCACGGTGAACTGCCCGGGCAGCCCCTTGAACACCCCCTCCTGCGTGGTGGTGATGACACTGGTCTTGCCGTGCATCAGCTGCTGTGCGCGAATGATCCGGCCGCCAAAGGCCGCACCGATGCTCTGGTGGCCCAGGCACACACCGAGGATGGGAAGCTTGCCGGCGAAGTGCCGGATGGCGGCCACCGAGATGCCAGCCTCGGCGGGCGAGCAGGGACCGGGCGAAATGACCAGGCGGTCCAGCTGACCGGCCTTCAGCCTGGACTCGATTTCCGCCACCGTGATCTCGTCATTGCGGTGCACTTCGACCTCGGCGCCGAGTTCACCAAAGTACTGCACGAGGTTGTAGGTGAACGAGTCGTAGTTGTCCACCATGAGGAGCCTGACCTTGCTCATGCCAAGCCCTCCTCGACCAGTTCGCTGGCGCGCAGCACGGCGCGTGCCTTGTGCTCGGTCTCTTTCCACTCCAGCTCGGGCACCGAGTCGGCGACCACGCCGGCCGCGGCCTGCACGTGCAGCATGCCGTCCTTGATGACGCCGGTGCGGATGGCAATGGCCACGTCCATGTCACCGGCGTAGCTGAGGTAGCCGCAGGCGCCGCCGTAGATGCCTCGCTTGACGGGCTCGAGCTGGTCGATCAGCTCCATGGCATGCACCTTGGGCGCACCGCTGAGCGTACCCGCCGGGAAGGTGGCGCGCAGCACGTCCATGTTGCCCATGCCGTCGAGCAGTTCGCCCTCGACATTGCTCACGATGTGCATGACGTGGCTGTAGCGCTCCACGGCAAACGCCTCGGTCACCTTGACGCTGCCGGTCTTGGCGATGCGGCCAATGTCGTTGCGCGCCAGGTCGATCAGCATCACGTGCTCGGCGCGCTCCTTCGGGTCGTTGACCAGTTCCACCTCGGCCGCCTTGTCGGCCTCCGGCGTGGCGCCACGCGGGCGCGTGCCGGCCAGCGGACGGATCGTGACCTTGGTCGCACCGGCCGGGGTCTTTTCCTGGCGCACGAGGATCTCGGGCGACGAACCCACGACATGGACGTCACCGAGGTGGTAGTAGTACATGTAGGGGCTGGGGTTGAGCGTGCGCAGGGCGCGGTACAGGCTGAGCGGGCTCTGGGTGTAGGGCTTGCTGATGCGCTGGCCCATCACGATCTGCATGAACTCACCCGCCTGGATCAGGCCCTTGGCGCGCTCCACCGCGGCCAAGAAATCGGCTTTGGCGTAGTCGCGCTGTTCCGGCGCACGCGGTCTGGCGCTCACCGCCGGCACCTGCACCGGTGCCTGCAGGCGCGCGCGCAGCGTGGCCAGACGAGCCTGGGCCTGGGCATAGGCCCCCGGCTGGCCCGGGTCGGCGTAGACGATGAAATGCAGCATGCCCGAGAGGTTGTCGATCACCGCCAGTTCCTCGCACTGCAACAGCAGGATGTCGGGGCACCCCAGCGGATCGGGCGGACAGCTGTGGATCAGCTTTTTCTCGATGTGGCGCACCGTGTCGTAGCCGAAGTAGCCGGCCAGGCCGCCGCAAAAGCGCGGCAGCCCCGGCTGCAGCGCCACCTTGAAGCGCTGCTGGTAAGCCATGACGAAGTCCAGCGGATTGCCGGACACGGCTTCCACCACCTGGCCGTCGGTCACCACCTCGGTGCGGGCCGCGTCACCGAAACCGCTGGCGCGCAACAAGGTACGCGCCGGCAGACCGATGAAGCTGTAGCGGCCGAAACGCTCGCCGCCGACGACGGATTCGAGCAGGAAGGAGTGGCGGCCGCCGTCCTGCACATGGGCGAGCTTGAGGTACAGGGAGAGCGGCGTCTCGAGATCGGCGAACGCCTGCGCCGTCAGTGGAATGCGGTTGTAGCCCTGGCGGGCCAGTTCATTGAATTCGGATTCGGTCATCACGGGAAACTCCGTTTCGGCCTCCGGCGGCTGGCCCGGGGCCAAGGCACCAGGTGCCCGGTTCATTCAGTTCTGGTATCCCCTTTGCGGGGCGGGAAAGTCCGGCAGGCTGGCCGCCAGCAGGCTGTGGCGCGCGACCGTGCGCGCAGCTCAGTGCCAGCGACGCCAGGGCCAGGCTCCCCGGTCGCTGCAACCTGTGCTGATGAGGCGGTGAATGAACATGGGGCCAGTTTAGCAAACGCCACCGGGCCCCCATGAAAACCCTGAAACCGGGCCTTAGGCAGTTTCTGGATAATAGAACGAACGATCGTTCTATTTCTGGAGATTTCGCACCATGCTGACTGTGTTTCGCCCTGTCCTGGCTGCCCTGCTGCTGGGGACCTGCCTGCACGTCCACGCCGCAGAAGTTGGCGGCGTCAATTTCGCACCCGAAATCGACGTTCAGGGCAGCAAGCTGCAGCTCAATGGCGCCGGCCTGCGCTACAAGGCCGTGTTCAAGGTCTACGCCGCCGGCCTGTACCTGACCCGCAAGGCCAGTTCTCTGGAAGAAGTGATCAAGGCGCCCGGCCCCAAGCGCATGAGCATCACGATGCTGCGCGACATCGATGCCGCCGAGCTGGGCAAGCTGTTCTCCCGCGGCATGGAAGACAACATGGACCGCGCCGCCTTCGCCCAGCTGATCCCGGGCATCATGCGCATGAGCCAGATCTTCACCGACTACAAGAAGCTCAATGCCGGAGAGAGCTTCACGATGGACTGGATTCCGGGCCAGGGCCTGATCATCTCGGTCAAGGGCAAGCAGCAGGGCGAGCCGTTCAAGGAGCCGGAGTTCTTCCAGGCCATGATGGGCATCTGGCTGGGCCGTTCGCCAGCGGACTGGAAACTCAAGAACGAGCTGCTGGACCTCAAGTCCTGACAGCCGACTCCCGGTTGACCGACACGGCCCAGCTCTCCAGCTCGCGGGCCGGCATCGGGCGGCTGTACAGATAGCCCTGGCCTTTGCCGCAGCCCAGGGACTTCATCAGTTCGGCCTGTTCTGCCGTCTCGATGCCTTCAGCCACCGTCTGCAGCCCCAGGGTCTGCGCCATGCTGATGGTGGCATCGATCATCACGCGATGGTAGGCGCTGGCCGGCGCCTGGCTCACGAAGGAGCGGTCGATCTTGACCTGGTTGACCGGCAATTCGTGCAGGCACGACAGTGATGAGTAACCTGTGCCGAAATCGTCGAGCGACAAGGCCACGCCCAGGGCACGGATCTCGCGCAACACGCCGAGCATGCTTTCGTCCTGCGCGGCCAGGCTTTCCGTCACTTCCAGCATGAGCCCGCCGGGCTCCAGGCCGGCGCCATACAGCAGCTCGGTCAGCCGCGCCACGAACCCGGGCTGGCGCAGCTGGGCACGGGACAGGTTGACGGACACCGTCTCGGGCGCCTGCTCGCCCAGCAGCCCGCGCAGCCGCACCAGCTCGTGGCAGGCGGTCTTGAGGACGAATTCACCCAGCGCCCGGATCACGCCGGTGGCCTCGGCCACCGGGATGAAGGTCAGGGGCGAGACGGCGCCGCGCCGTGGATGCTGCCAGCGGGCCAGCGCCTCCATGCCCACCAGCCGGTTGCGCCGCAGGTCGATCATGGGCTGGTACACCACGTGGATTTCGCCCCGGTCCAGCGCCTGGCGCAGGTCGTTCTCCAGCTCCACGTCATCGTGCACCCGCTTGCGCATGGACGGCTCGAACATCTCGTAGCGCGCGCGTCCCTGGCGCTTGGCCTCGTACATGGCGATGTCGGCGTCGCGCAGCACGCTGTCCGGGTCATCGGCCATGTGCGCGGTCGTGACGATGCCGATACTGGCCGTGGAGCTGACCCGGTGCGGGCCGATCTGGTACGGCTCGGCCAGCACTTCGAGCAGGCGCGCGGCCACGACCTGCGCGTCCAGATCACCGCGGATGTTGTCCAGCAGCACCACGAATTCGTCACCGCCGATGCGCGCGGCCATCTGGCTGAAGTCGCTGGTCTGCACGAAGGCATCACCCGGGCGCAGGCTGTCCTGCAGGCGCTGGGCGATCTGGCGCAACAGCTCGTCGCCGACGGCGTGGCCCAGCGTGTCATTGACCTGCTTGAAGCGGTCGAAGTCCATGAAGAGGACGGCGAAGCTGTAACCCGGCTGCTGCTTCGCGCGCTGGATGGACACGTGGATGCGATTGAGCAGCTCGACGCGGTTGGGCAGGCGCGTAAGGCTGTCGGTACGGGCTGTCTGGCGCAGCTGCTCCTCGAGCTCCTTCTGCGCGTTGATGTCGTAGCAGATGCCGGCCATGCGCAGCGCGCGGCCGGCGGCGTCGCGCGTCACCACCGTGCCGCTGTACAGCGCCCACATCCAGCGTCCGCTGCCGTGACGGACGCGCACCTCCCAGTGCAGCGGCTGGTGCGAATCGCGCAGGTTGGTGCGGATGGCCCAGTCCCAGCCTTCGCGGTCGTCGGGATGGATCAGGCCTTGAAAACTTTCCGACGTCAGCGCCAGTTCGCCCGGCCGGTACCCCAGTAGCGCCAGCATCCGGTCGTTCACGTTCATCTGGCCCGTCGGGATGTCCCAGTGCCAGACCCCCAGCGAGGCGCTCTCGATCGCCAGCGTCAGGAGCTGCTGCTGCTCGCGCTGCTGGGTGACGTCGATCATGCAGGAGATCACGCCGCTCAGATGCCCGGTGGCGTCGCGCAGGGGCTCGGTGTTGACCATGTGCCAGCGCAGCTCGCCTTCGGAGCGCAGGTGCCCCAGCAGCACGCCCCGCTGGCCCTGACCCGAGCGCAAGGTGCGCACGCTGGGCCGTTCCTCCATTGCGTAGGGCGTGAGGTCCGGTCGCACAATGACGTTTTCCGCGGCGAGCCGGTCCCGGCCCAGCAGTTTCTGCTCAGGCTCCCCAAGCATCTCCTGAGCCTGACGGTTGGCCTCGATCACCACGCCCGAGGCCGACTGCACGACCACGGCCACCGGCAGCGCGTCGAGCAGGGTTTTCATGCGCAAACGCTGGTTCACGCTGTCGGTAATGTCGGTGGCCACCAGCGTGAAACCGGTCAGCGTCCCGGCCTCGTCCTGCATGGGCTGGTAGTCGACGTCGATCCAGACTTCCTCGCCCTGGCGGCCGCGGTGCATGACCTCCACGCGCACGGGCAGCCCCATGTCGAGCTCGGCCAGCAGACGCCCCATCTCCTCGGCGTCGTTGTATTCATTGGCCACCAGCAACCCGGTGTGCTGGCCGAGGGCCTCCTCCATGGTCCAGCCCTTGCCGCGCAGGAAGGCCTCGTTGCACCAGAGCACATGCCGCTGCGGGTCCACCACCGCGACCCAGTTGGATGTGCGCTGGGCCACCAGCGCCAGGCGCTGCACTTCGGCCGACTGGCTCAGCAGCGCCGCGCGCTGGCGACGCACGAAGTACACCAGTGGCTCGGCCACCGTGAGCACCAGCACCGCCAGCACCGCCAGCGTGAGGTAGATGGAACGCTCGACCTGGCTGAGCGTGGCGCGCGAGCGGCGCTGCGCCGCGTACTGCAGTTCGTCGACCATGGCCTGCGTCGTGAGCCAGAAGGACTCCATCTCGGTCTGCAGGAACTGGATGGCGCGCTCGCGCCGGTCGGTGGCGCGCTGGTCGGCAAACCACAACAGGGATTGCGCGCGATACCAGACCTTCTCGCGCCGGTCCTGCCACTCGAAGATGACCGTGCGCAGCTGCGGCCAGTCGTCGATCTGCCAGACCCCCTGGCGCGTCAACAGCTCATCCAGCAGCGACGCCTGGGTCTGCATCTGGCTCACGGTCTCGCCCAGCGCGTTGTAGTTCTCCTCGTCCTCACCCTGGCCGGCCTGCAGGCGGGTCAGCAGCATCAGCATGCGCTGGATCTGCGTACCCTGCGCGGCGGCCACGCGGATGATCTCGGCATCGGCCTGGCGCAACTCCTCGGATTGCTGCTGCTGGCGCGTGAGCAGGTAGGTCAGCACGCCCATCACCACGAGGACGGTGTACAGCGCCAGCCGCACCCAGCGGTGCACCTGCGCACCACCATCGGCGAGCGGCGCGCCACTGCGCGGTGACACCGTGACAGCACCGCGGAAAAACCCGCCTTTCATGATGCGGCAGCAGGACCCGGCAGGCGTACGGGACAGACGGGAGTGGCCTGCATGCCGGGCATCCGCGGAAACGAGCGATCAGGCCAGCGCGCGGCGCATGGCCTCGATCACGGCACGGTAATCCGGCTTGCCGAAGATGGCGCTGCCGGCCACAAAGGTGTCGGCACCGGCATCCGCCACGCGGCGGATGTTGTCGGCCTTGATGCCGCCGTCCACCTCGAGGCGGATGTCCTTGCCGCAAGCCTCGATGCGCTTGCGCGCGGCCTCCACCTTGCGCAGCGCCGAGTCGATGAAACCCTGGCCGCCAAACCCCGGGTTCACGCTCATGATGAGGATCAGGTCGATGTCGTCGATCACCCAGTCGAGCACATCCAGTGGCTGCGCCGGGTTGAACACCAGCCCGGCCTGGCAGCCCCGGGCCTTGATGGCCTGGATGCTGCGGTGCACGTGGGTGCTCGCGTCGGGATGGAAGCTCACCAGGTCAGCCCCGGCATCGATGAACGCCCCGGCCAGCGCATCCACCGGCGAGATCATCAGGTGCACGTCGATCGGCACGGGCTTGCCGTCGGGGGTCTTGGCATGGGGCTTGAGCGCCTGGCAGACCATGGGACCGAAGGTCAGGTTGGGCACGTAATGGTTGTCCATCACATCGAAATGGATCCAGTCCGCACCAGCGGCAATCACGTTGCGCACCTCCTCGCCCAGGCGGGCAAAGTCGGCCGACAGGATGGAAGGGGCAATGCGGAAGGATTTGGACATGGGGGGTATTTTCGCAGTTAGCATTCCGGGATAGCGGACTATATCCATATATGGCCAAGTATCAGATCCTCGTCGAAGTCCAGCCCCGTCACCTGCCCGAACAGTCGGTGCCGGACCAGGGCCAGTACGTCTTCGCCTACACCATCACGATCACCAATACCGGCGAAATCCCGGCGCAGCTGATCTCGCGCAGCTGGAACGTGAACGATGCCAACGGTCACACTGAAAAAGTCCGTGGCCTCGGAGTGGTGGGACAGCAGCCGCTGCTGCAACCCGGCGAGACCTTCGAGTACACCAGCGGTACGCGCCTGCGCACGCCCACCGGCACCATGCATGGCAGCTACTTCTTTGTGGCCGAGGATGGCGAACGCTTCGATGTCGACATCCCGATGTTCGTGCTCGATGCGCTGAGCAGTTCGGGCGCCGGCGGCAGCCGCACGCTGCACTGAATGATGCTCCCCCAGGCTGCGCTCCCTGCGGTCGCTCCGCCTCCCCCCCCAAGCGGGGACCACGCCAGTGGCCCGGCAAGGCCGGTTCCACGGCGTTGCATGCTGGGATCATGTCAGGCCTTGCAGGGTGCCTGCCGGGAAGCGGAGTAGGAACCGTGGCGCTCGGCGAATTCGACCTCATCGCGCGTTACTTCCGGCGCCCGCAACAGCCCGCCTCGGGCGCCGTGGTGCTGGGTGTGGGGGACGACTGCGCGCTGCTGCAGCCGGCGGCCGGCACGCAGATGGCAATCTCCTGCGACATGCTGGTCGAATGCCGGCACTTCTTTGCCGACGTCGACCCGTTCACACTGGGCCACAAGGCGCTGGCCGTCAACCTCAGCGACCTGGCCGCCTGCGGCGCGAAGCCGCTGGCGTGCACGCTGGCGCTGGCGCTGCCGCGCGCCGACGAAGCCTGGCTGGCCGGCTTCTCGAAGGGGCTGTTCGCGCTGGCCGATACCCATGGCTGCCAGCTCATCGGGGGCGACACCACACGCGGCCCGCTCACCATCTGCATCACCGTGTTCGGTGAGGTGCCGGTGGTGGACGGCCACAGCCAGGCGCTGCTGCGCTCGGGCGCACAGGCCGGCGACGACATCTGGGTCAGCGGCACGCTGGGCGACGCGCGCCTCGCGCTGCTGGCCCTGCAGGGCGAACTGGCCCTGGACCCATCGCTCCTGGCGGCGGCGCGCCTGCGGCTGGAGCAGCCCACACCCCGCGT
>DALYHW010000086.1:0-11033 GCA_031970695.1 Hylemonella sp.
CGAGGTATAGAAGGGCGGCGTGTGCTCCATCCACTCCAGGCGGAACCAGCGCTCAATGGCCGGCATGGAGTCCAGGATGCGTTGCTCTAGCTCGTTGATCGGGCCGGTCAAAGCCGTGATGAGATGGGGAACCATGCAGCCCTCGCGATTGTTGTTATGGCAATTCTAGGACGTGGGGGTCGGCTGCCGCGATTCAAGGTGCGCCGTCGGCACCTTCGAACAGCCAGTGCACCAGGCGGCGCGCCGTCGCGGGGCTGATGTGCTCGTGGGCCGGAATGCGGCGCCAGGGTTCACCGCGCAGCAGTTCGTCGACAGCGTGGGCCTCGGCGCCGGCATCGGAGCGGCGCTTCGCATACTTCTGTGCCAGCCGGGCAAAGGACGGCGCGTCCGCGCGTGGCGGCTGCCCGTGGCAGTTGACGCACCCCATTTCGGCAGCCAGTGATGCACTGGCCTGCGCATGCAGGGGCGCCGCCAGCGCCAGCAGCAGGCCCAGACCGCAGAGCCGCCGGTACACGCGCACGATCAGGCCCGCACCTCGCCCTCGCCCAGCACGACGTACTTGAGCGAGGTGAGGCCCTCCAGCCCGACGGGGCCACGGGCGTGGAACTTGTCGGTGCTGATGCCGATCTCGGCACCCAGCCCGTACTCGAAACCATCGGCAAAACGGGTACTGGCATTGACCATCACGCTGCCCGAATCGACCTCGCGCAGGAAGGCCTGCGCGTGCATGTGGTCACGCGTGAGGATGGCATCCGTGTGATGGCTGCCGTACTTGTTGATGTGCGCGATCGCCTCGTCCAGCCCCGCAACCACCTTCACGGCGATGATGGGCGCGAGGTACTCCTCGTACCAGTCCTGCTCGGTAGCTTCTTTCAGGTTGGCGCCGGGCACGCCCTGCAGGATGGCCCAGGACTCCGGGCAGCAGCGCATCTCGACGGCCTTGGCGGCGAAGACGGCACCGATGCGCGGCAGGAATTCGGCCGCCACGCCACGCGCCACCAGCAGGCTCTCGGTCGCGTTGCAGGGGCTGTACTTGTTGGTCTTGGCGTTGTCTGTCACCGTGACGGCCATGTCGAGGTCGCAGGGGTCGTCGACGTAGGTGTGGCAGTTGCCGTCCAGGTGCTTGATGACCGGCACCTTGGCGTCGCGGCTGATGCGCTCGATCAGCGACTTGCCGCCGCGCGGGATGATCACGTCCACATACTCAGGCATGGCAATCAGCTGGCCCACCACCTCACGGTCGGTGGTCTGCACCAGCTGCACCGCATCGGCCGGCAGGCCGGACTCGACCAGCGCCTGCTGCACCAGCCTGGCCAGCGCCTTGTTGGATTCGATGGCCTCCGAGCCGCCGCGCAGGATGCACGCATTGCCGCTCTTGATGGACAGGCTCGCCGCCTCGATGGTCACATTGGGACGGCTCTCGAAGATCATGCCGAAGACACCGACCGGCACGCGCATCTGGCCCACGCGGATGCCGCTGGGCTGCTGCTTCATGCCGACGATTTCACCAATGATGTCGGCCATGGCCGCGAGCTGCTCGCAGCCCTGGGCAACCGTCTCGATCACCTTGGGCGTGAGCTTGAGCCGGTCCACCATCGGGGCCGACAGGCCGGCCGCCTCGGCCCGCCCGATGTCCCGGGCGTTGTCCTGCGCCAGTGCGGCCGTGTTCGCGCGCAGCAGGTCGGCCAGTCGTCGCAGGGCGGCATTCTTTTTCGCCGCGCTGGCCTTGGCCATCAGGGCGGCGGCGGCACGGGCTTGCCGACCCAGGGTCTGGGTGAGCTCGGAGATGCGGGCGGCGGACTCGGGCGCGTTCATGCGCCTATTTTCGCACGCCCGTCCCTTTGGCGGCCGGCGCCGCGCAGTACCCGCAGAGTTCGAAGGCCAGGCGCTGCAGCGCCTGCCAGCCATCGGCGGGCCAGTCCGGGACCTTCAGGCCCTTGACGATGCCGTCCACCCGATGGGCGGCCTGGAGCAGGCTGGCCAGCGTGGTGTCGCTCAGCAGGGGCAGCACGCGCTCGTACAGGCGCTCCTTGACACCCCAGATGCGCTGCTCGCGCAGCGCCATGGGCAGCGGTCGGCCGGCCGTGATCGCATCCTTCACGCGCTTGAGTGCCCGGATGTCCTCGGCGAGCGCATAGTGCACCAGCACCTCGGCTTCGCCCTCGGCCTTGAGGCCGTCAAGCATGCGCTGCACACGCGCCATCTGGCCGGCCAGCACGGCCTCGGAGAGCTTGAACACGTCGTAACGCGCCACGTTGAGCACAGCCCCTTCGACCTGGTCGAAACCCAGCTCCCCCTGCGGATAGAGCAGAGCCAGCTTCTGGATTTCCTGGTGCGCGGCCAGCAGGTTGCCCTCCACGCGGTCGGCGAAGAATTGCAGCGTGCGTTGCCCTTCCTCACCCTCGGCCACGCGCTGGCCCTGCGCGGCCAGGCGCTGCGCAATCCATTGGGGCAGCGCGCGGCGCTCGATCGGATCCACCTGCACCGTGACACCGTAACTCTCCAGCGCGCCAAACCACGCGCCCGTCCTGGTCTGCTTGTCCAGGCGAGGCAGCAGCACCAGCGTCAGCGTGCTGTCATTACCCTGGGCGCCTTCGGCCAGCTGCTGCAGCGCCACGCTGCCGTCCTTGCCCGGCTTGCCCGAGGGGATGCGGATCTCGACGATCTGCTTGTCGGCAAAGAGGCTCAAGGAGCCACCGGCGGCCAACACCTCGCTCCAGTCGAAATGTGCGCCCGCGACGGTGTGTACCGTGCGCTCGGTGTAGCCCTGCGCACGCGCCGCCGCCCGGATGGCGTCGGCCACCTCCTGCTGCAACAGCGGCTCGTCGCCGTGGATGGTGTACAGGCTCTTGAGCCCGCGCTGCAGCTGGGCCGTAATCTGGGCAGCGGCGACTTGCATCGTGACTCGCGAGGTTGCGTCAGAGCGCCTTAACGGCAGCGAGGCGGCGCAGGATCTGCTGCACCATGTCGCTCTGCATGTTGCGATACAGCAGCTGCTCCTCGGCTTCCTTGGCCAGTGCGAAGACTTCGTCGTAGCTCAGCGCACGCTGCTGCACCAGTTCGGTTTCAGGGATCAGCTCCTTGCCCTGCGGCGTACGCAGCCGGAACTTGAGCACCAGGCGCAACTGGAACTCGCGCACCTGGCCGGTGGCTCCCAGGCCCACCACGGTCTTGATGCGCTGTTCGGGCGCCACGTCCAGCACGACCTGGGCTTCCTGCACGCGGGCGCTGTCCGTGATGAGGTCCAGATTACCGGCAGCTGCCAGCTGGCGTTTGAGCTCCGCGCCCAGGGGCGACGTCGGCGCAACGTTTGTGTAAACAGAGGAGAAGGCAAACGTGACCGGCTGGCGAAGGGCAAAGCCACAACCCGCCAGCGCCAGCAGCAGCGCGCACAACAGCCAGGCTGAGAGGCGCCGCGTCATGGCGTCAGACGACCACGTTGACCAGGCGGCCGGGCACCACGATGACGCGCTTGACCGGCGCCCCCTGGGCCTTGACCGGCTCGCTGGCCACTGCAATAGCCTCGATCGCTTCCTTCGCCGCGCCGGCCGGCACCAGGATGGCGCCACGCAGCTTGCCGTTGATCTGCAACATCAGTTCGACCTCGTCCTGCTGCAGCGCCGCCGCATCCACCTGCGGCCAGGGTGCGTCGAGCAGGTCGCCCAGCGTGCCGGCGTAACCCAGCTCGCTCCACAACACATGGGTGATGTGGGGCGTGGCCGGATACAGCACCCGCAGCAGGATGCCGAAGCCTTCGATCAGCGCCACCTCGGCACCCGGAGTCCCGGTGGCCTTGAAATCCTCGAGCGCATTGAGCAGCTTCATGGCGCCGGACACCACGGTGTTGTACTGCATGCGCTGGTAGTCGTAGTCCACTTGCTTGAGCACGCTGTGGATCTCCAGCCGCAGCGCCTTGGCCTCCTTGCCGAAGCTCACGTCCCTGAGCTGCTGCGCGCCGGAGACGCTGGCCATGGCGGCGGCGTGGTCGATGCCCGACAGCTTGACGCCGAAGTTCCAGACCCGGCGCAGGAAGCGGTAGCTGCCCTCCACGGCTGCGTCGTTCCACTCCAGCGTCGCCTCGGGCGGGGCCGTGAACATGGTGTACAGGCGCGCGGTGTCGGCGCCGTACTTCTCGATCAGGTCCTGCGGATCGACGCCGTTGTTCTTGGACTTGGACATGGTGCCCACGCCCTCGTAGTCGATCGGCGTGCCTGCGGGCAGCTCGCCTACCGCCTTGTTCAGCTTGGCGCCCACGATCTTGCCGCCGGCGTCGAGCACGTGATCGACGTCCTGCGGCCAGAAGTACTCCTTGCCGCCCTTCTCGGTGCGGCGCGAGTAGATGTGGTTGAGCACCATGCCCTGGGTCAGCAGCCTGGTGAAGGGCTCGTCCACCTTGACCAGGCCCAGGTCGCGCATGACCTTGGTCCAGAAGCGGGCGTACAGCAGGTGCAGGATGGCGTGCTCGATGCCCCCGATGTACTGGTCCATCGGCATCCAGTACTGCGCGCCGTCGGCCACCATCTGGTCGGGGTTGGTCGGGTCGCAATAGCGCATGAAATACCAGGACGAATCCACGAAGGTGTCCATGGTGTCGGTCTCGCGCCGCGCGGGCTTGCCGCAGCAAGGGCAATCGACCTTGAGGAAGGCCTCGCACTTGTTGAGCGGGTTGCCGCTGCCGTCCGGCACCAGGTCCTGCGGCAGCACGACCGGCAGGTCTTTCTCGGGCACCGGCACGGGGCCGCAGCTCTCGCAATGGATGATCGGGATCGGCGTGCCCCAGTAGCGCTGGCGGCTGATGCCCCAGTCGCGCAGGCGCCAGGTGGTCTTCTTCTCGCCCAGGCCCTTGGCGGCCAGGTCGGCCGCGACCGCGTCGACGCAGGCCTGGTAATCCAGTCCGTCGTACTTGCCGGAGTTCACCGCCACGCCGTTCTGCTTGTCGGCGTACCAGTCAGCCCAGGCCTCGGTGTTGAAGGTCTGCCCCGCCACGGCCGTGACCTGCCGGATCTTCAGGCCGTACTTGCGGGCGAACGCGAAGTCGCGCTCGTCGTGCGCCGGCACGCCCATGACGGCACCGTCGCCGTAGCTCATCAGCACGTAGTTGCCGACCCAGACCTCGACCTGGTCACCCGTCAGCGGATGGGTGACGAACAGGCCCGTAGGCAAGGCCTTCTTCTCCTGCGTCGCCAGCTCGGCCTCGGTGGTGCCGCCCGTCTTGCACTCCTCGATGAAGGCCGCGAGCCTGGGGTTGGTCTTCGCCGCGTGCTGCGCCAGCGGATGTTCGGGCGCCACGGCGCAGAAGGTCACACCCATGATGGTGTCGGCGCGCGTGGTGAAGACGTACATGCGGCCGTCACCGATGAGCTGGCCATCCTCGTCCTGAATCGCGTGGGTAAACGCAAAGCGCACACCCTCGCTGCGGCCGATCCAGTTCTCCTGCATCAGGCGTACGCGCTCGGGCCAGCCGTTGAGCGTGGCCTTGTCGTTGCCGATCTGCACGTGGTCGAGCAGTTCCTGCGCGTAATCCGTGATCTTGAGGTAATAACCCGGGATCTCGCGCTTTTCCACCAGCGCACCCGTGCGCCAGCCACGGCCATCTATCACCTGCTCGTTGGCCAGCACTGTCTGGTCCACCGGATCCCAGTTCACGACCTGGGTCTTGCGGTAAGCGATGCCCTTCTCCAGCATCTTGAGAAACAGCCACTGGTTCCACTTGTAGTAGGTCGGGTCGCAGGTGGCAACCTCGCGGCTCCAGTCGATGGCCAGGCCCATGGCCTGCATCTGCCCCTTCATGTAGGCAATGTTCTCGTAGGTCCACTTGGCTGGCGGCACGCCGTTCTTGAGCGCCGCGTTTTCGGCCGGCAGGCCGAAAGCGTCCCAGCCCATGGGCATCAACACGTTGTAGCCGCTCATGCGCAGCTGGCGTGTAAGCATGTCGTTGATGGTGTAGTTGCGCACGTGGCCCATGTGCAATTTGCCGCTGGGGTAGGGCAGCATGGAACAGGCGTAGAACTTCTTCTTGCCGGCCTGCTCGGTGACACGGTAGGCATCCCGTGCAACCCAGTGGCTGTGGGCGGACTTCTCGGCGTCGAGGTGGTTGTATTTCTCTTGCATGGCGGAAACTGCTGTCAGCTCACTTCAATCCGAGCACGTCGAACATGTCGTACAGGCCGTTCTTGCGGTCGGCGAGGAAACGCACGGCGCGCAGGCTGCCCTGGGCATAGGTCACGCGACTGGACGATTTGTGCGTCACCTCGATGCGCTCGCCGGTTCCGGCGAACAGCACCGTGTGGTCACCCACGATGTCGCCACCGCGCACGGTGGCAAAACCGATGGTGGACGGATCACGCTCGCCGGTATGGCCGTAACGCTCGTAAACGGCGCAGTCCTTGAGGTCGCGCCCGAGCGCGCCGGCGATGACCTCACCCATCTTGAGCGCCGTGCCCGAGGGGGCGTCGACCTTGTGGCGATGGTGGGCCTCGATGATCTCGATGTCGTAGCCGGTGGCCAGCGCCTTGGCGGCCAGCTCCAGCAGCTTGAGCGTCACGTTGACACCCACGCTCATGTTCGGCGAAAGCATGATGGCGATGTCCTTGGACGCCGCCTGGATCTCCGCCTTCTGCTCCTCGGTGAAACCCGTGGTGCCGATCACCATGTTCACGCCCAGCAGCCGGCAGGCCTTGAGGTGGGCCATGGTGCCCTCGGGACGCGTGAAGTCGATCAGCGTGCGGGCATTCTGCAGCCCGGTCTGGAGGTCCGCCGTGATCGCCACGCCACTGGCATGGCCAAGGAAGGCGGTGGCATCAGTGCCGATGGCCGGGCTCGCCGGCAGGTCCAGCGCACCGGCGAGCTGGCAGTCGTCGGCGTTGTGCACGGCCTCGATCAGCATGCGGCCCATGCGGCCGGAGGAACCGGCAATGGCGATCTGGTAGGGAATGTGTGCGCTCATGGTGGGGTCCGTCGGAATCAGCGGCTGCCGGCCGCGCTGGAAGTCTCCAGCGGCGGGTAACTGGCCGGCAGGGGGGGCAGGGGCTTGCTTTCGGGAGCGGGAGCGGGCGGCGGGAATGCCTGCAGCTTTTCAGGCGTGGCTTCCAGCACCGGCACCTTGACTTCGTCCTTGCGGCCCAGCGTGGCGACAAATTCAGACTCGCTGGGCAGGGGATCGGCTTCGAAGCGGTCGAGCACCTCCCCCTTGAAGTAGACGGTGACGCGACGTGCCTGCGGCTCGGTGCCCTGGCGCTTGAGCGTGAAAACGTAGTCCCAGCGGTCGCCATGGAACACGCTGGTCAGCAGCGGCGTGCCCAGGATGTCACGCACCTGGATGCGGCTCATGCCCGCACGCAGTGCCGCGACCTGCTCGCGCGTCACCACGTTGCCCTGCACGACCGGCACACGGTAAGGCTGCAGCCAGCTGCAGCCCGTGAAGGTCGTCAGGGCCACGCCCAGCAACAGGACCGCCCCCAGACGGCCGGGGGCGCGATGAAAAATGAACATGAATCTGGCGCTAGCGATATGATCGGTCCATTGTACCGGTTGAGGTACCGGCAGAGCCGTTGCCCGCCCGCCCCGTCCTGCAGGGAAAACGCCCCATGAACTCCATCGACGAACTCAAGAGCACCGGCCTGAAAGCCACGCTGCCCCGGCTCAAGGTGCTGGAGATCTTCCAGAAGGGTACCCAGCGCCACATGAGCGCCGAGGACGTGTTCCGCGTCCTGCTCGAGGAACGCTCCGACGTCGGCCTGGCCACGGTCTACCGCGTGCTCACGCAATTCGAGCAGGCCGGCATTCTGACCCGCAGCAACTTCGAGGGCGGCAAGGCCGTCTACGAACTCAACGAAGGCCAGCACCACGACCACCTGGTCTGCCTGGACTGCGGCAAGGTCGAGGAGTTCTACGACGCCGAGATCGAGAACCGCCAGAACGCGGTCGCCAAGTCCCGCGGGTTTGCATTGGCCGAGCATGCCCTCAGCCTGTACGCCCACTGCACCAAGGACGCCTGTCCAAACCGCACGAAGTAGGCGGCGCAGCCTTACGGCGCCGGCGCCCGCCCGGCCTCAGCTGCCGTTCTCACCCATGGCGCGGCGGTGCCGCTCCACGAACTCCTGGTAGGTGTCGATGCCGCGCAGTTGCAGAATGGTGTTGCGCACGGCAGCCTCGACCAGCACGGCCAGGTTGCGGCCGGCCACGACCTGGATGACGGCCTTGCGCACGGGGATGCCCAGCACGTCCTGGGTGAGCGGCTCATAGGGAATGCGTTCGTAGTCGCGCTCCAGCGTCTCGCGACGCACAAGGTGCACGATGAGTTTCAGGCGCATCTTGCGGCGCACCGCGGTCTCGCCGAAGATGGCCTTGATGTCCAGCAGGCCGATGCCGCGCACCTCGAGCAGGTTGCGCAGCAGTTCGGGGCAACGCCCCTCGATGGTGTCCTGGTTGACCCGATAGAGGTCCACTGCGTCGTCGGCCACCAGGCCGTGGCCACGCGAGATCAGCTCCAGGCCCAGCTCGCTCTTGCCCAGACCGGACTCACCCGTGATGAGCACGCCCAGACCCAGGATGTCCATGAGCACGCCGTGCATGGAGGCCCGGTCGGCGAAATGGCGCGACAGGTAGCTGCGCAGCACGTCGATGACATAGGCCGACGACTCGGGCGAGGAGAACAGCGGGATCTGCGCCTGCTCGCACATCGCCACCAACGCGGGCGGCGCGGTCTGCTTGTCGGCCAGCACCAGCACGGGCGGCTCGAGCGTGGTGATGCGGGAAATGCGCCGCGCGCAGTCCTCGGGCGTGGCGTTGGTCAGGTAGGCGATCTCGCGGTCGCCCATGACCTGCAGGCGGTAGGGATGGATGTAGTTGAGGTGGCCGACCAGGTCGGCGCCGGAGTTGGCGGCGCGCACCGCCACCTCGTCAAAGCGGCGCTCCGAGGCCCCCAGGCCCGCCACCCACTCCCACTTGAGCTTGCCTCGGAATTCCTCGAACAGGACCTCGGCACTGACGACGGTGGGCCGCAAGCAGGAACTCCGTGGCGGCTCAGGCCGGCTGGGCCGAATGCCAGTTGACAATCAGCGCATGCAGGTCAGCGGCCGTGGCGCTGCCGGTCATCTTGCCGCGCAGGTCGGCGTCGCTGAGCAGCTCGGCGATTTCGGACAGGATTTCCAGGTGTTTCTGCGTTGCCGCCTCGGGCACCAGCAGGAAGATCAGCAGGGTGACCGGCTGCTCGTCGGGGGCATCGAAGCCAATGGGCTGCGCCAGCTGCAGCACAGCGGCCATGGGCGCCTTCAGGCCCTTGATGCGACCGTGTGGGATGGCCACGCCGTGCCCCAGGCCGGTGGAGCCCAGCCGTTCGCGGGCAAACAGGCTGTCGGTGACCAGCGCCCGGTTCAGGCCGTGCAGGTTTTCGAACAGCAGACCGATTTCCTCGAATGCCCGCTTTTTGCTGGTGGCATCGACGTGCACAAGCACTTGTGCAGCAGGCAGGATGGACGCAAGACGGTTCATGGCAGTCGGGTGGGCAGATTATGCACACAAAACAGGCTCCCGGCGTGCCCTGCCGTGCCGGCACCACAGCCGCGCGGCCACAAAAAAGCCGCAGGGGTCGCCCGCGGCTTTTCAGGGATCCGGGGTGAACGGCCCCGGCGCAGCCCCGCCTTACATCAGGCGCTTGGCGGGGGCGTGGTGATGCTCCTGCAGGCGGTCCTTGTGGCGCACCACCTGGCGGTCGAGCTTGTCGACCAGTTCATCCACGGCGGCGTACAGGTCCTCATGGGAACTTTCCGCGAACAGGTCGTTGCCCTTCACGTGGATATTGCATTCGGCACGTTGCCGTCGTTCCTTCTCCTTCTGCTTTTCAACCGTCAACAGCACCTTGACATCGACAACCTGGTCAAAGTGCCGGGTAATGCGATCAAGCTTGGTCGTGACATAGCTGCGCAAGGCCGGGGTAACTTCGAGATGGTGACCGCTGATCGTCAGGTTCATGAGTAGCCTCCTATTGCTCTCAGATTTCAATGCTGTCCGCACCAGCAAGCCCGGCAACGACCCGGACTTCCCTGCTGCAGACGGCTTCATGATGCGCCCCCGGTGCATGAAATGCAATCCCTTTTCCTTGACCCGGCACAAGTTTTTTCACACACCACGGCCCTTGATTTCGACCAGGTCGCCAGGGGCTTGCCGCGTCGTGGCCGCGGGTGCAGAATGGGCGGATTGATGCATGGCGCACGGACGGCTGCGCTGGCATCGCTCCCTTCGTCCACCACACACGCGCAATGCCATAATCGCGCCTGTCGTCATTACGGAGATCGCTCCTTGGAAACCTGCCCTAGTCGGTAGCTTTCGACTCCCTTCAAGCACCGGGAGTTGGAAGCGCACCCCACCAACCCGTCCGATGCCCATCCACCCGAGGGAGTGAGCCATGCTCAACATCTTCACGCTCGCCAACGGCCGGCTCTTCCAGGAAGAGATCGAGTCGCTGGAGGAGCTCTCCAGGTTCCAGCCGATCTGGGTCGATCTCGAATCCCCCACGCTCGAAGAAAAGCGCTGGGTCAAGCAGTACTACGGCCTGTCCATCCCGGAAGACGCGATGGACGAGGACATCGAGGAGTCCGCGCGCTTCTATGAAGAAGACAACGGCGAGCTGCACATCCGCAGCGACTTCCTGATCGCCGACGAGGCTGCGCCCCGCACGGTACGCGTGGCCTTCATCCTGAACCTGGTCAATGACGAGCTCAGGAGCAAGGGCGTCCTGTTCTCCATCCACGACGAAGACCTGCCGGTGTTCCGGCTGCTGCGCATGCGGGCGCGTCGCGCACCCGGACTCATCAGCGACGCCAAGGAGGTGCTGCTCAAGCTCTTCGACGCCGATGCCGAGTATTCCGCCGACACACTGGAGGGCATCTACGACGAACTGGAGAAAGCCAGCAAGCTGGTGCTCTCGGGTGACGTGACCGACGCCCTCGCCGGCGAGGTGCTGGGTGCCATCGCCCGCCAGGAGGACCTGAACGGGCGCATCCGCCGCAATGCCATGGACACGCGCCGCGCGG
>DALYHW010000087.1:0-8882 GCA_031970695.1 Hylemonella sp.
GCAGCAGTTCAAGGACGACTACGACAAGAACCAGCCGATGTGGCGGGTGATGCCCGAGTTCTGCAAGAAGCAGCCGCGCTACGAACGCATGGGCCTGCGGGACCTGTGCCAGTTCATCCACGAGATGTACGCCAAGTACGACATCGCTCGCCTGACGACCGAGATGTACCTGAGCGACCTCACACCGGCGATGAACCCGAGTGACGCCTACGCCCACATTGCCCATCGCAAGACCGAGCGCGTGGAGATCGACCACCTGGAAGGCCGTGTCACCGTGGGCCTGGTCACGCCATACCCGCCGGGCATCCCGCTGCTGATCCCTGGGGAAGTGTTCAACAAGAAGATCGTCGATTACCTGAAGTTTGCCCGCGAGTTCAACGCACAGTGCCCAGGCTTCGAGACCGATATCCATGGCCTGGTGGAAGAGGTCGGACCGGACGGCAAGAAGCGTTACTACGCCGACTGCGTGAAGGCCTGAAGCCTGTCCGCACAAGGAAAAAAGCCCCGCAGTGCGGGGCTTTTTTTCGGGCGGCCACGGGATGTGGCGCGGGAATCAGGACTCCAGCACCGCCACGGCCGACTGGCTGAAGCCGCCGTCCACGTAGCTGATCTCCGAGGTCACACCGGAGGCCAGGTCGCTCATCAGGAAGGCGGCGACATTTCCCACGTCCTCGATGGTCACGTTGCGGCGCAGGGGGGAGCCGGCGGCGGCAATGCCGAGCAGCTTGCCGAAATCCTTGATGCCGCTGGCAGCCAGCGTCTTGATGGGGCCGGCGCTGATGCCGTTGACGCGGATGCTGCGGCCATCCGGCAGGTGGCCCACGGCCTCGGCCAGGTAACGGACCGAAGCTTCCAGGCTGGCCTTGGCCAGGCCCATGGTGTTGTAGTTCGGGATTGCGCGCATGGCCCCCAGGTAGCTCAGGGTCAGCAACGCCGCCTTGTCATTGAGGTAGGGCAGGGCCGACTTGGCCATGGCCGGGAAGCTGTACGCGCTGATGTCGTGCGCGATGCGGAAGTTCTCGCGGCTCAGGCCGTCGAGGAAGTTGCCCGTGATCGCCTCGCGCGGCGCAAAGCCGATACTGTGCACGAAGCCGTCAAACTTGGGCCAGTGGGCCGACAGGTCCTTGAACAGTGCCTCGATCTGGGCGTCGTCGCCGACGTCGCAGTCGAAGATCAGCTTGGAGTCGAATTCGGCAGCGAATTCGGTGATGCGGTCCTTGAAGCGCTCACCGACGTAGCTGAAGGCCAGTTCGGCGCCCTCGCGCCGGCAGGCCTGGGCAATGCCGTAGGCGATCGAGCGGTTGCTCAGCACGCCGGTGATCAGAAATTTCTTGCCGGTGAGGAAACCCATGTTGTTCTCGCTTGGAAATTCGTGGAAATTTACAGGCAGAATTGTCGCATGCGGATGAGAGGTTTCCTGCTGGTCCTGGCCGGTTTGTGTTGGGGAATGCCCACGTGGGCGGCCCACGCCTATGCGCAGTTCGGCGACATCCGCTATCCGCCGGGGTTTGGCCATTTCGACTACGTGAACCCGGCGGCCCCCAAGGGCGGTGAAATCACCCTGGTACCGCCGACGCGCCTGTCCAACTTCGACAAGTACAACCCGTTCACGCTCAAGGGCAGCGCACCGCCAGGACTCAACGGCCTGGTCTTCGAGACCCTGCTGACCGGCACCCTGGACGAGCCCACCACGGCGTATGGCCTGCTGGCCGAGGACGTGACGGTAGCGCCGGACCGCCTGTCTGCGACCTTCACGCTGAACCCCAAAGCCCGTTTCCACAATGGCGACCCGGTGCTGGCGGCCGACGTGAAGCACTCCTTCGAACGCCTGATTTCGAAAGAAGCGGCGCCCCAGTACCGCACGATCTTCGGCGAGATCAAGGGGGTGGCCGTGCTGGCCGAGCGCACAGTCCGCTTCGATTTCCGGCGCGTGAACGCCGAACTGCCCCTGATTGCCGGCAGCCTGCCGGTGTTCAGCCGCAAGTGGGGTGGGGAGAACGGCAAGAGCAAGCCCCTCGACCAGATCGTGACCGACACGCCGATCGGCAGCGGCCCTTACAGGATCGGCAAGGTCAACTTCGGCAAGGACATCAGCTACGAGCGGGACCCGGAATACTGGGCGCATGACCTGAATGTGCGCCGCGGCATGTTCAACTTCGACCGCATTACCTACAAGATCTACAAGGACAACACGGCGCAGCTGGAGGCCTTCAAGGCGGGCGAGTTCGACTACATCCAGGCCTTCATCGCGCGTGAATGGGCCCGTGCCTACACCGGACGGCAGTTCGAGCGCGGTGAACTCGTCAAGAAGGAGCTGAAGCACGGCAACGCAGGGGACTTCCAGGGCTTTCTGTTCAACCTGCGCAAGCCGAAATTCCAGGACGTTCGGGTGCGTGAGGCCATCGAGCTGGCCATGGACTTCGAGTGGATGAACCGCCAGCTCTTCTACAACGCCTACACCCGGGTACGCGGGTATTTCGTGGGCAGCGATTTCGAGGCACGCGGGCGGCCGGGGCCGGAAGAGCTCGCAGTGCTGGAGCCGCTGCGCCGCCAGCTTCCGCCACAGGTGTTCACGGACGAGGTGCCACAGCCACCGGTGACCAGCCTCGATCCTGCTTCCGGCCATACCTTGCGTGACAACCTGCGCCGCGCGCGCGACCTGCTGGCGGCTGCGGGCTGGACCTACCGCGACGGTGCGCTGCGCAATGCCCGGGGCGAACCGTTCACCATCGAATTCCTCGACAACTCGGGCTCCATGGGCCGCGTCGTGACGCCCTATGCGCGCAACCTGGAAAAGCTGGGCATCCAGGTGAACTACCGCGTGATCGACTTTGCCATCCTGCAAAAGCGCCTGGACGTGTTCGACTTCGAGGTCATCAGTAACCGGCTGATCGGCAGCGAGGCACCGGGCACCGAATTGCTGGAACGCTATGGCTCCAAGGCCGCCGACGTCGAGGGTTCCAGCAACGTCATTGGCCTCAAGGACCCGGCGGTGGACGCCATCCTGGACCAGGTGATGTCGGCGCAGACCCGGCCGCAGCTGGTGGCCCGCCTGCGCGCGCTGGACCGGGTACTGCGGCACGGCCATTACGCCGTGCCGCACTGGTACAGCGGCGTGCATCGCGTGGCCTGGCGCGCCGGTCGATTTGAGCAGCCGGCCGCAATACCACGCTACTACCAGCCTGAGTCCTGGGTGACGTCGGTCTGGTGGGCGTCCGACCGCAACCGGGCCGGGGGAGGGAAGTAGCCATGCCCGCGTACATCCTCAAGCGTCTGCTGCTCATGATCCCTACGCTGTTCGGAATCCTGCTGCTGACCTTTGCCGTCATCCAGTTCGTGCCGGGCGGACCGGTGGAGCAGATGGTGGCGCAGCTCCAGGGACGCGACACGGGCGGGGAGGGCGCCGTGAGCGCCGGTGCGGGCTACCGCGGCCGCCAGGGCGTAGACGCCGCTCGTATTGCCGAGATTCGCGAGTTTTATGGCTTTGACAAACCCGCGTCGGAGCGCTTCTGGCAGATGCTGGGGCAGTTCGCGCGTTTCGACCTGGGCAAGAGCTTCTTTTATCCCAAGGGGGTGTGGGAGCTGGTGAAGGAGAAATTGCCGGTGTCCATCAGCCTGGGCCTATGGACCTTCCTGCTGAGTTACCTGATCTCGGTGCCACTGGGCATCGCCAAGGCGGTTCGCGCCGGCAGCCGTTTCGACACCCTGACCAGCCTGATCGTGCTGGTGGGCTACGCCATTCCGGGTTTTGTACTGGGTGTGGCGCTGCTGGTCATCTTTGGTGGCCAGCTGCAATGGTTCCCGCTGCGCGGCCTGACATCGAGCAACTGGGAAACCCTGAGCTGGGGGGCGAGGATCACGGATTACCTCTGGCACATCACGCTGCCGGTCACCGCGAGCGTGCTGGGTGCCTTTGCCGTCACCACCATGCTGACCAAGAACGCCTTCCTCGAGGAGATCCGCAAGCAATACGTGCTGACGGCACGCGCCAAGGGCCTCTCCGAGCGCACCGTGCTCTGGAAACACGTGTTCCGCAACGCGCTGATCCCGATCGTCACGGGTTTTCCGGCGGCTTTCATCGGCGCCTTCTTCACGGGCTCGCTGCTGATCGAGACCCTGTTCTCGCTCGACGGACTGGGGCTGCTGGCCTATGAGTCGGTGATGCGGCGCGACTATCCGGTGGTGCTGGGTACGCTCTACCTGTTCACCCTGATCGGCCTGGTGACCAAGCTGATCTCCGACCTCTGCTATGTGTGGGTCGATCCACGCGTGAAGTTCGACTGATGGCCGGCATGTCCCCGTCCCCCTCGCAGCGCGCCTGGCAGCGCTTCCGGCGCAACCGCCTGGGCTACTGGAGCCTGCTGATCTTCTGCGCGCTGTTCTTGCTGAGCCTGGGCGCGGAGCTGATCTCCAACGACAAGCCGCTGGTGGCGCGCCACCACGGGCAGTGGTACTTCCCCATCCTGCAGAACGTGCCGGAAACTACCTTTGGTGGCGATTTCCAGACACCGACCGATTTCCTAGACCCGTTCATCCGGCAGCAGTTCGCGCAGCCAGGCAACTTTGCCCTGTACCCGCCCAACCCCTACCACCACAGCACGATCAACTACTTTGCGAAGGAGCCCAATCCTTCGGGGCCATCGACTGACAACTGGCTGGGCACCGACGACCGGGGGCGCGATGTGGCGGCGCGTCTGCTCTATGGCTTTCGCATTTCGGTGCTGTTTGCCCTGGCGCTGACGTTCTTCGGCGTGCTGCTCGGCGTGGTGACCGGTGCCATCCAGGGCTTCTTCGCGGGGAAGACCGACCTGGCGTTCCAGCGTTTCATCGAGATCTGGAGTTCCATGCCCGAGCTCTACCTGCTCATCATCTTCTCCGCCATGTTCGATCCCAGCGTCGCGCTGCTGCTGATCCTGCTCAGCCTGTTCGGCTGGATGGGCCTGTCGGATTACGTGCGCGCCGAGTTCCTGCGCAACCGCAAGCTGGACTACGTGCGCGCCGCCGAAGCCATGGGCCTGTCAAGCGGGCAGATCATCTGGCGCCATATCCTGCCCAACAGCCTGACGCCCGTGGTGACCTTTCTGCCCTTCCGCATGAGCGCGGCCATCCTGGCGCTGACCTCGCTGGACTTCCTGGGCCTGGGCGTGCCCCCGGGGACACCGTCACTGGGCGAGTTGCTGGCCCAGGGCAAGAACAACATCGACGCCTGGTGGATCTCCTTGTCCACCTTCGGCGTGCTGGTGCTGACACTGCTGTTGCTGACCTTCATGGGTGACGCCTTGCGCGACGCGCTCGATCCACGGAAAGCCGACCGATGAACGACACCTTGCTCGACGTCCAGGGCCTGCGTGTCGCGTTCGGCGACAAGGAGGTCGTGCGCAGCCTCGACTTCCGGATTGCACCGGGGGAGAAGGTCGCCCTGGTCGGCGAGTCCGGCTCGGGCAAGACCGTGACGGCCTTGAGCCTGTTGCGCCTGCTGCACGACGCCCGGGTCCACGGCGTGGCCCGCTTTGCGGGTGGCGAGGGCGAGGTGGACCTGCTGGCCCTGCCTGAGCCCGCGCTGCGCGGCCTGAGGGGCCGGGACATCGCGATGATCTTCCAGGAGCCGATGACCGCGCTCAACCCGCTGTACAGCATCGGCGAGCAGATCGTCGAGGTGCTGCAACTCAAGCTGGGCCTGCCGCGGCCCGAGGCGCTGGCACGCGCCGTGCAGTTGCTGGCCGACACCGGCATCCCGCAGCCGGAAGAAAAAGTCCATGCCTATCCACACCAGTTGAGCGGCGGCCAGCGCCAGCGCGCCATGATTGCCATGGCCCTGGCCTGCCAGCCGCGCCTGCTGCTGGCCGACGAGCCCACGACCGCACTGGACGTCGCACTGCGCGGCCAGATCCTGGACCTGCTGGATGACCTGCAGCGCAAGCACGGCATGGCCGTGCTCATGATCACCCACGACCTGAACCTGGTCCGGCGCTTTGCCAGCCGGGTCATCGTGATGGAGCAGGGGCAGATCGTGGAACAGGGTCCTGTTGCCGAGGTGTTTGCCCGGCCTCGGCATCCTTACACGCGCAGCCTGATCGACAGCCGGCCGGTGCGCGAGGTTCAGGACACGCCGGCTGGCGGCCAGCCGCTGCTGCAGGCGCGTGGCCTGCGCGTGGCCTACCCCGTGCCCATCCCCGGTGTACACGGCTGGTTCCGCCGCGGCGAGTTCGTGGCCGTGCGCGGGGCCGACTTCAGCATCCCGCCAGGCCATACCCTGGGCGTGATCGGCGAATCAGGCTCGGGCAAGTCCACCCTGGCTCTGGCTGCACTCGGCCTGCTGCCCTTCGGCGGCGAGCTGAGGGTGGAAGGCCTGGCCTGGAGCCGGGACCGGAAGCTGGACCGCGCCCTGCGACGGGCGGTCCAGGTGGTCTTCCAGGACCCTTTTTCCTCGCTCTCGCCACGGCTGACGGTGGAGGAGATCGTCGAGGAGGGGCTGCTTGTCCACGCGAAAACGTTGCCCCAGGCAGAGCGCCGGCGCCGGGTCGAACAGTCCCTGGCTGAAGTGGGACTGACGGACGCGCAGTTTCCGGGCCTGCTGCAACGCTATCCGCACGAGTTCTCCGGTGGCCAGCGCCAGCGCCTGGCCATCGCGAGGGCCCTGATCGTGGAGCCCCGCCTCATCGTGCTGGACGAGCCCACCAGCGCCCTCGATGTGACGATCCAGAAACAGGTCCTGCAGCTGCTCCAGCGCCTGCAGCGGGAACGTGCCCTGAGTTACCTGCTGATCACCCACGACGTGGACGTAATCCGCGCCATGGCCCACGAGGTGCTGGTCATGAAGGGCGGCGAAGTCGTCGAGGCCGGGCCGGTCGGGGCCCTGCTGGACGCGCCGAAGCACCCTTACACGCGCACCCTGGTCCACGCCGCCGCCTGAAACCGGCCCGTGGGGCGGGCGGAGGTAAAAATCGCCTTGAAAATCAAGGCACTAGCCCATTTTTCGGGTACAATAAAGGCCATCTTGACCAAAAGGGCGGATATCCACCGCCCTTTTTTCATGGTCAAACGCTTTTCATCCGTCATCCAAGGGCAGGAAACCAGCACACCACATGTCGCTGCAACAGATCGTCGAGCAAACCGTGACCGGACTGGGTTACGACCTGGTGGAGACCGAGCGCTCCGCCGGTGGCTTGCTGCGCGTGACGATCGATCTGCACTGGAACCCGGGCCAGCCTGAGCAGTTTGTCAACGTCGAAGACTGCGAGAAGGTGACACGTCAGCTGCAGTATGCGCTGGAAGTCGAGGGCATCGAATACAAGCGGCTGGAGGTTTCCTCGCCGGGCATCGACCGCCCCCTGCGCAACGAGAAGGATTTCGAGCGTTTTGCCGGCCACGTGGTCGACATCACGCTCAAGGCGCCCATGGGGGCTGCAGCGGGCGGGCAGGTGGCGGCCAACCGCAAGAAATTCCGTGGCGCGCTGGAGCGCGTGGCCATCGCCGATGGCCAAGCCGGCTGGCAGATCGTCTGGAGCGACGAGCCGCCCGTGAAACCCGGCCAGAAGGTGAGCAAGAAGCGTGAACCGGCGCCACTGCAGGCACTGGGTTTCACGCTCGACGAATTGCGTGAGGCGCGTCTCGCGCCTATTGTGAACTTCAAGGGCCGCAGCGAAGCGTGAGCTGCGGTCGAATGTCATTGAGGGTATTGGAGGGTTGAAATGAACCGCGAACTGTTGATGCTGGTGGAAGCCATCTCGCGCGAGAAGAACGTCGAGCGCGACGTGGTGTTTGGTGCCGTCGAGGCGGCGCTGGCCCAGGCAACCAAGAAGCTGTATGACAGCGAAGGCAAGGGTGACGTGGACATCCGCGTGGCCATCGACCGTGACACCGGTGTGTACGAGACCTTCCGCCGCTGGCACGTCGTCCCCGACGAAGCCGGCCTGCAACTGCCCGACCAGGAGATCCTGCTGTTCGAAGCCAAGGAGCAGATCCCTGACATCGAGGTCGACGAATACATCGAGGAGCCGGTGGAGTCCGTGCCCATCGGCCGTATCGGCGCCATGGCCGCCAAGCAGGTGATCCTGCAGAAGATCCGCGACGCCGAGCGCGAGATGCTGCTCAACGACTTCATGTCGCGCGGCGAGAAGATCTTCGTGGGCACCGTCAAGCGCCTGGACAAGGGCGACATCATCGTGGAAAGCGGTCGGGTCGAAGGCCGCCTGCGACGCAACGAGATGATCCCCAAGGAAAACCTGCGCACCGGGGACCGCGTGCGCGCGATGATCATGGATGTGGACCTGACGCTGCGCGGCGCGCCCATCATCCTGTCGCGCTCCGCGCCCGAGTTCATGATCGAGCTGTTCCGCCAGGAAGTGCCGGAGATCGAACAGGGCCTGCTGGAGATCAAGTCCTGCGCCCGTGACCCCGGTTCGCGCGCCAAGATTGCGGTGCTCTCGCACGACAAGCGGGTCGACCCCATCGGCACCTGCGTCGGCGTGCGCGGCACCCGCGTGAACGCCGTGACCAACGAGCTCGCCGGCGAGCGCGTGGACATCGTGCTCTGGAGCGAGGATCCGGCCCAGTTCGTCATTGGCGCGCTGGCCCCGGCCAACGTCCAGTCCATCGTGGTGGACGAGGAAAAGCACGCCATGGACGTGGTGGTGGACGAGGAAAACCTGGCGATCGCCATCGGCCGCGGCGGCCAGAACGTGCGCCTGGCGTCCGACCTGACCGGCTGGAAGATCAACATCATGGACGCGGCCGAATCGGCCCAGAAGCAGGCCGACGAGACCGGCGCCCTGCGCAAGCTGTTCATGGAGAAGCTCGATGTGGACGAGGAGATCGCCGACATCCTGATCGCCGAGGGCTTCACCAGCCTCGAAGAAGTAGCCTACGTGCCGCTGCAGGAG
>DALYHW010000087.1:8895-10932 GCA_031970695.1 Hylemonella sp.
CGCGCTGCTCACCATGGAAATCGCCCGCGAGGAGAGCGTGGAAGAGGTGTCGCAGGACCTGCGCGACCTCCAGGGCCTGACGCCCGAGCTCATCGCCAAGCTGGCTGACTCCGGCGTCCATACGCTCGACGACCTGGCCGACCTGGCTGTGGACGAGCTCACCGAGATTACCGGCCAGTCCGAGGACGAGGCCAAGGCCCTCATCATGAAGGCGCGCGAGCATTGGTTCACCAATGAATCCGCCCCTCAAGAGTAACGGTCATGAAAGGTTCCATCACAAATGTCCAGTACGACCGTCGCCGAGTTTGCAACCGAACTCAAGAAATCGACCGATACGCTGCTTGAGCAGCTGAAATCCGCCGGGGTGGCCAAGGCGTCCGCGGCCGACACCCTGACCGATGCCGACAAGCAAAAGCTGCTTGGCTACCTGCAGGCCAGTCACGGCACCGCCACGCCCGAGCGCAAGAAGATCACGCTGACCAAGAAGTCGACCAGCGAGATCAAGCAGGCCGATGCCAGCGGCAAGGCCCGCACCATCCAGGTGGAAGTGCGCAAGAAGCGCACCTTTGTGCGCCGCGAGGATGGTGTCGAGACCACGGAACCCGAAGTTGCGCCGGCACCGGAACCTGCCGTGCCGGCAGCCCCTGTGATTGACAGCACCGAACTCGCCCGCCGCGAGGAAGAGGCCCGCCGCCAGGCCGAACTGATCCGTCGTCAGGAAGAAGAACTCGCCGAGCGCCGTCGCCAGCGTGAAGCGCAGGAAGCACAGGAACGTGAAGCTGCGGCCCGAGCCGAGGCCGAAGCCAAGGCCCAGCCCGCTGCAGCCCAGCCCGTCGTCGATGACGCCGCGGCCAAGGCCGCCGCCGCAGAAGCCAAGGCCGCCGCCGAGGCCAAGGCCCGCGCTGACGAAGAGGCGGCCCGTGCCGACCTCGACGCACGCCGTCGCAAGGCCGAAGCCGAAGCCGCGGCCATCCGCTCGATGATGGCCGCCCCGGCCAAGAAAGCACCGCCGCCCCCGCCGAAGAAGGAAGAGCCCAAGACGGCAATCAAGGGCACGCTGCACAAGCCCGCCGCCGGAACCACCGCGGCCAAGCCGGCCAGGCCTGGCGCCGCGGCGGCACCGGCTGCCGGCGCTGGGGCAGGCAAGGAAGTCAAGTCGGCCAAGCTGTCGTCCAGCTGGGCCGGCGATCCGGCCAAGAAGAAAGCCATCCCGACCCGCGGCGACAGCAGTGGCGGCGTGGGCCGTGGCAGCTGGCGCAGTGGCCCCAGGGGTCGCAAGGGTCACGACCGCGAGGAACAGCAGACGCCGGCCGCACCGGCCGAAGCGCGTGTCATCGAGGTGCATGTGCCCGAGACCATCACGGTGGCCGAGCTCGCCCACAAGATGTCCGTCAAGGCCTCCGAAGTCATCAAGCAACTGATGAAACTGGGGCAGATGGTCACCATCAATCAGCCGCTGGACCAGGACACGGCCATGATCGTGGTCGAGGAAATGGGCCACAAGGCCATCATTGCCGCGCTGGACGACCCGGAAGCGTTCACCGAGGAAGAAGTGCAGGCGCATGCCGCCGAGGCGCAGTCGCGTGCGCCGGTGGTCACCGTCATGGGCCACGTGGACCACGGCAAGACCTCGCTGCTGGACTACATCCGCCGTGCCAAGGTGGCGGCCGGTGAAGCCGGTGGCATCACCCAGCACATTGGGGCCTACCACGTGGAAACCCCGCGCGGCATGCTCACCTTCCTCGACACCCCCGGCCACGAGGCGTTCACCGCCATGCGTGCCCGTGGTGCCCAGGCCACCGACGTGGTGATTCTGGTGGTGGCCGCCGACGACGGCGTGATGCCGCAAACCAAGGAAGCCATCAAACACGCCAAGGCGGCCAAGGTGCCCATCGTGGTGGCCATCACCAAGGCCGACAAGCCCGACTCCAACCCCGACCGCGTCAAGCAGGAGCTGGTGGGTGAAGAGGTGGTGCCTGAAGAATACGGCGGCGACTCCCCGTTCGTGGCCGTGTCGTCCAAAACCGGCATGGGCAT
>DALYHW010000088.1:0-10931 GCA_031970695.1 Hylemonella sp.
TGTACTGCGTATCCAGCACCCATTCAATCATCGGCCAGGCCATCACGGGAAAGCCCGGCACGAAATGAACAGCTCCCGCGCCCCCGGGCGAGGCACAGCTGAAACCGGGGATCTTGTTGTAGGGATTCGGAATGATCTGCGCACCGACCGGGAACACACCCATGTTGAGCCGGTGCACGTTGTCCGCACGGTCCGGCTCGTAGGGCACCCCCTGCTCCCGCGCCACGTCCTGCATGCGCTCGCGGATCAGGGCCTCGGCCTGGGGATGCAGGACCAGATCGCACCCCAGGGCGCGCGCGGCACACTGGCGCGTGTGATCGTCGGGCGTGGCACCGATGCCGCCGCAGGAAAACACAATCTCGCCCGATGCGAAGGCCCGCCCCAGGGTGGCGGTAATGCGGGCGGGGTCATCCCCCACGTAATCGGCGTACGCCAGCGGCAGGCCCCGCGCGGCCAGCAATTCGATGACCTTGGGCAGGTGCTTGTCCGCTCGTTTGCCGGAGAGGATTTCGTCGCCGATGATGATCAGGCCAAAGGCAGGGGCGGTTTCAGACATGGTGGCAGTTCAGGATTCGATTTGCTCGGCCAGCAGGGGCGCACCGCGCAAGGCGGCCAGCGCCGCCAGCACGTAGTGGCTGAACCAGAGTGCGGAGAAGATGAAGACAAAGGTGTAGATCCAGATGGCCAGCGGCACCAGCAGCGGCGCGAACACGATGGCCATGGCACCGATGGCCCAGACCATGGCCGGCGCCGCGCCGAGGCAGCCGGTCACGATGCCCATGGCCAGCAGCCAGTAGCGATGGCGGTTCGTCAGCAACTGGCGCTCCTCGGCACTGGCGTGCAACGCGAGCGTGTCGTAGACCATGACGCGCGACGTCATCCAGCCCCAGATCAGGGGCGGCAACACCACGACCAGCGGCGGAATCAGCCACAGCGGCATGGTGATCAACAAGGCAAGCAGGGCGAGCAAGGCCGAGCCGAGGCCCTGCAGGACGCTGCCGAGAAAGGTGCCGCCGCGGCGCTGCTGCAGGCCGGCAAAACGGCGCTGGGCCACCAGGCTGACGGCGGCCGGCGTCACCAGCCAGGCCACGGCGAGCAAGGCCAGCACAATCACCAGCGGCAACAGGAGCAGCAGTACCAGCAGCGGTGCCACCACGACCCGCAGGTGGCCCATGGCCACACTGTCGAGCCAGCGCATCAGGCTTTCCATCAGGGCCCAGTCCGAGAGCCAGGCTTGCACGCCTGCCACGGCCGGCTCCCACAGCCACCAGAACAGCGCAGCGCTGAGCACGGCCAGCAGCAGCAGGGGCAGGAAGGACAAGGCGATCACCCGGGGCCGGAAACAGTAGGCCAGTGCGCGCCAGAAGGAATCCAGGAACAGACTCATGGCGCCAAGCATACCGTGGCACCCGCCCGGACGTTGTGACAGGCGCGGCTCTCAGGCGCGGCCGAACAGCCGCCGAAAGCCCTGCCACTGCTGTGACCAGAACCCCCGCCCGTAGTCGCGCCCCTGCTCCACCTGGTCACGCACGCCCGTGGGGGCGTAGCGCAGCTCAAAATTGGCGGTGCCAAACAGCATGTCCCACCAGGGCAACAACACGCCGAAGTTGTGGCCGCCGAGTACCTTGCCCGGCGATTCATGGCCGATTCCGATCGCATGGTGCAGGCGGTGAAAACGTGGACTGATCCACAGCCGTTCACCCCAGCGACCGAAGGACAATCGCAGGTTGGCGTGCTGCAGGCTCTCGCTGAGCTGGGTGAAGGCAACGATGGCCACGAACTGACCGGGTGCAACGCCAATGAACTGGGCCAGCGTGACCAGCAGCACATCGCGAATCACATCGTCCAGCAGGTGGTTGCGGTTGTCGCTCCACAGGGTCATCTGGCGCTGGGCGTGGTGCAGCGCATGCAGGCGCCACCACCATTCGAACTGGTGCTGGCCACGATGCAGCCAGTAGTCGAAGAAGTCCATCACCACCAGGTACATCAGCAGGCTGACCACCGACAGATCGGTTACGCCAGGCCACAGGTCGTCGAGGTGGAAAGTCGGCAGGCCGGCCACACGAAGCCAGCCGAACAGGTCGTCCAGCAGTGGCGTGACCGTGAAGAACATCACCAGCCGGAACAGCCCCAGACGATGGATCAGCGTGTAGAGCACGTCCACCCGGATGGCCCGGCGGTCGGTCACCGGCTCCACGGGCCGCCAGCGCTGCAGGGGCACGAGCACGGCCACCATCACCAGCAGCTGCAACAGGCCGACCAGCAGCCAGCCCGTGCCGTCATAGGCATCTTCCAGCCGGTTTCCCAGGCCCAGGGCAAAGGCCGCCGGCTGGACGATCGTCTCGTACAGCCATTGCTGCATCGCATCGAAGGCGTTCACCAGCGCGTCCATGGCTTATTGTCCCCCGCCACCATGCTGCGCAATCCAGCCCTGGTAATCCGGATGTTCACGCAGGGTCCGGAAACAGAAACCGCGCTGCTGCAGCCCGGCGATCAGGGGCTCAAGCACCGCCGGCGCCCAGGGATCCTGGCGCGACCAGATGCCCAGATGCGCCATCAGCACGTCACCGCTGCGGATGTCGCGCAATGCACGGCGCAGCAGCAGCGCGTTCGGGTAGGTGTCGCTGGGCAGTTCGTCGCCGAGAAAGCCGGCGGTCGCCCAGCCCACGTGGGCGTAGCCGCACTGGCGCGCGGCCTCCAGCAGCGCCGGCGACGTCCTGCCACCGGGTGCACGGTACAGGGGCAGCGTGGGACGCCCCGTGAGCTGCGCCAGCCGATGCGCGGCAGCACGAATCTGGCTGCAGTACTGGCCGGCGTCCCAGACCATGTCGCGCCCCTGCTGCGGGCCCGACGACGGCCGGACGCGAAAGCGCACCGCGCCCGCTGGCGGCTGCACATCGGCGCGCCAGTAGACATGGTCCAGCGTGTGCGATGCGAACTCGTGCCCCTCGGCGGCGCGCGCGAGCCACCAGCCGGCCCAGTGGTCGCCCAGGCTGCCATCGCCTACCTGGGTGCGTTCCTGCGCGGCGAAGAAGGTGGCGCGCACCTGGCGCCGGCGCAGCACGTCGGCCACGTGCTCCGCCACACCCATGTGACCGGTGTCGAAAGTAAGGTACAGCGGCTTGTTGCAGGACGCTGGGTCGGCCGCCTCGACGCCAACCGGCGCGAGCACCAGCAGCAGCGCGGCCAGCGCGAGCGTGAGAAGCCTACTGACGCGGTGCATGGTCCAGCGTCCAGACCCCGTGCGGCGACTTGCCCACACGCACCTGGCGGACCACCTTGCGGGTCGTGGTATCGATCACGCTGAGCCGGCCGGCCCAGCGCGAGGCCAGCAGGATGTAGCGTCCGTCGGCCGTCAGGTCCATGCAGTCCGGCCCGCTGGGGCCGGGATACTCGTCCACCACGGTCATCGTGGTGTAGTCGATCTTGCTGATGGTGTTGGCCACGCGGTTGCTCACGAGCACATGCCGCCGGTCGCCCACGGCGCGAAATGCATGGGCACCAGCGCCGGTGGGAATGAGCTGCACCAGGGCCGGGACCGGCATGGCCAGGTCATACACCTCCACGCCCTCGCCGCCGGTCAGGCCCACCAGCAGAAAGCGGTCGTCCGGGGTACCGAAGACGTCGGCCGGCAGGGAGCCCGTCTTGATGCGCCACTTCAGGACCTGCCGGGGCAAGTCCACGGCAATCAGTTCGTCGCTGTCCTGCATGGTCACGTAGGCCGTGGTGCTCTTGCTGTCGATCCAGACATGGCTGGGTGTCTTGCCCGTGGGGATGCGCTTGGCCAGCGTGAGGTCACGTCCGTCCCAGCGGTAGATGTCCACGTGGTTGAGGCGGTTGGCTGCTGTCACGAACCACTGCATGTCGGGCGAGAAACGCAGCTGGTAGGGATCGAGGATGTTGCGCACGGTGCGCTGGACCTCGGCCGTGCGAGGATCCACGAAGGTCAGCGAGTCGCTGAAGGCGTTGGCGATGATGAGAGATTTTTCGTCCGGCGTCAGATACAGGTGGTGCGGTTCCTTGCCGGTCGGAAATCGCTTGATCTCCTTCCAGGTCACGGGATCGATCACGCTGACGTCAGCGTCCTTGGAATTCAGGACAAACACGGGCGCCGGCTGCGCCAGCACCGTCCCGGCCGCCACGGCCAGCAGCATGACAAGAACGCGGGACAAAGGTTTCAGCATGGATGACTCACGATTACAGGCCTGCAAGTGTAGCGGCCACCTGTTCCCGTGCAGCGCCGCCGGAATTGAGGCCGGTCAAAGGCACGCGCAACAGCGGCCCGCGAGCTCAGACCTGCAGCAACACCAGGTCAGCCGGCTCCAGCCAGCGCCACTGCCCCGGCGCCAGATCGGCCGGCAGCACCAGGACGCCAATCTGCGAACGGTGCAGGGCCTCCACCCGGTTGCCTGCCGCGGCGACCATGCGCTTGACCTGGTGGTACTTGCCGCCGGTCAACGTCAGACGCAGGTGCAGCGGGTCGGGCAGTTCGCACGCGGCCGCCTTGACCGGCCGCGGATCATCGTCCAGCACCACACCCGCGAGCAGCCGCTGCATCAGCCCTTCGTCGCCGGGGTGCTTGAGGGTGACCTCGTAGACCTTGGGGACAAGATGCCGTGGCGAAGCCAGGCGATGGATAAGCTGGCCGTCGTCGGTGAGCAGCAGCAGGCCGGTGGTGTCCTGATCGAGCCGGCCGACGGCCTGCACCCCCTGCACATTCCCCTTGTTGGGCCGCTGGCGCAGGGGCGCCGGTAGCAGGGTGTAGACACTGGGCCAGGCCGAAGGCTTCTGCGAGCATTCGATCCCAGCCGGCTTGTGCAGCATGATGATTGCCCGTGTGTGACAGGTCCAGGGCATGCCCTGCACCTGCAGCTTCAGGCCCTCGGGCTCGAAGTCGGCCGTGGCATCCGTGCAGGGCAATGCGGCTCCGGCATCCCCCAGCTGGACGAGACCCTGCTGGATCAGACCGGCACACACACGGCGGGTGCCAAAACCCTGGGCGAAGAGGATGTCCTGCAGCTGCATGAACGCGTTTCCGGTCGAGTCTCACCCGCGCATGGCGGGTGCGAAATGTGGTGATTCAGCATCCAAAGTGGGTAATCAGGGGCCGATTCCGTGCAAAAGTACAGTGAAACCCCTCGGGGAATCTACGCAAGTACGCAAATCTTGTACACGATACGGGTCAAGGAATTTGCACTTTCTCAACCACAAGAACACAGCTATGGATGGGTACAAGGGGTGGATCATAGTCGCAGGGCTGATGCTGCTGAGCAGCGCAGCGGGCGCGTATCTTTACGCCCAGTACCTGCGCAAGAAAGAGCTGGCGAAGCGCCGCATTCCACGCAAATGGCCGCTGGCCGTGCGCGCCATGGTCAACAGCCGCGAACGCCTGGTCTGGCGCTGGCTGACGCGCGTGTTCCATGACCAGCACGTCATGGTGAAGCTTCCGGTCACCCGCTTCACCATGCCCCAGGTCAAGGAAGAAAGCCACCACTGGTTCGACATCCTGAGCGGTGTCTACTGCACCTTCACCGTCTGCAATACCGAGGGCACCGTCATCGGCTGTGTCGACGTGCCCGGCCTGCAGGGCCTGTCCCTGAGCAACCAGACGCTCAAGCACACGCTGCTTTCGCAGTGCAACATCCGCTACTGGGTGGTGGACCCGGAACATCTACCCAACACCACCACCTTGCGCGTCGCCTTCCTGGGCGAACAGGCCGTGCTGAAAGAGGAACTGGAGCGGGTGCGCACCGAGGAAGAGTTCAACCAGACCCGCGCCAACCTCAAGGCGGCCCTGTCCCGCAAGCGCAATGCCCAGTCCAGCGACTTTGCGCGCCTGGAGGCCCTGCTCTCGCACGATCCGCAGGGCCACGACGATTACGAGAGCCAGCTCACCACCACCTGGAAGCACGACTCCTTCGTTGCCCCCCTGGACAGCCGCGCCGGCGAGTTGCGCTGAACCCGCGCGCGGACAGCCCGGCCCGGGGCCTCAGTGTCGGGTATCGGGAAATCCTTGCGCCACGGCCAGCATCTTGTCGGTGTTGGCCAGCACCCAGTCGACGATCCGCGGGTCGAAATGGCTGCCGCAGTTGTCGCGCAGGTATTCGATGATCTGCTCCAGCGGCCAGGGTTCCTTGTAGCTGCGGCGGGAACCCAGCGCATCGAACACGTCGGCCACGGCACCGATGCGGCCATACAGGTGGATCTCCTCCCCCTTGAGCCCGAGCGGATAACCACTGCCGTCCCACTTTTCGTGGTGGTGCCCGGCAACCATCGCGGCGGCCTGGAGGATTTCGCGGCGGGAGCGGCCCAGCATCTCCCGCCCGATCTCGGCGTGCTGGCGCATGACCGCCCACTCCTGCGCATCCAGCTTGCCGGGCTTGTGCAACACGGCATCTGGGATGCCGATCTTGCCGAAATCATGCAGCGGCGCTGCGATCTTGAGCACCTGGGCCTCCTGCTCCGGCAGGCCGATGCCGCGCGCAATCAGGTAGCAGTACTCGGCCACGCGACGCACGTGCTGCCCGGTCTCGCGCGAGCGGGTCTCGATGGCTTCGCCCAGCATGTACACGATGTCCCGCTGGGTCGCACTGATCTCCTCGTTCAGCAGGTTGTTCTCGTAGGCGATCGACACATTCTGCAGGAACAGCTCGATCAGCTTCGAGTCGTCCTCGGACAGCACCTGCGGCGTGCGCAGGTAGACCACGTTTTCCTTGCCACTGCGCGTCCGGAAATAGCCCCAGTACTCACCGTCGCGCCGGACGGGCTGCTGCGTGCGCAGCGCGGCAGACACCTGCTCGATCAGGTCGCCGGACAATTCCGTCAGGGCGTTGCCGTCCACCAGGCCGGCAAACTGCCCCGTGGCGGCCACCACCATGACATGGCCGGACTCGCGCTCGAGCGCCAGGCTGTCGCACTTCATGAGCATCGCATCGCGCTCGAGGAACAGCAGGGCCACGAGCTGCTCGAGCACGCCCTGCACGAAGCTGTCCAGCTCGCGGGTCTGGAAGATCCGGCCCGTCGCGTCGATCACGCGCTTGAGTCCTTCGCGGTTGGCCTGCAAAGCGGTCAGGTCACGCCAGGAGCGCAGGCTGGTGAGGACCGTGCTGTAGAGTTTCTGCGAGGACAGCTCGGACTTCTCCTTGTAGTCGTTGATGTCGTACTGGCGTATCACCGAGCGCTCAGGTGCCTGCCCGGGCTGGCCCGTGCGCAGGATCAGGCGGATCATTCGGTTCTTGTGCACGTCCCGGATCCGCTGGATCAGGTCCAGGCCGGCGTGCTCCGACTCCATCACCACATCCACCAGCGCGACCGCCGTATCGGGATGGGCCTGCAGCAGCGCTTCGCCTTCCCGCGCCGAAGAGGCGCTGAGGAATTCGATGCCCCGGCCGTCGAGCTCGAAGCCGGCCAGCGCCATGCGCGTCACCTCGTGGATACCCTGTTCGTCATCGACGATCAGTACCTTCCAGCCGGGCCGTACGGCGCGGAACACCGGCTCCTGGCCGGTGGCTTCCTGCGCAAAGACCATCTCCGCGTCGTCCATGTCATGCGTGCTCATGCTGTTGCTCCGCGTTCAGGGGAAAGCGTATCCGGAAAGTGGTTCCCCGTGCTACCTTCTTGTCGAGGTGAATGATCCCGTTGAGGGTCCCCACCACGAGGTTGAAAGCAATGTGCAGCCCCAGGCCGCTGCCCCCCGACCCGCGCCGGGTCGTGAAGAAGGGATCGAAGATCCGATCCTGGATTTCGGCCGGGATCCCTTTGCCATCGTCGGCGCACTCGATCTGCACCTCATCTCCGACCAGCGTGGCCGTGATACTCACCGTCCCCGCCTGCTCGGGCTCGAAGGCGTGCAGCAGTGCATTGATGATCAGATTGCTCAGGATTTGGTAGATCGCCCCGGGATGCGTGACGATCCGCAGCCCCGGGGCGCTGTGGTTGAGCACCTGGACCGGACGGGCCTTGAATCCAGGCTGCAGGCTCAGGATGATCTCGTCGACATATTCGGCCAGATCCAGTTCACGCCACTCGTCGGACGACTGGTCGACCGCCACCTGCTTGAAGCTGCGGATCAGTTCCGCGGCGCGCATCAGATTGCGCACCAGGATGTCGAACCCCTCGCGGCCATGGCGAATGAAACGCTCGAGCGAGGAGCGTTTCATCGTGCCGCCCTCGAATTCGCGCTGCAGCACCAGCAACTCCTCCTGCAGGGCCGTGGCCGACATGACCCCGATGCCCAGCGGCGTATTGATCTCGTGCGAGATGCCCGCCACCAGGCCGCCCAGGGCGGCCATCTTTTCGGCCTGGACCAGCTGCGACTGGGTCTGCTGGAGATGCTCGATGGACCGGCTCAGCTTCTCATTGGCCACGATCAGCGCCTGCTCGGCCCGCTTGCGCTCGGTGATGTCGATGCCCGTGCCGATCATGTACTCGACCTCCCCCCGCGCATTGGTGATGATGGCATTGCTCCAGGACAGCAGTCGCCGCCGGCCATCGCGCGTCAGCCATTCCACCTCGGTATGCAAGGGCAGCGCACCCGGGTCGGTCAGGTTTTCGTGCCGGGTCCGGACCTCGAGTCGCCGCTCAGGGGTCACCACCGACTCCCAGATGGGCTGCCCGCGCAGTTCGTCAAAGGCGTAACCAGTGAGACGCTCGCAAGCCCGGTTGAAACGTACGACACGTCCGGCGCTGTCGATCACGAAGATCAGCGTCTCGGCGGTTTCGAGTATCGATTCGTTGAAGGCCCGCTGCCGGTCCAGTTCCTGCGTCCGGTCGAGCACCCGCTGCTCCAGGGTCTCATTCAGCTGACGCAGGGCGTGCTCCGAAAACTTCTGCTCGCTGATGTCCTGGATCGTGCCACTGATGCGCGTCGCCTCACCCCGCTCGTCACGGTGGACGGCCCCGCGCAGGTGCACGTGCTTGATCCAGCCGCCTTCGAACAACAGGCGCAACTGGACCGAAAACGCCCCACCGCTGGCAACCGACTCGTTGCGACGACGACGCACCTCCTCCCGGTCCTCTGGATGCACCAGGGCGCTCACCCGCGCACGGTCGACCCAACCATCGGTGGACTCGAGCTCGTGGATGCGCAGGGACTCCTCGGACATGAGGTAGGCGCCGCGCGCGAAATCGTAGTTCCAGCTTCCCACGCGGGCCAGCCGCTGCGCTTCCTTGAGGTAGGCCTCACTCTGGCGCAGCGCCACTTCGGCTTCCTTGGCTGCCGTGATGTCGCGTTCGATCGAAATGTATTTTGGCGGCCCGCCCTGCAGGTCGTGCACGGCCTGGACATTGATGGCGGCCCAGTACGGGCGTCCGCTCTTGTGGTAGTGGACCAGCTCGGTCTCGAAATGCTCCCCTCGCTCGACCCGTTCCCGGATGTAGGCCAGCGTCGCACGGTCAGTGCCCGGGCCGTTGAGCACCTCGCCCGGGCGTCGACCCATCACCTCGTCCAGCCGATAGCCGCACATGCGGGTGAAACCGGCATTGACCCAGCTGATCCTCGCCTGGGTATCCATGATGATCACCGCGTTGTCCGTCGTCGAGGCCACCAGCGCCAGCTCGCGCGCCTGCGCCTCGCTGTTGCGCAAGGCGGTTTCGGTGGCCATGCGCTCGGACACATCGATGCACACCACCAGATGCCGGGTGGTCTCGCCGTGCCGGAAGACGCTCACCAGCATCTCGCAGGGGCGGGGCGTGCCCTGCCGCGTCCGCAGCACCCGATCGCTGCGACCCTTGTCGCTGAACACGGGCGCCTCGCCGTCGACCAGGACTGCCCAGTCCGGCAAGGACTTCAGTTCCGCCTCGCTGTAGCCACTGAAGGCCTGCATCGTTGCGTTGGCGTAGACCACCCGCCCATGCTCGATGACCATCACTCCTTCGCCAGCGTCCGACTGTGCGGCCAGCACGGCCCTCAGGAAACTGTTCTCGCCGGCCACCTCGTCGATCACCGACAGCGCAAGCGAGGCGGCCAGTATCAGCACAGCCACCAGACCTATGAACAGGCCGATGGCATCCCCCCGCAGCCCCGTTGCCGCCACCGTACAGACTGCCCCGTTCTCGATACCGGCCGCGGCCATGCCCACGTAGTGCATGCCGGCGATGGCCAGCCCCATGACCGCGGCACCCGCAAGACGTCTAGAAAACGGCATGCCCTGCCGCGTCCGTTCACGGAACGCCAGCCCCAGGGCAGCCCGACTGGCCCCAACGGCAATCAGCACGGACAGGGCGACCAGGACGGGGTCATAGACGATAGGGGGCGACATCCGCATGGCCGCCATGCCGCTGTAATGCATGGCCACGATGCCCAGCCCCATGAGTACCGACGCGACCAGCAGCGCGCGTGCATCGTCGCTGCGCCGCGCCAGCGTGTTCAGCGCGATCGCTGAGGCGAGGATGGCTGGCAGGACAGAAAACGCCGTGATGGCGGGAGCGTAGGCCACGGGCACCGGCAGGTGCAGGGCCAGCATGCCGACGAAATGCATGGCCCAGATACCAACACCCATGGCCACGGCCCCGCCCGAGATCCACCAGCGCCGCGCGGCACCATTCGCCCAGGCCAGCCGGTAGGCCAGCCTCAGCGTCGTGTAGGACGCCAGGATCGCGATAAGGACCGAGAACGCCACCAGGGGCCATTGATAGCTGAAGGTCATGGCGCGGGGAAAGAAGCCACCAGGGGCCGTCCGGGCCACTATACGCCGGGCGCGCCGCGCCAAAAAACAACCCGACCACGATGGGTCGGGTTTGTGTGAGGTATTTGGTGGGCTGGGGGGATTTGAACCCCCGTCCGCAAGCCTTCTCCGCGCAGTTCTACATGTGTAGTCGTCTGATTTGTGTCTCGCCCGATGCGTCGCGCAGCGACACGCTACGCATCAGACCAGTGCCCTATTTTCTCGTCCACACCCAAGGCACCCGGGCGCAGACCAGCCAATATGAAT
>DALYHW010000089.1:0-10918 GCA_031970695.1 Hylemonella sp.
CCCAGCCTCGAGACGATTGCCAGTTTCTGCCTGGACCATGGCTACCTGCTCAACCTCGAGATCAAACCTACCCCGGGCACGGAGCATCCGACCGGTACCGCCGTCGCCCTCGCGGCCCAGCAACTCTGGCGCAATGCCCCGACCCCACCCCTGCTGACCTCGTTCCAGCCAGAGGCGTTGCGTGCAGCACGCGACGCCGCCCCGGAACTGCCCCGCGGACTGCTGCTGGATATGCTGCCGCCGCATTGGCTGGACCTGGCGCTGGATCTGGACTGCGTGGCCGTGGTCTGCCACCACCCCCTGTGGAATGCCATCGGACTGGGACAGGCACACGAGGCCGGCCTGCGCTGCCTGAGCTATACGGTCAATGAGGAAACCGAGGCGCAGCGCCTTTGGGACCTGGGCGTTGATGGCATCATCACGGACCGGGTCGATCTCTTCGCCCCAGGCTGAGGCTCACCGGTCAACCGCTGCGCGCTGCCGGCCGTTAGCAGAGTTGGCTCAAGAGCCACCAGGTCGCCGCGTTGCCGCACCTGGATTCCCAGTAATTTTCGAAAACTCTCATGAAAAAAACCGCTATTGCCCTGCTGCTGGGCGCGGCCGCTGCCGCCCCCGCCTTTGCACAGTCCCCGAGCCACTGGTACGGCGCGCTGGATTTCGGCACCCTCAACATGAAGAACACCAACTACGCCGACCCCGGCTCCATGACGGTGTCCGGCGGCTACCGCTTCAACCCCAATTTCGCGCTGGAAGGCGGTCTCACGCTGATCGGTGAGTCCACCCTGTACGGCACCGGCACCAGCAGCACCCTGCGCCAGAGTGATGCCCGTTTCCTGGCGGTTGGCATCCTGCCGCTCAACCAGAGCGTCGAGTTGTTTGGCAAGGCCGGCCTGGGCGCCCACTATGCCCGCATCACCAACAACGTCAACGGCAACTACAACTACTACACCAACACCAACCTGATCCTCGGCGTCGGTGCGCAGTTCAACATCAATTCCCGGTTCGGACTTCGCCTGCAGTACGAAGCCCTAGGCAAGGCGAAGGCAACCGAAACCGACCCTGGCGCCGACCTCAGCCGCGTGTCGCTGGGCGGTGTGCTGAACTTCTGATCCGCCTCTCATTGACCCTCAGAAAAAAACCGGGCCTGGCCCGGTTTTTTTCATGGTGCCCGCCTGCCCTAGAACACCATGCCGATGTTGTTGCCTGCCTTGTCACTCACGCCCGAGATCGCCCGGAACGCCGCCGCCTGCACACGGTCCGGCAAGCGGACAAAGTTGTGCTTCTGCACAAGTTCATCGCCATGGGTGAACGCCCAGACGAAAAAGCGCAGGGCACGCCGGGTCTGCTCGGGCTGGTCGGAGACCTGGGGCACCAAAGCGAAGGTCCCCATCGTCAGCGGCCAGGAGCCCTTGCCGGGCTTGTTTGTCAGCGTGGATGTGAAAACACCCGAGCTGACCCAGTCGCTGTTGTTCAGGGCCTGCCGGAACGCCGCATTGGAAGGCTTGAGGAATTCGCCCGCGGCATTGCGCAGCTGTACCGCGTTGAGCTGATGTTCACTGACATAAGCGAAATCCACGTAGCCGATCGCGCCGACGGTCTGCTTCACCAGTTCCACCACGCCGCTGCTGCCCCGTGCAGACAGTACGCTTTCATGCCACGCGATGCTGGTCCGTACCCCGCGTTTGTCTTTCCAGGTCGGGCTCAGCTTGGCCAGGTAGTCGGCAAAGTTGTACGTGGTGCCTGAGCCGTCGCTGCGCACCACCAACCGGATCGGCAGCCGAGGCAGCACCAGCCCGGGGTTCAGCTGGGCAATCTCGGCGGCATTCCAGTCCGTGACCTCGCCCAGGAAAATCTGGGCCAGCACCTCGCCACTGAGACGCAGTTGGCCGTCACCGATCTTCGGAAGGTTCACCACCGGCGCGATACCCGTGATGGCAATGGGAAAGACCACCAGGCCATCCCGGGCAAGGTCAGCATCGGAAGGCGCCACGTCACTGCCGCCGAAGTCCGTTGCACGCTCCCTGATCTTTTTCAATCCCGCAGAAGAGCCCGATGGCTCGTAGCTCAGCGCCACACCCTTCGTCCGTCCATACTCCTCGGCCCAGCTTCGATAGATGGGCGCAGCCGCCGAGGATCCAGCACCGTTGATTCCCGGCTCCACGGCCAGCACCGGCAGCGTAGCCAGCAGCCCCAGCCAGGCCAGTTGGCGGATGTTTTTCCCGACGTTCATTTGTTCACTCCCAACATGTTCATTGCAGTCGTCATACGGAAAGTTTGTGACCAAAATGTTTCAGCGTCGTGACAAGACGATGTTTGAGTCGACAGGCACACATTTCGTAACAAGGGACATCCGTGGCAGGCGAATAATCCCGCGCGCCCGCCGACCTGGCGGGATCGTTTTTCAACTTCTCAGGACTGCCATGAAGAAACTACTTGCCGTGACCCTGCTTTGCAGCATCGCCTCCATTCCGGCACTGGCCCAGCGTTCGCCGTTTTATGGCGCCGCCGACTATGGAACAGTCAATATGAGCGGCCCCGGCTCCTATTCCAGCCCGGACGCACTGACCGTCTCCGCCGGATATCGCTACCTGAGCAACCTGAATCTGGAAGCCGGCCTGACCATGGTCGGCAGTGCCACAGCCGATGTTCCCGGCCCTGGCCGGGTCAGCATCAGCCAGACCATCGTGAGTGCCACTGCACTGGGCATCGTGCCGATCAACAGCACCGTCAACCTGTTTAGCAAAGCAGGGGTGGGTGTGCACAACGGGGAGATCAATGGTCTGCCCGACGACCTGATCTATGGCTTCGGCACGCATGTCGTTGTCGCCCGCAACATCAGCGTCCGCTTCCAGTATGAAAGCCTGGGAAAAGCGAAGATCCCGTCCAGCTCCAGCAAAGCGGACCTGACCCGCCTGTCCGTCGGCGCCACCGTCGACTTCTGACGACGCCCAGACAAAGCCGGGCACCGCCCGGCTTTGTCACGAGGGGCGGTTCAGCGCCGCCAGCCGCGCACCAGGACCCATTGGCTGCTGGCCACGGCAAGGACCAGCAGGGTGTAGGCCATCATCTTGCCGTCCCGCCCCAGCCACCAGAGGCTGGCCAGCAGGACCGACACGCCGACCACCAGGTTCACGAGCATTTGCCCCCACCACGCGAGCAGCGCCACCTGCTTTCTCAGCAGCAGACGGCTCACCAAAGGCAGAAGGCCCGCGAGCACCAGGGCAGGTGCCGCAAAATTCAGCAGATGGAGGAGGATATCCTTCAGATTCATGCGCAACAGGACCGGCAAATCGAGGGTGAACCGGGCCCATGCCACGGCGGATCCGCAAATTTTATAATGTGAGCCATGGCAGTCTGGACCCTCGGCATCAACCACACGACCGCACCGCTGGACCTGCGCGGGCGGTTTGCCTTCGCGGTCGACCAGCTCGCCCCTACCCTGCAGGGCCTGCGCCAGTCGCTGTCACGTCCGCCCGAGGCAGCCATCCTCTCTACCTGCAACCGCACCGAGATCTATTGCGCCAGCGACACCCTGGAGCTTGCGCCCTCCCTGGACTGGCTGGCCCGCAGCGGCGGCGTTTCCGCCGAGGAGCTGCGGTCGCATACGTACACGCTGCAGGGCAACGAGGCCGCACGCCATGCCTTCCGGGTCGCCAGCGGCCTGGACTCCATGGTATTGGGCGAACCGCAGATCCTGGGCCAGATGAAAGACGCGGTGCGGGTGGCCGAGCAAGCCGGGGCCCTGGGCACGACGCTGAACCAGCTGTTCCAGCGCTCGTTCGCCGTGGCCAAGGAAGTGCGGACTTCCACCGAGATCGGCGCGCATTCGATCAGCATGGCCGCCGCCGCCGTCCGCCTGGCGGGCCAACTGTTCGAGGACCTGCGCCAGGTACGCATCCTGTTCGTGGGCGCAGGCGAGATGATCGAGCTGGCCGCCACGCATTTCGCAGCCCGCAACCCCAAGTCCATGGTCATTGCCAACCGTACGCTGGACCGCGGCGAGAAGCTGGCCGGTCGCTTTGGCGCCGAGGTCATGCGCCTGGCTGACCTGCCGTCGCGGCTGCACGAATTCGATGCCGTCATCAGCTGCACGGCAAGCACCCTGCCACTCATCGGCCTGGGCGCCGTCGAGCGTGCGCTCAAGCAGCGCAAGCACCGCCCGATGTTCATGGTGGACCTGGCTGTGCCGCGTGACATCGAACCCGAGGTCAAGAGCCTGAGTGACGTCTACCTCTACACGGTGGACGATCTCGCGGCCGTGGTGCAGACCGGTCAGGCCAGCCGCCAGGCCGCCGTGGCCCAGGCCGAAGTCATCATCGATGCCGGCGTGCAGAGCTTCATGCACTGGCTGGACCAGCGCAGCAGCGTGCCGCTGATCCAGCAGCTCAACGCCCAGGCCGACGAATGGCGCGTGGCCGAAATTGCCCGTGCCCGCAAGCTTCTGGCCAAAGGCGAGGACGTGGATGCCGTGCTGGAAGCGCTGGCCCGCGGCCTCACCCACAAGATGCTGCACGGCGCACTGGCCGAACTTCACGCCGGCGATGCCGCGGCGCGCGAACGCGCCAGCGCTGCCATCCAGCACTTCTTCCTGCGCAAAGAGCGTTAGCGACGCCACGCACAGCGCCGCCCCCACGCCAAGTCAGGCATGGGCTCTTTCCCCGCCGGCCCCGCTGCCGGTCCACGCAACGTTGTCCGGACCCTGAATGAAACCGTTTCTCCGCCAGCAACTCGAGCGCTACGCCCAGCGGCTGGAAGAGCTGAATTTCCTGCTCTCGCGCGAAGACATCATGGCGGACATGAGCCAGTTTCTGGCACTCTCGCGCGAGCACAACGAGGTCACTCAGATTGCCGGCCGCTACGAACGCTACCGGCAGAGGGAAGCGGATCTGGCGGGCGCGCGCGACATGCTGGCCGACCCCGACATGGCGGCGATGGCACAGGAGGAGATTGAGGCGGCCACCGCCGAGCTGGCGCAGCTGGCGGACGAACTGCAGCGCCTGCTGCTGCCCAAGGACCCGGATGACGCGCGCAACGCGTTCCTGGAAATCCGCGCCGGCACGGGCGGCGACGAATCGGCGCTGTTCGCGGGCGACCTGCTGCGCATGTACATCCGCTACGCCGACAAACGCGGCTGGAAGACCGAGCTCATGAGCGAGTCACCCAGCGAACTCGGCGGCTACAAGGAGGTGGTATTGCGCGTCGAGGGCGAGCATGTGTACGGCGACTTGCGCTTCGAATCGGGTGGCCACCGGGTGCAGCGTGTACCGGCCACCGAGACACAGGGCCGTATCCACACCAGCGCCTGCACCGTGGCCGTACTGCCCGAGCCCGACGAGGCGCAGGCCGTGCAGATCAACCCGGCCGACTTGCGCATCGACACCTTCCGCGCCAGCGGCGCAGGCGGCCAGCACATCAACAAGACCGACTCGGCCGTGCGCATCACCCACATTCCAACGGGCATCGTGGCCGAATGCCAGGATGACCGCAGCCAGCACCGCAACAAGGCCAAGGCGCTGCAGGTGCTGGCCGCGCGCATCCAGGAGAAGGAACGCAGCGAGCGCGCCGCCAAGGACGCGGCCATGCGCAAGGGCCTGATCGGCAGTGGCGACCGCAGCGACCGCATCCGGACCTACAACTTCCCGCAGGGCCGGCTGACCGACCATCGCATCAACCTCACGCTCTACAAGCTCGGGCTGGTGATGGAGGGCGAGCTGGACGACGTGGTGCAGGCACTGCGTCACGCCCGAGAAGCCGAGCAGCTCGCCGAACTGGAAGTAGGCGCCAACTGAAGGCCCCGCCATGGAAATCCGTCAGGCCCTCACCGCCGCCTGCTCTGCGCTGGCACTGGAGCGGCTGGATGCCCAGCTCCTGCTGCTGCACGCCCTGGGCCGGCCACAAAACGACCGTGCCTGGTTGCTGGCGCACGATACCGACACGCTCGATCCGGAGACCGAGGCGCGCTACATCAGCCTCACGCGCCGCCGCGCCGCGGGCACGCCCCTGGCCTATCTGACCGGCGTACGCGAGTTCTACGGCCTGCCGCTGCAGGTGGACGCCCGGGTACTCGATCCGCGACCCGACACCGAAACGCTGGTGGACTGGGCGCTGGCGTGCATCGCCAGCATCCCCACGCCCCGGGTCATCGACCTGGGCACGGGCAGTGGCGCCATCGCCCTGGCCCTGAAGCATGCACGACCGGATGCCCGGGTCGCGGCACTGGATGCAAGTGCCGACGCGCTGGCGGTGGCTCAGGCCAACGCGCAGGCGCTGCGGCTGGACGTGGCGTTTCAACACGGGCACTGGCTGGACAGCGTGACGGATACGTACCACCTCATCGTTTCCAACCCGCCCTATATTGCGGACAACGACCCCCACCTGGAACGGCTGGGGCATGAACCCCGCATGGCACTGACCTCGGGCCCGGATGGCCTGGACGCGATCCGCGCGATCGTTGCGCAGGCCCCTGAGCGGCTGGTATCGGGTGGCTGGCTGCTGCTGGAGCACGGCTGGGACCAGGCCGCCGCCGTGCGGGACATTCTGGGTCGCGCAGGCTTTGTGCAGGTGCAGTCACGCCGGGACCTCGCGGACATCGAGCGCTGCAGCGGCGGATGCTGGCCGGGGCCTGATCCCGACGCGGCAAAAGGCTCATAATTTGTTGCAAATCAGCGCGGGGCGCCCGGGTCCGCAGCCGATACACTGGCGCCTCGAAAAATCTGACCTGTACCGGAGTGTCCATGAAGCTGTCTCAACCCCTGCTCATCACCGCCCTGACCCTGCCCCTGCTCGCCGGCTGTGCCAGCAAGCTCATCGGCGAGCGCGTCGGCGCCGACCTGGTTGAAGTTCGCGAGCCTGCTCAGGTCGCCGCCTGCAAGGACCTGGGCAAGGTGACGGTGAGCGTCCTGGCCGAAGTCGGGTTCATCACCCGCCGCCCGGAGGACGTGGAAGCCAACCTGGTCCAGATGGCGCGCAACAGTGCCGTGGACAAGGGTGGCGACACCGTGGTCAAGGGCAGTTCCAGCGAATACGGCAAACGTACTTTCGACGTCTACAAGTGCAAACGCTGAGCGGCGCCGGGATCATCCCGGGCCATAGCGCTGGTGGATCTGCTGCGCCTTGCGCGGATCGATATTCACCCGTGACAGGTCGCCCCTGACGTGGGGCAGCGCCAACAGGCGCGGGTCCATCACCCTGAACCAGACCGGCGGGATATACGCCAGCGGAAACATCCCGAAGTAGCCACTGGGCAGCTGCGGCAGGTCGGGAAAGTCGCGCAGCGACTGGTAACGCCGCGAGGGATGGGCATGGTGGTCCGAGTGGCGCTGCAAGTGAAACAGCGCCAAGTTGGTCACCACGTGGTTGGCATTCCAGGAATGGTGTGGCTGCGGTGCCTCGTACTGGCCGCTGGGCAGGCGAGCCCGCAACAGGCCATAGTGCTCCACGTAGTTGGCCGAGGTCAACTGCCACCAGGCCACCACATTGTGTACCGCCAGGAATGGCAGCATGATCCAGCCAAACGCGGCGACCAGCCCCAGTTGCAGAACGGCGGTGACCGCATAAGACTGCAACAGGGTATTGCGTGGCCCCCAGACCGGTCGCCCTTCCTTCTGCAGTCGCTCCTTTTCCAGCTGCCAGGCGCGCCGGATCCCGCCGGGCAACTCGCGCAGGGCAAAGTGGTAGATGCTCTCGCCCATGCGGGCGCTGGCATGGTCCTCGGGCGTCGACACCCAGCGGTGGTGTCCCCGGCCGTGCTCCACCGTGAAGTGCCCGTAGGCCGGCACGGCCAGCACCAGACGGGCCAGCCACTGCTCCATCTTCGTGTACTTGTGCCCCAGCTCGTGGCCGGTGTTGATGCCCAGGCCTGAATCGGTACCCGCGATGTAGGCCATCATGAGCACCGCCCACCAGGCCAGATCCCGCGTCCCGACCCACCAGGCGCAACCGATCAGCGCCACAAAATGCAGGGGGACGGTGGCCCAGGTCAGCCATCGGTAGTAGCGATCCTGTTCCAGCTGCGGCACCACGGCTTCCGGCGGGTTGTTGCCATCCTCGCCAATCAGGGAGTCCAGCAAGGGCATCAGGCCGTAGCTGATGAGCAAGGGCAGTCCCAGCGCGATCTGCTGGCCGGTCCACGCATGCGCCGCCATGCCGGCAAATGGCAACAGCGGATAGACCACGGACAGGGACCACCAGAAACGCTTGCGATCCCGGTATTCCACCCGGCCGACGTGCGGATCATCGGCGACATAGAGCTTGCTCATCGGCCTGCCTCCTCTGCGTGCAGGCCATTATGGGTGGCTGATCTCGGCAGATCAACCACCTGGACCCCGGCCTCAGTGGTGGTGGCCGTGCGCCCCGTGCACGTGCCCGTGCGCAATCTCCTCAGGGCTGGCCGCGCGCACATCCAGCACGGTGAGGCTCAGGCGCAGGGCCTGGCCAGCCAGCGGGTGATTGCCATCGAGGTGCACCTCGGGACCCTTGATCTTCACGACGGTGAAGACCTGCATGTGGCCGTCATCGCTGCGCCCCTCGAGCTGCCCGCCCACCTTGACCCCGGGCGGAAACTGGGTTTTGGGAATGGTGCGCACCAGGCTTTCGTCACGCTCGCCAAAGGCATCCGCCGGCTGCAATTCAAGCGTGGTCTGGAAGCCCTTTTCCTGCCCCTCCAGGACCGCCTCCACCCTGGGGAAGGTGTTGCCGTAGCCACCGTGCAGGTAAGCGGTCGGCTCCTTGCCGTCTTCCAGCACCTTGCCTGCGAGGTCGGTGATTCGGTAGCGCAGGGTCACGGCGGTATTCTTCTCAATCTTCATGGTGGGGGCATCCTCAGCGGCCTCGGGCCGGAAATGAAATAATTGCGGGATTCAGGTTCAAGGATACCCAATATGAGCGACACCCAACAACGCATCGACGATCTGGTCAAGCACAACGACATCCTGCTGTTCATGAAGGGCAGCGCGAGCTTTCCCATGTGCGGCTTCTCCGGCCGCGCCGTGCAGATCCTCAAGGCCTGCGGCGTGGATCCGAAGAATGTCAAGACGGTCAACGTGCTGGAAGACGATGCCATCCGCCAGGGCATCAAGGAATACAGCAACTGGCCCACGATTCCCCAGCTCTACGTGAAGGGCGAGTTCATTGGCGGCTCCGACATCATGATGGAGATGTACGAGAACGGTGAGCTGCAAAAGGTGCTGGGCGGCGCCTGACCGACCAACCACTCCCCCCGGCCACCGCCAGCCACGCGCTGCCGGTGGCTTTTTCTTGGTGGCAGCGGATGTCGGAAAAGTGCGACGCGGCGCCAGAGTCCGGGACATCACCATCTTGAGTACCGGCCCCGCTTGTGCTTGAATAATTTCAAGCGCGTGGCGCTCACGCCTGGAGTCAAAGATGGAGTCGCATTCACTGGTGCCGCAGCATCACCCGTTCCGCCTGCCGATTGCGCGCATACGCAATGTGTTCCAGCCGGGCGAGGTGGAGCGCAAGCTGGCCAAACTCAACGAACGCGAACACGAAAGCCTGCGCAGCACCTACCAGCGCATGCTGGAGCGCGGCCCCGAGCGTTTCCAGGTCAAGCCTTCGGGCGTACCGGAGATGGGAGCACTCTATGACGACCTGCCCAATTTCACGGAGGTACTCGACGATGTCAAGCGCCACGTTGCGCTGAGCCAGGACTGCCGTGACGGGCTGGAGGTCACACCCATGCTCCTGCTCGGGCCGCCGGGCATCGGCAAGACGCATTTCGCACGCCAGCTTGCTGCATTGCTCGGCACGGGCATGAGTCTGGTGCCCATGAGTTCGATGACTGCCGGCTGGCTGCTGTCGGGCTCCTCCTCGCAATGGAAGGGCTCCAGGCCCGGCAAGGTGTTCGAGGCCCTGGTCGATGGTCAGTACGCCAATCCCGTGATCGTGGTCGACGAGATCGACAAGGCCAGCAGCGACGCGCAGTACGACCCCCTGGGGGCGCTCTACAGCCTGCTGGAACACGATACGGCACAGAATTTTGTGGACGAGTTCGCCGAGGTCAGCATCGACGCCAGCCAGGTGATCTGGATCACCACCGCCAACGATGCGCGCGGCATTCCGGAGCCCATCCTGAACCGGATGAATGTCTTCGAGGTCCCCGTACCCACTCCCGACCAATCCCGCGCAATTGCCCGTCGCCTGTATCAGTCGATACGCGCGGAGCATGGCTGGGGCGAACATTTCGAGCCGGAGGCCGCGGACGATGTACTGGACCAGCTGGCCGAACTGGCGCCCCGCGAGATGCGGCGGGCCCTGATGACTGGCTTTGGCAATGCGCGGCTGGCCGGCCGCGGAGAGATTCAGCCCGCGGATCTGCCGCGCGCGACGGGCAGGAAAACAGCAGTCGGCTTCATCCAGTGAACTCCCACTGCCGCCGGGCCGCCAGTACCGCGTTGGGGTATTGCGGTTTGCCGCGTGAGCCGTTGTAGCGCCCCAGCGCCATGAACAGGTCACCACGCTCGCGCTCGAGGTAATGCCGCAGGATGACACAGCCAAAACGCAGGTTGGTCTGCACATGGAAGAGTCGGCTCGCGTCACCATCACCGATCAACCGCACCCAGAAGGGCATGACCTGCATATAGCCCCGCGCGCCGACCCTGGAGATGGCGAACTTGCGGAAATTGCTCTCCACCTGGATCAGGCCGAGTACGAGGGCGGTGTCCAGTCCAGACCGCTTGCTCTCGTACCAGACGGTCTGCAGAAAGTCGCGCCGCGCCGGCCACTCGGGCTTCTTCTGCTTGAGCCGCTCACTCATCGCACCCAGCCAGCGCAAATACGCCAGGCGCGACTCGGTGTCAGAAAATTCCGGAACCGGGGGCGCATGATTTGCGATCGCGGCACTCAAAGCCGTGCGCACCGAATCCGCCAGCGGCTCCTCGATCTGCGCGCCGGCCCGGGCCGG
>DALYHW010000090.1:0-10858 GCA_031970695.1 Hylemonella sp.
GGGGGCAACGCCAGTGGCCCGGCAAAGCCGGTTCCACGGCGTTCCACGGACTGATTTCCAGGCCCCGGTCATGCGCGGGGTGCCGGCATGACGGCGCGTGCCGTCATGGTGCTGGGTACGACCAGTGGCGCCGGCAAAAGCTGGCTGGCCACCGCGCTTTGCCGCCACTATGCGCGGCAAGGCTTCAAGGTGGCGCCCTTCAAGGCGCAGAACATGAGCAACAACGCGCGGGTGGTCGCAGGCGGCGAGATCGGCAGCGCGCAGTATTTCCAGGCCCTGTCCGCGCGCGCCGAGCCGGACGTGCGCATGAACCCGTTGCTGCTCAAGCCCGAGCGCGACACGCACAGCCAGGTCGTGCTCATGGGCCAGGTCGACGACGCGCTGACGCGCACGCCCTGGCGCGGCCGCAGCGAACGTGTCTGGCCAGTCGTGGCACGCGCACTGGACGAGCTGATGGCCGAGAACGACGTGGTGGTGATCGAAGGCGCGGGCTCACCGGCCGAGATCAACCTGATGGACAGCGACATCGTCAACTTGCGCGTGGCGCGCCATGCCCGGGCTGCGTGTCTGCTGGTGACCGACATCGACCGCGGCGGCGCCTTCGCGCACCTGTACGGCACCTGGGCCCTGCTGCCCGCGGCCGACCGTGCCCTGATCCGCGGATTCGTGCTGAACAAATTCCGTGGCGACGCCACCTTGCTGGCGCCGGCGCCCGCGCTGCTGCAGGAGAAAACCGGCGTACCGACTGTGGCCACGCTGCCCATGTGGTGGCAGCATGGCCTGCCCGAGGAGGACGGCATCTTCGATGATCGCCACACCGGTGCAGGCGAGGTCGTGACGTCGGTGGCCGTGGTGGCCTACCCGCGCATCAGCAACCTGGATGAATTCCAGCCGCTTAAAAACGTGCCGGGCGTGCGCCTGCGCTGGGTGCGCAGCCCGGCCGAACTGCAGGGTGCGGACTGGGTCGTCCTGCCGGGCTCCAAGCACACCAGCGGCGACCTGGCCTGGCTGCGGGCACAGGGTCTGGACCGCGCCATCGCCGCACATGCCCAGCGTGGCGGGGCCGTGCTGGGCATCTGCGGCGGCCTGCAGATGCTGGGCGAGGCCCTGATCGACGCCCACGGCATCGACGGCAATGCGCCCGGCCTGGGCCTGCTGCCGTTGGTGACGGCCTTCGAACCCGCCAAGACCGTGCGCCACACGCGCGGGCGCGAGTTCAGCGTCCGCTTCGCCGCCAAGGCGCCCGCGACCGAGTTCTGCATCCACCCGCCCGCCGCTGGCGCGTGGGCGGCGCTGGCTGGTGTTACCGTCAGCGGCTACGAGATACACCACGGGCAGACTGCCCAGCACCCGGCCATGGCTGCGGCCGGTAACGTGGCGCGTGAACTCGTGCCTGGCCTGGCCTGGCAGGACGCCACTGGCAACGTGCTGGGCCTGTACCTGCATGGCCTGTTCGAGGATCCGGTGGTGCTGCAGGCCCTGTTCGGCAGGGCCGGGACGACGGCGGTACCGACGCTGGATTCTGTGTTCGACGGGCTGGCAGGCTTTGTCGAACAGCACTTCCAGCCTGGCGTGCTGGACGCACTCCTGCACCCCTGAGGCGCCTCAGGGCGCCGGGGTCTTGGGCTTGAAATCGCAGTACGCCGCCACGCGGCACTGCCAGCACTGCGGCGTACGGGCCTGGCAGACGTACCGTCCGTGCAGGATGAGCCAGTGGTGCGCGTCGACGCGGTATTCGTCCGGTACGCGCTGCAGCAGCTTCATCTCGACCTCATAGGGGTTCTTGCCCGGGGCCAGGCCGGTGCGGTTGCTGACCCGGAAGATGTGCGTGTCGACCGCCATGGTGGGTTCGCCGAAGGCGCTGTTGAGCACCACGTTGGCGGTCTTGCGACCCACGCCGGGCAGGGCCTCCAGCGCTTCGCGGCTGCGCGGTACCTCGCCGCCGTGCTGCGCCACCAGGATGCGGCAGGTCTCCATCAGGTGCCGGGCCTTGCTGCGGTACAGGCCGATGGTCTTGATGTATTCCTCCAGCCCTTCGAGGCCCAGGTCCAGGATCTTCCGGGGTGTGTTGGCCACGGGAAAAAGCTTGCGCGTGGCCTTGTTCACGCCCACGTCGGTGGCCTGGGCCGACAGCAGTACGGCGGTGAGCAGTTCGAAGACCGAGGTGTATTCGAGTTCGGTGACGGGTTGCGGATTGGCGGCCTTGAGCGTGGCGAAGAAGGCGGCGATGGCTTGCGGGGTCATGCGTTGAAACGGTGGGCGGGGCGGCCGCTCAGAGCGCCGAGATGTCAAAAAAGCTGTCACGCGCCGGCAGCTTGTTGCGCATCCAGTCGAGGTTGAGGTCCAGCGCCGCGATCACGTCCTGCGGCAACGCATCCACGATCTCGGGTTCGCTGAACGCCATGTCGGCCAGGCGGCTGGCCAGGTGCAGCACGCCGCCGAGCTGCGATAGCGGCTGGCTGGCCAGCGGGGCCGACGCGGTGTTGAGCCCACGCACGATGGCGGCAGGGAAATGCCAGCGGTGCGCCAGTTCGGCCGTGACCTGTGCTTCGGTGAAGCCCAGCACCTGCTGTTCGCGGGCCCAGCGGTCACCGGGGATCTGCGGCTCACGCTCGATCTGGGTCAGCGTCTCAGGCCTTACCTGCACGATCAGGAGCTCACCCAGGCGCAGCATCATGCCGGTGAGCCAGGCCTGCTGGGTGTCCAGTCCGATGCCACCGGCCAGCCACTGGCTGTAACCCGCACAAGACATGCAGTTGCGCCAGAACTCGGTGCGGTCCAGGCCAGGGACCGCGGGGAAAGCGACGTTCATGCAGGCCGTGAGCGCCAGCGTCCGGACCTGGGACATGCCCACCATGGCAATGGCGGCGTCCAGTGAGCTGACTTCGCGGCGCAGGCCCATGGCGGCGCTGTTGGCGGCGCGCAGCACCTTGGCGGTGAGCACCGGATCCTTGGCGATCAGGTCGCGGACCTGGGCAATCGTCACATCCTCGTCGTGCAGGGAGCGGATCAGCGCGTGCGCCACCTCCGGCATGACCGGCAGCTTGACGGACTGGAAGAAGGCGGAAAGATCGGACATGGAGGCATCCTCGGTTCGCAGGCAGTTGCCAGTGTGGGGCCGAACCCACGCCACGGGCAAGACGGAAATTTCCGGTTACAGGCCCGATTGTGTACCAGCCGCACGCGCCTTCGGCGAGCCCCGATTTCGTGGGATGATCGCCGCCATTGCCTGATCCCACCCCCACCACGCCGATGATGAACTTCCGTGCCTTGTCGCTTGTCCTGCCCTGGCGCCTGTGCGGCTTGCTGGCCGTCGTGCTGGCAGGTTGCCAGTCGCTGCCCGCAGGTGCTCCGGCCACGAGCCCGGCTGCCGCTGCCGCTGCGCCCACGGCAGCGGCGCCGGCCGCGCCCGCGCCGGATCGTGTCCTCGCGGCGTCCACGCGGCCACGACTGCTCGTTTTTTTCGTGATCGACGGGCTGCCGCAGCGGCAGATACTCGCTTACCGCGACCAGCTCGCAGCGGATGGGCTGGCGCGTTTCCTGGAGCGCGGGGCCTGGTTCACGCAGGCGCACTACGGCCACGCCTTCACGGTCACCGCCGCAGGCCATGCCACGGTGCTGAGCGGCGCATCGCCTCGGCAGCACGGCATCATCGCCAACGAGTGGCGGGATGCCCTGACCGGCGCGCCCGAATACTGCACGGGAGACACGGGCGCCACCTACATCGGCCACAAGACCCAGCCACTGGACGGCACCAGCCCGAAAAACCTGAAGGTGCAGACCGTGGGCGACATGCTGCGGCGCGCCGATCCGCGTGCCAAGGTGATCGGGATCTCGGGCAAGGATCGTGGCGCCATCCTGCCCGCGGGCCAGAGCGGCACGGCTTACATGTACATGAGTGGCACGGGGCAGTTTGCCAGCAGCACCTATTACATGGCGCAGCACCCGGCGTGGGTCACGGCATTCAATGCACGCAAGCCGGCTGACCAGTGGTTCAAGAAGGAATGGAAGCCGCTGCTGCCCGAGGCCGCCTACGAGCGCTCGCTGCCCGACCGCCAGCCCTGGTACGGTCAGAAGGCCGCCGCCCTGCCCATGATGATGGGCGCGCCGGCCGACGAGGCGCCGGGCCCGGCCTATTACAGCCAGTTGCTGCGCAGCCCTTTTGCCGACCAGTTGACGCTCGACTTTGCGCGAGCGGCCGTCGCCGGCGAGGGCCTGGGCCAGGACAACGTTCCGGACATCCTGTCCATCAGCCTCTCGGCGCACGACTACATCAACCACCGCTTCAGCGCGGAGTCGCGTTTCTCGCACGACCACCTGCTGCAGCTCGACCGGATGCTGCAGGACTTTTTCCGTGACCTGGACCGCACCGTGGGACGGGATAACTACGTCGCCATGCTCACGGCGGACCACGGCTTCATGCCGGCGCCCGAGTTCACCGCGCGCCAGGGGCTGCGGTCGGGCCGTATCGTGGGCAGCCAGTTGCTGACGCGCATCAACAGCGGGCTCGAGGAGGAGTTCGGCGCCGGCAAATGGGTCAGCTTCTCGGGCTCCTCGCTGCTGCTGAACAAGCAGTTGATCGCGCAACAGCGGGTCGATCCCGACGAGGTGGCCGAGACAGCGCGCGAACTCCTCCTGGAGGAGCCCGGCATCGCCGCGGCCTATACCCGCGACGAGCTGGCCAGCGGCAGCCGCTTCGACGCGCCGTTTTTCAGTGCCGCGCAGCGCGCGTGGAACGCCGAGGTGTCGGGCGACGTGCAGTACATCGTCAAGCCCTACTGGATGTTCCAGTCCAGCTCGGCCATCGCCACCCATGGCTCACCTTACCCCTACGACACCAATGTGCCCATCCTGGCCTGGGGGCCGCGCTGGGTGAAGCCGGGTCGGGTCGATGAGCGTGTGGACATGGTGGACATCGCCCCCACCGTGGCGCAATGGCTGGGCGTGGCGCCCCCCGATACCGCCGAAGGCAAGCCGCTGCCGCTGCCACGCTGAAGGGCGAGCGGGTTTGACGGAGAATCGGGGTTTTGCCATCCCCCGATTCCGTCATGCAATTCGCCGAACGCCTCAACAACGTCGAAACCTCCGCCATCCGCGAACTCTTCAAGCTGCTGGGCAAGCCCGGCATCATTTCGTTTGCCGGCGGCTTTCCCGACAGCGCCATGTTCGACGTGGACGGCATCCGCGAGGCCTCGATGAAGGCGCTGGCCGAGGAGCCGGGCGGGGCGCTGCAGTACGGCGCCACCGAAGGCTACAACCCGCTGCGCGAGCAGCTGGCGGCCTTCATGGGCAGCAAGGGCGTGCAGGTCGCAGCGGACGGCCTGATCGTCACCACCGGCAGCCAGCAGGCACTCGACCTGATCGGCAAGACCCTGGTGGATCCCGGTGCCAAGGTCATCGTCGAGGCCCCCACGTTCCTGGCCACCATCCAGTGTTTCCGCCTGTATGGCGCCCAGGTCATCGGCGCGCCCATCGATGCGCAGGGGGTGCAGGTGGAGCGGCTGGAGCAACTGATTGCCGAGCACAAGCCGCGTTTTGTCTACCTGATTCCCACCTTCGGCAACCCCAGCGGCGCCACGCTCAGTCTGGAGCGTCGCAAACGCATCCTTGAACTCGCGGTGAAGACGCAGACCGTGGTGATCGAGGACGATCCCTATGGCGACCTTTACTTCGGCGAGGCGCCGCCGGCCAGCCTGATGGCGCTCACGGCACAGGTGCCGGGCAGCCGTGACTGGCTGGTCCACTGCGGCTCGCTCAGCAAGGTGCTCAGCCCCGGCCTGCGCGTGGGCTGGATGATCGCGCCGGCCGCGCTGCTGGCCAAGGCCACCATGTGCAAGCAGTTCAGCGACGCCCACACCAGCACCTTTGCCCAGGCAACGGCCGCGCAATACCTCAAGGCCGGTCGCATGCCCGCCACGCTGGCGCACGTGCGCGAGGTGTACGCCGAGCGTGCCCGGACCATGGGTGAATGCCTGAAACAGGAACTGGGTGATGCGATCAGCTTCACCCAGCCCGGGGGCGGCCTGTTCTTCTGGGCGCGCCTCACGGGTGCGGGCGGCAAGCTGGCCGACGCCAACGAGTTCGCCAGGCGCGCCATTGACCAGGGCGTGGCTTTTGTTCCGGGCGCTCCGTTCTTTGCCACGAATCCCGATGTGGCCACGCTGCGCCTGAGCTTTGCGACTGTGGGCCTGGACAAGATCCGCGAAGGCGTCGCGCGCCTGGGACGGTCTCTCTAAGCCGCGCGCCGCATGTATCCGCACCTGCTCGCGCCGCTGGACCTCGGCTTCACCCGGCTGAAGAACCGTGTCCTCATGGGCTCCATGCACACGGGCCTGGAGGAGGGCCGCGACCTGAGCCGGCTGGCGGCCTACTTCCGCGAGCGTGCGGAGGGCGGCGTCGGCCTGATGGTGACGGGGGGCTTCGCCCCCAATATCGCGGGCTGGGCCAAGCCGTTTGCAGGGACCTTGTCCACGTCGGGGGCGGCACGCCGGCACCAGGTGGTGACGCGTGCCGTGCATGAAGCCGGCGGCAAGATCGCGCTGCAGATCCTGCATACGGGGCGCTATGCCTACCACCCGCTGGCGGTGGCGCCGTCGGCCATCAAGTCGCCGATCTCTCCATTCAAGCCCTTTGAGCTTTCCGCGCGCGGCGTGGAGCGGCAGATTCGCGCCTTCGTGAACTGCGCCGTCAAGGCGCGCGAGGCCGGCTACGACGGCGTCGAGATCATGGGCTCGGAAGGGTACTTCATCAACCAGTTCCTGGCGCAACACACCAACCATCGCGACGATGAATGGGGTGGTGGCTACAGCCAGCGCATGCGCCTGCCGCTGGAGATCGTGCAACGCACGCGCGAAGCCGTGGGACCGGACTTCATCCTCATCTACCGGCTCTCGATGATCGACCTGGTGCCCGGCGGCAGCGCCTGGGACGAGATCGTGACCCTGGGCAAGGCCGTGGCACAGGGAGGGGCGAGCATCATCAACACCGGCATCGGCTGGCACGAGGCCCGCGTACCCACCATCGCCACGAGCGTGCCGCGTGCGGCTTTCGCGTGGGTGACGAAGAAGATGAAGGCCGAGTTCGCCGCCGCGGGCATCCAGACCCCGCTGGTTACTTCCAACCGGATCAACACGCCGGAAGTGGCGGAACAGGTGCTGGCCGAGGGGTGTGCCGACATGGTGTCGCTCGCGCGTCCGCTGCTGGCGGACCCGGCTTTCGTCAACAAGGCGGCGCGGGGGCGCTCGGACGAGATCAATACCTGCATCGCCTGCAACCAGGCCTGCCTGGACCACATCTTTGTCAACAAGCTCACGAGCTGCCTGGTGAATCCGCGCGCCTGCCACGAAACCGAACTGGTCTACCGGCCGGTCATCCAGCGCAAGCGCATCGCCGTCGTCGGTGCGGGACCGGCCGGCGTGACGGCGGCCACCGTGGCGGCCGAGCGCGGGCACGCGGTGCACCTGTTTGACGCGGGGGCCGAGGTCGGCGGCCAGCTGAACATGGCCAAGGCAGTGCCGGGCAAGGAAGAATTCCACGAGATGCTGCGCTACCTGCGCCGCCGCATCGAGACCACTGGCGTGCAGCTGCACCTGAACACGCCGGTGCGCGCCGCGGACCTGCAGGGCTACGACGAGGTCGTCATCGCCACGGGTGTGACGCCGCGCGATCCCCGGATCCCGGGCCAGGAGCACCCCAAGGTGCTGGGCTACATCGACGTGTTGCGCCACAGGAAGCCCGTGGGGCAGCGCGTGGCCATCATCGGCGCGGGCGGCATCGGATTTGACGTGGCCGAGTTCCTGGTGGCCGAGGGACATTCGACCACGCTGGACCTGCCGGCCTGGCAGGCCGAGTGGGGTGTGACGGATCCGGCCCTGGCCCCGGGCGGCTTGCGTCCCGAAGGTCCCCAGGCCACGCCGCCGGCCCGGCAGGTAACGCTGTTGCAGCGCAAGAGCGGCAAGCTGGGCGACGGGCTGGGCAAAACCACGGGCTGGATCCATCGGGCCGCGCTCAAGATGAAACAGGTGCGAATGATTGGCGGCGTCAACTACGAGCGCATCGGCGATGACGGACTGCTGGTCAGCTACGGCAAGGACCGCGAGAACCCGACCTGGATTCCCTGCGACACCATCGTGCTGTGCGCGGGCCAGTTGCCGCAGCGCGCGCTGGCCGACGAGTTGCAGGCGCAGGGCCGTCCCGTGCACCTCATTGGCGGCGCGCTGGAGGCGGGAGAGCTCGACGCCAAGCGCGCTATCGACCAGGCCGCCCGACTGGCCGCCAGGCTCTAGCGGCGCCACTGCGACGCCGGGGGTGGCCAAATGGGACGGCAGGCCCTAGGATGCGGTCTGGCTTGCCAACAGGGAGGACACCATGGACAAGGACAGCCTGGAGCGCAACGACAGTCTCGAAGACCTGTCGATGCTGCTCACCGTGATCCAGCGCATGGGGCGCACGCTGGCCAACAGCTCGCACGCATCGGCCTACCGTAGTGCCCGTGAGTTCAACGAGTTGCTGCACCAGGCCCGCCTGAAGCTGGAGGCCATCCGCGCAGCGACGCCCGCACCTGCGGAACCGGAGCACCCCCGCCGCGAGCCGCCGCGTCACAAGCCGCGCGTGATGTAGCCCGGACTGCGACGCCGGGGGAGGGTACCGGCGCGGTCCGTCAGGGCGAGCGATGCAGCCTCGGCGCGGCGAGCAAGGCCATGTTTTCCTCGATGGCAATGTCCAGTTCGCGCCAGCGGCCCTTGAGCTGGGCCTTGTCGATGGCGGCCTGCAGCTGGCGGAGGTCTTTCACGCTCGGTGCGACCTTGATCTGTGCAATCGCCGCGGCCGTGTTGCCGGTCTTGATGACGGCCAGCATCTTGGCTGGCCACTCGCTCTGTTTTGCCATGGGTGCGTGTGATGGGTTCCGGATGAGCACTGTACACAAGTTAAGCTCACCCTCATGACGACGGACTACACGATCAAGCTTTACGACGCGGAAGGGGTAAGCGAGGCCCAGCAGCGTGCGGCGCAAAAGCGTTTCCGGCAGGTGCTGGAAGACACGCTGGGCGACCCGGACCTCGTGCTGCCGGTCTACCAGGCCTACCAGCGTATTGCCGCGGCCTATGGCGATCCACCCAACCTCGAGGCGCTGACGGACGCCGAGCGCGCCATCGCCGAGCAGTGGCAGTTGGCCGAGAGCGCCGCCATCACGGCCGTCTACGGCCCGCTGCGCGGCATGGGTGACGGCTGCTACGAACTGCGGCCGGCTGGGGACGCGGTGTGACATCCGGTCGCGTCCCGCAGCGGGTGCTGCCACTGATCGTGCTCTCGCAGTTTGCCGGCACCTCGCTCTGGTTCGCCGTGAACGCGGTCATGCCTGACCTGCAGCAGGCCTGGGGCCTGCCGGCCACGGCCGTGGGAACGCTGACGTCGGCGGTGCAACTGGGCTTCGTGGCCGGTACCCTGACCTTTGCGTTGCTGATGGTGGCTGACCGGTTCTCACCGTCGCGGGTCTTCATGGCCTGCGCCCTGCTGGGCGCGCTGGCCAACGCGGCCACGGTCTGGGCCGCCGGCAGCCTGGGCGCGCTGGTGGTGCTGCGCTTTGCGGTCGGCTTTCTGCTTGCCGGTGTCTATCCCGTGGGCATGAAGATCGCGGCCAGCTGGTACCGCGAGCGCCTGGGCGCGGTCATGGGGGTGTTGATCGGGGCGCTGGTGCTCGGCACCGCGCTGCCGCACGGCCTGCGTGCCCTGGTGGGCGAGGACTCGGTGGCCGGTGCACTGCCCCCTTGGCAGCATGTGGTGCTCGGTGTGTCCCTGCTGGCCGCGCTGGGCGGCCTGGCCACCGGGCTGCTGGTGCCCGACAGCCCCTGGCTGCAGCGCGGATCGCGCATCACGCCGGCGGCCTTGCGGCTGATCTGGCGCGACGGGCGCTTGCGCGCCTCGGTCTTCGGCTACTTCGGCCACATGTGGGAGCTGTATACCTTCTTCGTGCTCGTGCCGCTGATCGTGGGCCTGCGCTGGACGGGGGCGCTGCAGAGCGGGGTCTCGTTCTTCGTGATCGCGGCAGGCTTTTTCGGCTGCGCCGCGGGTGGCCTGCTGGTGCGTCGCTGGGGCAGTGCGCGGGTCGCCCAGTGGCAACTGGCTACCAGTGGCACCTGCTGTCTGCTGGCGCCGGTCATGCTGCACGCGCCCGCCGCCATCTTCCTGGCGTGGTTGCTGGTCTGGGGGCTTACGGTGTCGGGTGACTCGCCCCAGTTCTCCACGCTCACCGCGCAGAACGCGCCGCCGGCCGTGGTGGGCAGCGTGCTGACCTTCGTGAACTGCCTGGGCTTTGCCATTTCCGTGCTGAGCATCGAACTCTTCGTGGCTGCGCTGCAGACGGTGCCGCTGGCGATGCTGCTGCCTCTGCTGGGCCTCGGGCCGATGGTGGGCCTGTGGATGTTCCGGCCGCTGAGCCGGCCGCGGCATCGCTCCTAGCGTTTGTCGCCCAGCCCCAGGGCATGGAAGACCCGGATAGCGGCCCAGGCATCGTTGGCGGCGTAAAGCAGTTGTGCGGGTGTCAGCTGGGGTGCAGACCAGTTTGAGGTGGCCGCCTTTTTCGATTTCAGGAAACGGCGGTTGAACAGCACGGCCACAGCGGCTTTGACCCCCATATCCTTGCGGTAGCCGCGTTCGCGAAACACCGTGTTGAGTTCCAGCACGCCGGCGGGTTCGACGCCAAGTTTGGTAACGATGCGCTTGCGGTCATCACCCAGCCCGAAGCCGGCCTTGATGAGCCGGTCGTTGGCGAGTAACTCGGCCACAGCGCTGCTGCAGCCGCGGTCATACAACTGGAATATCCAGGCCTGCTCGGGCGTCGCCAGTGTGAACGGCCCGG
>DALYHW010000091.1:0-6215 GCA_031970695.1 Hylemonella sp.
ACGGCCGCAGTAGCGCTGGTGCAGGAGCACACGGGCCGCATCGAGGCCAACGAGCGACTGGTCAGCCGCATCGGTGCGACCGTGACCGGCCGCGTCACCCAGGTGCTGGCCGAACTTGGCGACAGCGTTCGCGCGGGACAGATGCTGGCCCAGGTGAGCAGCCCCGAACTCACCACCTCGCAGCTGGCCTACCTGCGGGCGCAGGCGAGCCTGGCGCTGGCCGAGCGCGCCGTGGAGCGTGCACGCCAGCTGATCCAGGCCGATGTGATTGGCTCGGCCGAGGTGCAGCGTCGTGAATCCGAACTGGCCATCGCGCGTGCCGAAAAGCGCGCCGCCGAGGACCAGTTGCGCCTGATCGGCCTGCCGGCCGAAGCCATCGAGCGTCTGCGCACCCAGGGCAGCCTGCACTCCGAGGCCGGCGTGATCGCCCGCCTGGGCGGCGTCGTCATCGACCGCAAGGTCAGCCAGGGCCAGGTGGTGCAGCCGGGTGACCAGCTCTTTGTCGTGGCCGACCTCTCCAAGGTCTGGGTGGTGGGTGCATTGCCCGAGCAGGCCGCGCGCTCCGTGCAGCGCGGCCAGACCGTCGAGATTGAGGTGCCCGCCATCGAGCGCAAGCTCAGCGGCAAGGTGGTGTTCGTCAGCGACACGATCCAGCCCGAGACGCGTACCGTGGCGATCCGCACCGAAGTTGATAACCGCCAGCGCGAGCTCAAGCCGCAGATGCTGGCCACACTGCGTATTGCCGGCGCGCCGCGCCAGATGACGGTGGTGCCGGAGTCGGCCGTGGTGCGGGAAAACGACCGTGACCACGTATTCGTGCAGGTCGAGCCGGGCACCTTCCGCCTGGTGCCGGTGGAACTCGCGCCCGCGACGGGCAAGTTGCGCCCCGTGCTGCGCGGGCTGGACGCTGGCGCCATCATCGTGACCGAAGGTGGTTTCCACCTCAACAATGAACGGGCCCAGCGCCTGCTGACCGGCAGCGCCGCTGTGCCTGGTGGTGGAGGCAAGTCATGATTGCGGCCCTGATCCGCTGGTCGCTCAAGGAGCGCATCCTGGTGGCGGTCATCAGCGTGGTGTTGCTGGTGGCGGGCCTGTTTGCCGTCAAGCGCCTGTCGGTCGACGCCTTTCCGGACGTGACCAATGTGCAGGTGCAGGTGGCGACTGAGGCGCCGGGCCGCCCGCCCACCGAGGTGGAGCGATTCATCACCGTGCCGATCGAGATTGCCATGACCGGCCTGCCCGGCCTCGTGGAGATGCGCTCGCTCAACCGCAATGGCGTCTCGCTCATCACCCTCGTGTTTACCGACAAGACCGACGTCTACTTTGCCCGCCAGCTCGTGCTCGAGCGGCTGGTCGAGGTGGCGCAGCGTCTGCCGACGGGCATCACCCCGGTGCTCGGGCCTGTCTCCACCGGTCTGGGTGAGGTCTACCAGTACACGCTGGAGCGTGCGGGTGACCGCGACGCGAATGGCCGCCTCAAGCCGCTGAGCGAGGAGGAGCTGCGCTACCGGCGCGAGGTGCAGGACTGGGTGGTACGCCCGATGCTGCGTTCGGTGCCCGGTGTCGCCGATATCAACAGCCAGGGCGGCTATGCCCGCCAGTACCAGGTCAAAGTCAACCCGGACCGCCTGCGTTACTACGGGCTGAGCGTGCAACAGGTCTTTGAGGCCATCGCACGCAACAACGCCAACTCCTCTGGCGGCGTGCTGCCGGCGCTGGCCGAGCAGTACCTGATCCGCGGCGTGGGCCTGATCGCTTCGCTGGAGGACGTGGGCAATATCGCGCTCAAGGAGTTCCAGGGCACGCCGGTCTACGTGAAGGACGTGGCGACAGTGGCCTTCGGCTCCGAGGTGCGCCAGGGCGCCATCATCAAGGACGGCCAGACCGAGGCCGTGGCCGGCATCGTGCAGATGATCCGCGGGGGCAACGCGCGTGACGTGGTCACGCGCCTCAAGGCGCGCGTTCAGGAAATCAACGAGAAGCAGATGCTGCCCGACGGCCTGCAGATCGTGCCCTTCTACGACCGCTCCGAACTGGTCAACACCGCGATGAAGACCGTGGCCAAGGTGCTGGCCGAGGGCATTGTGCTGGTGGTCATCATCCTCTTCGTTTTCCTGGGGGATGTGCGCTCCAGCATCATCGTGGTGGCCACACTCGTCCTCACGCCGCTGCTGACATTCCTCGTCATGAACCGCATCGGCCTGGGGGCCAACCTCATGTCGCTGGGCGGGCTGGCCATCGCCATCGGCCTCATGGTGGACGGCGCGGTGGTGGTGGTGGAGAACGCCTTTGCCCGCCTGGGCGACCCGCTCAATGCCGGCAAGTCGCGTCCGCGGGTGATCCTCGAGGCGGCCAGCGAGGTGGGCAAGCCCGTGCTTTACGGCGTGGGCATCATCATCCTCGTGTTCCTGCCGCTGCTGAGCTTGCAGGGCATGGAAGGCAAGATGTTCGCGCCGCTGGCGCTGACCATCGCCATCGCGCTCACCATCTCGCTGGTGCTGAGCTTCACGATGAGCCCCATGCTGTGCAGCTACATCCTCAAGGGCGGCGCCGAGCACGACACCTGGCTGCTGCGCAAGATGAAAGCCCCCTACCTGCGCATGCTGCACTGGGCGCTGGCGCAGCCGAAAAAGGTGCTGGCCGGCGCCGTCCTCGCGCTCGGTGGCAGCTTTGCGCTGGTGCCGTTCCTGGGCACGGCCTTCATCCCCACGATGCAGGAGGGCTCCATCACCCCGGTGATCGTGCGTGTGCCCAAGATCTCGATCGAGGAGTCCGTCAAGCTCGAGACCCAGGCGATGCAGGCCATCAAGACCGTGCCCGAGGTGCAGACCGTGGTCTCGCGCCTGGGCCGCGGCGAGTCCGCCGCCGACCCGGGGCAGCCGCACGAGTCCGACCCCATCGTCATGCTCAAGCCCCGCAGCCAGTGGCGTGACGGCCTCAAGCAGGAGGACATCGCCAACGAGATCCGCGACAAGCTCAAGTTCCTGCCGGGGGTGGAGATCGCCATCAGCCAGCCGATCGCTGCGCGCGTGGACGAGATGGTTTCCGGCGTGCGCTCGCAGGTGGCGGTGAAGATCTTCGGTGACGACCTGGAGCAGCTGCGCAAGCTTGGCGACGCCGTGGCGGCCGCGCTGATGGCCACGCCCGGCGCCAACGACCTGCGCGTGGAGCGTGTCAGCGGCCAGGAGTACCTCACCATCCGCATCGACCGCGCGGCCATCGCGCGCTACGGCATCAACGTGGAGGACGTCAACGCCCTGATCGAGATTGCCGTGCAGGGCAAGGTGGCCACGCAGGTCTACGAGGGCGAACGCCGTTTCGACACGGTGGTGCGCCTGCCGGCCGCCTACCGCTCCAGCGCCGAGTCCATCGGCAACCTGGTGTTGCGCGCCCCGACCGGCGCCATCGTGCCGCTGCGCGACGTGGCCCACATCACGCTGGGCGATGGCCCGGCCCAGGTCAGCCGCGAGAGCGGCAAGCGCCGCCTGGTCGTGGGTGTGAACGTGCAGGGGCGCGACCTGGGCGGTTTTGTTGCCGAGGCGCAGGCACGGATTGCCCGCGGTGTGCCCTTGCCCCCCGGCTACGAGCTCTCCTGGGGCGGGCAGTTCGAGAACATGGAACGCGCCATCGAGCGGCTCTCGCTGATCATCCCGCTCACGATTGCGGCCATCTTCTTCCTGCTGTTCATGCTGTTCAGCTCAGTGCGCTACGCGGCGCTGGTCATTACCGTGCTGCCGCTGGCGGCGATCGGCGGGCTGGTGGCGCTGGCGATCAGCGGGGAATACCTCAGCGTGCCGGCGGCGGTGGGTTTCATCAACCTCTGGGGCATCGCCGTGCTCAACGGCGTGGTGCTGGTGAGTTTCATCCGCCAGCAGCGCGAGGCGGGCCTGTCGACCGAGCAGGCCATCCTGGAGGGTTGCACGCACCGCTTCCGTCCGGTGATGATGACGGCCATGGTGGCGCTGCTGGCGCTCATTCCCATGCTGTTTTCCACGGGGCCAGGATCCGAAGTGACGCGCCCGCTGGCGGTGGTGGTGATTGGCGGGCTGTTCTCGTCCACCAGCCTCACACTGCTGCTGGTGCCCGTGCTGTACCGCTGGTTTGAAGAAAAGGAAGTCGAGGCCTGAGGCCCGCGAGGAGTCATGACATGAAAGAAATCCGTGCCATCGTCCGCCCCAACCGCCTGCCGCTGCTGCGCGAGGCCCTGCGGGGCATTCCCAACTTCCCGGGCCTCACGCTGCTCAAGGCCGAGGGCTTCACGGCACCGGCGGCCGTGGGCAAGCGCACCGTGCGCGAGGAACTGACCGACTACACGCCCAAGATCATGGTCACCGTGCTGGCGGATGACGAGATGGTGGAGGAGATCCGCAACACCATCATCATGATCTGCAGCACGGGCCAGATCGGCGACGGCATGGTCTGGACGGTCCCGATCGAGACCATGCACCGTATCCGCAACGGATCCGACATGCTGGCCGAGCTGGCGCAGAGCAAGGCGGACACCAGCGAACCGCCGGCGGCCTGAACCGGTTCACTGCATTCCGTTGCGCCGTGCCAGCTCCGCAAACAGGCCGGCCTGGTCCAGGTCGCTGAAGCCGTGGGCCACGCCATCGGCGTAGAGCTGCTCCAGCAGGCCCGTGATCGGGGCCGTTAAACCCAGGCCGGCGGCCGTGTCCAGCGCATTGCGCATGTCTTTCAGCTGGACCGTCATGCGGCCGCGCGGGGCGAAGTCGCGCTCCACCATGCGCTGACCGTGCACTTGCAGGATGCGGCTGTCGGCAAAACCGCCGGTGATGGCCTCTTTCACCTTGGCCGGGTCGGCGCCGCCTTTCTCGCATAGCAGCAGGGCTTCGGCCACGGCGCCGATGGTGATGCCCACGATCATCTGGTTGGCGAGCTTGGCCAGCTGCCCCGAGCCGCTGGGGCCCACCAGGGTGGCGCGACCCAGCGGTGCGAACACCGGTCTGGCACGTTCGAAGGTGGTGGCCTTGCCGCCGGCCATGATGGCGAGTGTTCCTGCTTCGGCACCCAGCGTGCCGCCCGACACGGGCGCGTCGAGGTGCGTGACGCCCATGCCGCCCAGCCGTTCCGCGTGGTCGCGCGCCTCGGCCGGCTTGATGGACGACATGTCGATCACCACCGTGCCGGGGTTCATGGCCGCGGCCACGCCGGCGCCGAACAGCACCTGTTCGACGATGGGGCCGTGCTCCAGCATGGTGACGACGAATTCCACGCCGCGGACCGCGTCGGCCGCCTCGTCATGCACGGTGGCGCCGTCCGCGGACAGGCCCTCGGCCTTGGTGCGCGTGCGGTTCCACACGTGCACCTCATGGCCCGCCTCGCACAGGCGGCGGGCCATGGGGTAGCCCATCATGCCGGTGCCCAGCAATGCGATCTTCATTTGGCGACACCCGCAAACATCTGTTCCATCTCACGGCGCACCTGGTAGGCGTGCGTGCCCGTGTCCATGGCCACGTCGGCCCAGCTCAGGCTCTGGCCCTTCTTCACGGGGCGCACCACCTTGACGTTGTGGGCCAGGCCCAGGGGCAGGCCACCGAGTTTGGCCGAGGTGCTTGCCGGCAGCAGCTTGCCCCAGACGGTGTAGCCTCCCTCACCGTCGAGCATCTCGCCCGGCTGCAGGTCGCGCTTGGCCGTGGCCACCACGTCGGCGTTCCAGCAGGTGGCCACACCCGTGGGTTCGCCGCGCACGGCCACGCTGGCCACCGACACGCCCACCTCCAGCCCGATCAGGTGCCAGCGCTTGTAGAGCGTGAAGTAGCGGCCCGTGGGGTCGGTGTGGGCGTTGTACTCCTCGAAGCAGTTCTTGATGTACTCGGTCTCGGCCTCCACCGTCACCCACACGCCCATACGGATGTCGTAGGGGATCTTGCGGCCGTCGGTCTCGAGCGAGGAGATCACCTCCACCATGCCCTTGCGCTCCAGCACGCCGCCCTCGCTTTTCGGGCGCGTCACGTAGGGGATGTCCTCCACGCTGGCCGGCGGGTAGAGCAGGCCGTTGCTGGGCACCGTGAGGCCGGTGGCATTGGCCACGGCCGTGCTCTCGATGCTGGGCTTGGAGCCGTCGAGGAAGCTGTTGAACATCTTGGGGTTGAGGCCGCCGCGCGCGGCCTGCTCGGGTGTGAGGCCGTAGTTGCCCCAGACGGTCTCGGGCGTGGACTCGCTGAAGTGCGGCAGCCATTTGTGGCCGCGCCCGG
>DALYHW010000091.1:6225-10754 GCA_031970695.1 Hylemonella sp.
CCAGTCCACCAGGTCGCAGATCAGCGCCGGCTGGTCGCCGAAAGCCAGCGAGTACACCACGCCGGCCTGCACGGCCTTGCGCGCCAGCAGCGGGCCGCAGAAGGCGTCCGCTTCCACGGTGACGTTCACCACATGCTTGCCGTGGGCGAAGGCCTCCAGGATGTGGTCGACTGCGGCAATCGGGTTGCCGGTGCACTCGACGACGATGTCGATCTGCGGGTGGCTCACGACCGCTTTCCAGTCCTCGGTGATCCAGGTGGTGCCGGTCTTGAGGGCTTCGTCGAAATTCGCGGCGTCGGCCTGTCCGGGTTTCCAGCCCACACGCGCCAGGTTGGTCCGGGCATTGGCAGGCGAGAGGTCGGCAATCGCGACCAGTTGCACGCCTGGCGTGCGCGGCACCTGGGCCAGGTACATGGAGCCGAATTTGCCGGCCCCGATGAGGCCGACGCGCACCGGACGGTTTTCGGCAGCGCGTTGAAGGAGTTTGGCGTGGAGGTTCATGGACGAAGAATACCGCGAATGCCCGACCGGGCCCGCCGGGGCTGTCCGCAGGGAGACCCCGGGTTTGTGACAAGATCGGGGCGCCATCAATCTGGAGATATTCATGACCACCTGGGATCCCGCCTGGCTCGACCGCATGTACAACAACCGCGCCCTGGTGCCGGAGCACGCCATGCACTTCACCCGCTGGGCCGACGCTTCCGATGACGCCCGCGAAGCCCATCCCTGCCAGACCGACATCGCCTACGGCGACGGCCCGATGGAGACGCTGGACGTGTTTCCCAGCAGCCAGCCCGGCTCGCCCGTCGTGGTATTCATCCACGGCGGTTACTGGCGTTCGCTCGACAAGTCGCAGCACTCCTTCATCGCGCCGGCCTTCAAGAATCTGGGCGGCTGCGTGTTCATCCCGAACTATGCGCTGTGCCCCGCCGTGACCATTCCCCAGATCACCATGCAGATGGTCAAGGCCCTGGCCTGGGTGTACCGCAATGCCCGCAAGTACGGTGGCGACCCGGAGCGCATCCACGTGGTGGGCCACTCGGCGGGCGGTCACCTGGCCGCGATGATGCTGGACTGTGTCTGGCCGGCCTACGACCGCAAGCTGCCAGCCGACCTGGTCAAGAACGCGATGTCGATCTCCGGCCTCTATGACCTGGAGCCGGTGCGTCAGACGCCGTTCCTCAAGGACTCGCTGCGCCTCACGCCCGAGCAGGTGGCGCTGGCCAGTCCGGCGCTGCTGCCGGCACCGAAGCGCGGTGCGCTGTATGTTGTGGCCGGCGCCGACGAGAGTGCCGAGTTCATCCGCCACAACAAGCTGATCCAGCAGGCCTGGGGCAAGAAGGTGGTGCCGGTCTGCGAGACGATCCCGGGGCGCAACCATTTCAGCATCCTCGAGGATCTCACCGCACCGTGGGAACACCTGCACCAGCTCGCCATCCGCATGGTGTTTGGCAAGACCTGATCGGTCCGCAGTCAGTCTTTCGTCAGGCTGCTGTCGATTTCGTGTCAGGGTGGGGCCGGACTAAGGGAAGTCCCTGAGTCTTCGGCCCCTTCGCGTTGCCGGTGTCCCGCTACACTCCCCGCGGGAAGCGCAAGGGAGGCCTCCGAGCCCGCTTCGCTGTGTAGCCACACACGGACATCGACGACAAGACATGAGACCCGACGAGTACCTGATTGCGAGTCGCGCCATCCACATCGAACTGGAACGCCTGTCGGGCCGCATCCTCGAGCTGGCGAAATTCCGCTGCGCGGAGCTGTCGAACCAGGCCTTCCTCAATGCCATGGAGCGACAGGCCGCCCTACTGGGTGAGCTGGCCGACATGCACGACAAGGTCTCGGGCGAATTCAGGATCTCCTCGCGCACGCCGCTGGTCTGATGCCTGCGGACGGGACAGGATGCATGCGCCGCGCATCCTGCAAGCCCCTGTCCTTGACTGGATGGCGCGCCGTTGCCTTGCCGCACTGAACCCACCGTGAATTTCCTGGACCCGCGCTCCATCGTCGTGATCAGCGCGCTGTTGGGCGTCGTGATCCTGATCATCCTGGTGTCATTGCGCCGCAGTGTGCCGTCCGTCATCCGCGGCATCGGCGAGTGGATTGCCGCGTTTGTGCTGGTCATCGTCACGGTGCTGCTGCTGGTGTTGCGTCCCCACCTGCCATTTCTGCTGGGGCACGTGCTGGCGAATGTGACGCTGGTCATGGCCATCCTGCTGTTTGACCTGGGCCTGCAGAAACTTTACGGCGTGCGCGCCAGACTGCGGCCGCGCGTGCTGGCGGCCGCGGGCGTGCTGGTGCTGCTGCTGGTGGTTGTTACCGCCACGGACGATGACTTCAACCTGCGCCTGACGGTCGTGACGGCGGCGCTGCTGGGGTGTTTTGGCTGGACGCTCTGGCACCTGTTGCGCCATGCTGTGGGCACCTTCGGCGAGCGTGTCACGCAGATTGCGCTGGTCGTGCCCATGGCCGGTGTCGGCCTGCGCCTGTATACCGTGGGTGACGTCGGGCGGGAGTCCGTGCTGTTCGAGCCTTCTGTGGTCCAGTCGCTGTACCTGACCTCGCTGGGTGCGGGGCTGCTGACGGCCGGTGTCGGTTTCATCCTGATCGTCAACGAACGTACGCGCGCGCGGCTAGAAACACTGGCGCGCGACCTGGAGCTGACCACGCAGGAGTTGCGCCAGCAGAACGAGGTCAAGAGCAGGTTCCTGGCCTATGCCGGCCACGACATTCGCCAGCCGCTGCAGGCGATCCACCTGCTGCTTGGCGGGCTCATGCACTCCGGACTGACGCCGCGGCAGCAGGACACGGCGCGCATGATGGAGTCGTCGGCCAATGCGCTGTCGGACCTGCTCGATACGCTGCTCGACATCTCCCGGCTCGATGCCGGTGCCATCCAGCCGAACTGGCAGGCCGTTGACCTGGACCTGCTGCTGGTGCGCGTGGTGCAGGAGTTCATGCCGCAGGCGGCCGACAAGGGCCTGCGGCTCAAGCTGCATCTCGGGATGGGACGCTCTACCGTGCGGACCGACGAGCGGCTGCTCGCTTCGGCGCTGCGCAATCTCGTTGGAAACGCCATCAAGTACACCCAGCGCGGCGGGGTGCTGGTGGCGGCGCGGCGCACGGCGCAGGGGGTGAAGCTGCAGGTGTGGGACAGCGGGGTGGGCATCGCGCCGGAACACCAGGGACGCATCTTCGAGGAGTACTACCAGGTCGATAACCCGCAGCGTGACCGTCGCCGTGGCCTGGGTCTGGGCCTGGCGATCGTGCACCGGATCTCCGACCTGCTGGACCTGAACATCCAGTGCCGTTCGCGCCCGGGTCGCGGCACCGTGATGGCGTTGCAGCTGCCGCTGGCCGCAGAAGAGGGGGGTGCCAGTGCGCCGGCGCGCCGGGTGCCTGAGACGGTCCCGGACCTGTGCGGCCGGCATGTGGTCGTGGTCGAGGACGCCGAGGATGTGGCCGATGCCCTGGTGCTGTGGCTGCAGGCGCGGGGTGCCCGGGTGACCCGCCACGCCACGGCTGAGTCCGCGCTGGGCGACCCGGCCGTGTACGGTGCCGACCTCTACCTCAGTGACTACCGACTGCCCGGCACGCAGACCGGGATCGATTTTCTCAACACCCTGCGCGCCCGGGAGAACGCCGAGGTGCACGGGGTGCTGGTCACGGGCGACACGTCCAGCGCCTTCATCAGCATGGCCACGGGCAGCGGCTGGCCTCTCCTGTTCAAGCCCGTGCATCCACGCGAGCTGGCAGCCGTCCTGACACTGCAGCTGCAGGCGGCGGACGGGCTGCTGCCCTGAACGGGTGTCGGCGCCCTGCGGCCAGCCCCACTTCTACAATGGCGGCATGTCTTCCGTCCTGCCGCCGTCCGGCTCTCCCGGCCTCTTTTCCGCTTCCGATGCTTCCCCGCTGCTGGCCAGCCTGAACGCCGAACAGGGCGCAGCCGTGGCCCTGCCGGCCGAGCACGCACTCATCCTCGCGGGCGCCGGCTCCGGCAAGACGCGGGTGCTGACCACGCGCATCGCCTGGCTGCTGCAGACGGGGCAGGTCTCGCCTGGCGGCGTCCTGGCCGTGACCTTCACCAACAAGGCCGCACGCGAGATGATGACGCGGCTGCAGGCCATGCTGCCGGTCAACGTGCGCGGCATGTGGATCGGCACCTTCCATGGCCTGTGCAACCGTCTGCTGCGTGCCCACCACCGCACGGTCAACCTTCCCGCCACCTTCCAGATCCTGGACACGCAGGACCAGCTGTCCGCCATCAAGCGCCTGTGCAAGCAGTTCAACGTGGACGAGGAACGCTTTCCGCCCAAGCAGCTGGCCTGGTTCATCGCCGGCTGCAAGGAGGAGGGGCTGCGCCCCAGTATGGTGGAAGCGCGTGATCCCGACACCCGCAAGAAAGTCGAGCTCTACCAGCTGTATGAAGAGCAGTGTGTGCGCGAGGGCGTGGTCGACTTCGGCGAACTGCTGCTGCGCAGCTATGAGCTGCTGCGCGACAACGACCCGGTGCGCGAGCACTACCAGCGGCGCTT
>DALYHW010000092.1:0-10701 GCA_031970695.1 Hylemonella sp.
GGGCGGGTCGCGATACCTCCCCGGGCACTGCATGTAGGAGAATGCTGGCCCGATGCCCCGCACGAGACTGCCATGACCGCTGATGCCGAAACCTCCCTGTCTGCCGAAGAGCGCGCCCAGCTCGAGATCTCCCTTGCCTCGGCTCTGGAGCTGTGCCGGCTCGGCCTGGGCACGCTGATCGACATCCGCCAGACCTTCGAGATCGAAATGAAGGGCGCCATCCCGGACACGGTCCATATCCCGCTGTTCGAGGTCAAGCGCATGCTGGGCCACACCCTGTCCGAGGACGAGCAGGACATCCTGGACGCGGGCACGCCCAAGGACATGGACGTGATGAGCTTCTTCACCATGATCAACCAGCTGCACCACGGGCGCGACCACCTGCTGCTGTGCATCTGCAACAGCGGTCGCCGCAGCCTGACGGCCGCGAGCATGCTGCGCAAGATGGGTTACGGCAAGGCGCTGTCGGTGGCCGGTGGCTTCCAGGCCTGGAAGAAGCTGCAGGCGGCTGCGACCGCCTGAAGGCGTCATGGCCACGCGCGCGACCGCGTCGCACGATGATCTGGCCGAGGCGCTGGGGCCCGCGGTGCGGGACGTGGTCAGCGCACCGCCCAAACCCGGTGTGCGCAGGCGGCGCCATCCCGACGAAGCTGCACGGCAGCTGGCTGCATCGGCCGCACTGAAAGCGGCACTCGCGGCGGGTTCACTGGCCCTGCCGGCCGGCGCGCTGGGCTGGCTCACGCTGCTGCCACAGCTGCGTGCGGTCTGGAAGATCCAGGTCCAGCTGGTGGTGGACATCGCCGCCCTGCACGGGCATCGCGGGCCGCCCAGCGAAGAACAACTGCTCCACTGCCTGTTCGAACATGGCCGCGCGCGCAGCGTTCGGCTGGGTCTGGCCCGCGCGGGTGACCGGCTGGCGGCCTCATCGATGAGCTCACGTGTGCTGCAACTGGTCGCTGGCCGGCTGGCCTTGCGATTGACACGCAGCCTGCTCGGCCGTGGCGCGACGCGGCTGCTGCCCTGGGTCGGCGCCGTCGGGATCGGGGCCTGGGCCTACCTGGAGACCGCCCGCGTGGCGCGCACAGCCACGGCCCTGTTCACGAGCGAGGCCGGCTGAACGACGGGTTCAGCCCGGACGGCCGTCCACACGCGGGCGGCCGTACCAAGCGCCGTAGCGCAAGGCCCAGGCCCCGGTGGCCACGCTCCAGAGGCTGATGGCCAGCAATGTGAGCATGGTGCCCGCGGGCCAGAGTGCTGCCAGTACACGCAGCAGGACGGCTCCCTGCAGCACCCAGTACAGCGTCCACGCCGTGGTGTCCGCCGCCAGCGGCCGGCCGCCATGGCCACTGCTGACGCGCGTGGCCATGGCCACGAGGGTGGCACCGAGGTAGCCCATGGTGAGGGCATGCAGAGGCGCCAGGCCCAGCGAGAGTTCGTTGTGGCTCACGGCCATCAGCGCGTGCGAAATGGCGTTGAGCGCATAGGACAGCCCCAGCCAGAAGAAGCCGCCATGCAGCATGGCGAGCAGGCGGATCCGGAGGCTTTGCACCAGGCCCCAGCGCAGCGCCAGCCAGAGCAGCAGCAACGCGGCCGGCAGTTCCACCGCCACCTGCAGCCAGCGCAGGGCTACAGGCAGCGGCCACCACCAGGCCTCGGCCATGGCGGGCAGGGCTTCGGCCCACAACACGCCGACCAGGACCCACAGCAGCCACAGGGGACGCCAGGCGTCGAGCAGGGCCAGGGCACTGGCCGAGAAGAAGGGGATCATGCGGTGCGAGACCACGGCGAACACCACGGCGGCAAACCCCCAGATGGCGAGCTGATTGGCGGCGCGCAGCAGCGGCTCCACACCCAGCACCAGCGCCGCTGCGGCCAGGCACAGGGCCAGCGCCCCCAGCAGGCAGGCCGCGGCCACCAGTGCCGGGTGCAGGCGGTCCTCCATGCGGCTGGCGCGCACCAGCATGAGGAACATGCCGCTGATGCGGCTCCAGCCGGCGGCCACCAGCACGATGCCGGCGCCGGCCAGCTCGGTGTGCGTGTGAAAACCGGTGACTGCGAGCCCCCAGCCCGCCAGCATGAGTGCGACGGGCCGGAGCAGGCGGCGCGCGTTCTGCTCGGGCAGGCCCAGCCATTTGGGGCCGGCCGTGAACAGGAAGCCCGCCATGAACAGCGGCATGAAGCCCTGGCTCATGAGCAGCGCGTGGGCCGCCGGGGGGGACACGGCCCAGGGCAGGGCGATGCCTGCAGCGCGCGTGAACAGCACGACCCACCACCACACTGCGCTGAAGGCCAGCATGAGGGCCGCGGCGAAAAACCCCAGGCGGTGCGGTGCGGCCAGCAGCCACGCGGCACGCCAGCGTGTATCGGATGGCGGCGGTGGCTTGCGCGTGACGCCAGCGGGGCGGATCGGGCTCGTGCTCACGATGCCCCCTGTCTTGTTCAGGCCGGCAATGCGGCCAGCTGCTCCGGCCGGGTGAGCAGCCGTTCGACGAGATCACGCACGCTGCGGATCTGCGCGCCGAAGGGCAAGGCTCCGACGCCGCTGAAGAACAGGCCTTTCTTCACGTCGCCGCGCATGGCGGCGGCAAGCTGGTTGTCGATGCAGAACTGGCCCCAGCCGGGCAGGCCGTCGCGCAAGCCGCACTGTGCGAGGCAGTCGAAGCTCTTGGTGCAGCGCGTCTTGTGGTGCACCACGGCCTGCAGCCGGCTCTCGATCTTGAGGTAGGCCTGGAGCCAGGGCGTGGCCACGGCACGCGCGGGCAGGCCGGCCACGCTGGTGAATTCCACCAGGTCTTCGGGCTTTGCCTCGGCCAGCACCCGCTTGAATTCGGGGTGAGCGTCGCCTTCGAGGGTCACGGCAAACGGGGTGCCGAGCTGCACGCCGGCGGCGCCGAGTGCCTGCACGCGGGCAATGTCCTCGTGGCCACGGATGCCGCCGGCCGCAATGAGCGGAATCTCCCGCTCGATGCCGGCCGACCGCAGGAACTCGCGCGACTGCGGGATGACGTTTTCGAAATCGAAGCGCGGGTCGTTCAGGTCGGCGATCCTGGCGGCGCCGAGGTGACCGCCGGCCAGGCGCGGGTGTTCGATGACGATGGCATCGGGCAGCCGCTTCTTGCGCTCCCACTTCTTGACCAGGAGCTGCACGCCGCGCGCATCCGACAGGATGGGGATGAGCGCTGTCTTCGGGTGGTCCTGCGCGAGGTCGGGCAGGTCCAGCGGCAGGCCTGCACCCACCACCACGGCGTCGATGCCGGCCTCGAGGGCGGCCCTGACCGAGGCCGCGTACTCGCTCACGGCGCGCATCACGTTGATGGCCAGCAGGCCCAGGCCCTGGGAGAGTTCGCGTGCCGCGCGGATTTCGCGGCGCAGCGCTTCCAGGTTGGCGGCGTCGATGGCCTTCTTGGCCTCGTCACCGGCTTGCAGGTGGCCGGTCTGTTCCATCAGGTCGGGGTGATGGCGGCGCAGGTCCACCGAAGACAGGGTGCCCACGCCGCCCATGGCCGCCACGTTGCCGGCCAGCCGGTGTGCCGAGACCCCGATGCCCATGCCGCCTTGCACGATGGGCAGCAGGGTGCGACCGGCCAGTGCCAGCGGGCGCAGGCCGCTGCGGGCAAGCCAGGCGTTGCTGTCGGCGGGGATGCGGGGGAAGAGCGGGGGGTTGTTCATATCCATCTCGAATGCGGGGTCGGCCCGGGCCTGTGTTGCAGCGACGTACAGGCGGGGCAGTCTAGGCCGCAGCGCGCGGCCCGGCATTGAGATGTGTCAAGCTTTACCGAGTCCGTCCCGGCATCGCGACGCCGGCACTCAGCGCGGCGGCGGGGTCTGCCCGCGTTCCTGCTTGCGCAGGAAGTCGTGCAGTTCCTTGTCGTTGCGGCGAATGTGCAGCGAGAGCCAGTCGCGCAGCACGGTCGACAGCTGCGCGGCCACCGAGATGCTGCCCTGGTGGTAGCGTTCCTGCAGCTTTTCGAGTTCGGCCACAAACGCCCGGTGGCCGATCTTGTGCCGCTCGAGGTTGGGAAAGCCTGCCGCCGCCATGGCGGACTCTTCGTGCTGCAGGTGTTCGGCGGTGTCGCGGATCAGCTCGGCGAGCAGGTCCCCGACGACCTCATGGCCGCGGCCAGCCGAGGTGGCATCGTGCAGACGGTTGACCAGATCGACCAGTTTGCGGTGTTCGTCGTCGATGGCTCCGCCATCGATGACCATGTCCTGTGCCCAAGCAAAGTAAGCCATGATGTTTCTCCAGGCTTCAGGCAGTTAGCGCCAGGCGGGTGGGGGCGGGCAGTTGGCCCAGGCCGCCACCGGCCTGATGGCCCAGCCGGAACACACTGACGGCTCGCACCAGCTGCTTGGCTTGCTCCTCGAGCGACTGCGCGGCGGCAGCGGCCTCCTCGACCAGTGCGGCATTCTGCTGGGTGACCTGGTCCATCTGGCCGATGGCCTGGTTCACCTGCGCGATGCCAGAGGACTGCTCGTGATTGGCGGTGCCGATCTCCCGCATGAGGTCGGCCACACGGCGTACATGCACCACGATCTCGTCCATGGTGCTGCCCGCCTGCTCCACCTGGGTGCAACCTGTGCTGACACGGTTCACGGACTCGCTGATGAGTGCCTTGATCTCCTTCGCGGCCTCGGCGCTGCGGCTGGCCAGGCTGCGCACTTCACCGGCGACGACGGCAAAACCCCGCCCCTGTTCTCCGGCGCGGGCCGCCTCGACGGCGGCATTGAGCGCCAGGATGTTGGTCTGGAAGGCGATGCCGTCGATCAGGCCGATGATGTCCGCGATGCGTTTGGACGAGCTGTCGATCGCTTCCATGGTGTGCACCACCTGGCCCACCAGGTCACCGCCCTTGGCCGCCACCCCGGCGGCTGTCTCTGCCAGCTGGCTGGCGTGCTTGCTGTTGGCGTCATTGTTCTTGACGGTGGCGGAGAGCTGCTCCATGGAGGCGGCAGTTTCCTCAAGGGCACTGGCCTGTTCTTCGGTGCGGGCCGACAGGTCCAGGTTGCCTGCGGCAATCTGGCTGGTGGCGGTGGCCATGGAGTCCACACCTTCGCGCACCTGCTGCACGATGCCGGCCAGGCTGCTGTTCATCTCCTTGAGCGACTGCAGCAGCTGGCCGGTTTCGTCCCGCGAATCAACGACGATCTCGCTGCCGAGGTCACCGCTGGCGACCGTCCGGGCCACCTGCACGGCTTCGTTGATCGGACGCGTGATGGACCGGGTGATCCACCACGCAAAGGCCACGCCCAGCAGCAGGCCGGCGAGGCCCAGCACGGTCATGAGGGTCTGGGCGGTCCGGATGTCACGCTGCACCTCCTGGCTGCTCTCGACCACGATCTTCTTTTGCAGCTCGGTCAGCTTGTTGATAGGGTCCTGCAAGGAATCCAGCAGGGGTAAGGTCTCGGAGTTCATGACCCGGGTGGCCTCGTCCCTGTTGTTTTCCTCCATGAGCTTCGCGACCTTGCTGAAGGACTGCACGTACTTGCCGCGCCGTTCCTTGAGTTCTGCCAGCAAGGCCTTGCCTTCGGGCAGCACCACCAGCTTGTCGAGGGTGGCCAGGGAATCGTCGATGAGCTTCTTGTTCTGGGCGATGCGCTCCTTGATGTTGGCCAGCTGCGCGACATCGCCGACGATGATCAGCTCCATGGTCCGGCGGGCGTTGGCGCGGGTGGTGGCATTGATCACGTTGGCGCCGTCGGCCTTGACCCACTCTTTTTCGATGATGCGTGCATTGACTTCGGCCACCTGGCTGAAGCGCAGCAATGCGACGGCCACACAGGCCAGCAGCATCACGATCAGCAGGCCGAAACCCAGGGCCAGCCGGGTGCCGATCTTCCAGTCTTTGAACTTCATGACGTGACTCCTTGATGGTCCCGCGGTTGGAGGTTGAAATACTTATATCACTTATATCTTCATATCGGCGAAGCACGCCCCGCCCTGAACGGCAATTTAGCGCGGTCGAGCATAACTTCCGTCAATCTCATTGAACAGGGGGCTGGCCATGGTGTCGGCGCCGCCATCCGTGTAGGGGCCGGTGCCGCTGTGCGTTGCCGTGGAGGCGGGGACGAACTGCCCCGTGCGGACGTCAAACACGTGGACCTCGCCTTCCTCGATCACGTAATGCCACCCATGCAGGGCCAGCTTGCCCTGCTCGACGCGCTCGCGCACCATGGGGTAACCCATGAGCCGTTCGAGCTGCAGGATGACCGCACGCTGCTCGGTGCGGCGCAGCGCCTCCGGGCTGACCTGCACGGGCAGCACGGCCTCGCGGCCGAGCTCGAGCCACGCTGCGAGATTGATGGCCTCTGACGGGACGCCGTCGTACAGTGCCCGGATGCCGCCGCAATGGCTGTGGCCGCAGACCACGATGTGCGTGACCTGCAGGTTGAGGACCGCGAACTCGATGGCGGCGGCCGTGCCGTGGTAGCCCGTCCAGCGGTGGGCTTCGCCCAGGTAGGCACCATCCGGGTTCGGCGCCTCGGTCCGTACGCGCAGCATGCCGTCGTGCGGTGGCACGAAGGCCGCGACATTGCGCACCAGAAAGAGATCACCCGGACCGGTACCCGTGAGCAGGTAGGGCACCAGCCTTGAATCCGAGCAGCCGATGAACAGGATGTGCGGATGCTGCCCGTGTTCCACCAGGTCCTGGAACTGGTCCTGGATGCCGGGGAAGGTGTGGTCGTGAAAGCGGCGCAGCCGCTCCAGCAGTTCGTCGGGCATGATGCGATCGTATCCGTCAGTCTGGTCGTCAGCTCTTGTCTGGGTGCGCTACGGTCGCGACGGGAAACGCCGCGGATCCGTCTTTGCCGGGCCGCAGGCGTTGCCCCTTCCAGGGGAGGAGGGCTGAGACCCGCGGCTCCAGGACTGCCTGCGCAGGCCTGGACGGGCCGAAGAGCTACAGCCTCTGGCCAGGGCCCCTCGGCGGTAAGCGAACGAAGGGAGCGCAGCCTGGGGGAGGCTCATCTACTGCACCAGTGGCGTGTCCGCCGCGTCCAGCTCTACCCCTTCGATCTCGGCCTGTCCCGCCAGCAGTGCCAGGTACTGACGCAGGGCGGTCACATAACTTTGCTGGCGCAGCGTCATGGCGATGGCGCCCTGCACCGCCTCGTAGGACTGGTCGACACCGGCCTCGCGCTGCAGCACCTCCACCACATGAAGGCCGAAACGGCTGTGCACCAGGCGCGGCAGTACGCCCACCTCGTTCTGGCCGAAGATCTCACGAGCAAATTCCGGGGCGCAGTCCTGGCGGCCCAGCCAGCCCAGGTCGCCCCCGTCCTGGCCGCTGGGGCAGTTGGACAGGCTGCGCGCGGCTGCCGGGAAGGGATCCTCGCCAGCGCCGTGGCTGCGCACGTCCAGCAGCGCGCCCTCTGCGCGCTTGCGCAGGGCCGTCACGTCGACTCCTGGCGTGACGGCGAACAGGATGTGGCGCACGTGGGCGCGTTCGCCGACGCGGTACTGCGCCGCGTGCGCTGCGTGATGGCGGCGGCAGGCTTCCTCGGACGGCTCCGGCACCTGCAGCTGGCGTTCGAGCAGTTGCTCGATGGCGCCGCTGGCCGCCTCGGTCGGGATGCCGTCACTGGGCGGTGCATCGTCTGCGGCCAGCAGGCCCGCGCGCTGGGCGGCCTGGCGCAGCAGTTCGGCACAGGCGCGCTGGCGCAGCGTCTCTTCGCCGAGCATCTGGTCGGGTGCGTGCAGCGGCACGCCGTTGACCCGGGCCACAGGCGCGGCGGCAGCGGTGCTGGCGCAGCCGCACTGGGGGGAACAGGCACTCATGGTCGGCCTCCTCAAGGCAGGTTGTGGCCGGCGGGCACGTTCAGCCGGCGGCTGCGCACCACCTGGTAAGGCCGCGCCAGGTAGGCCACGGTGGCAAAGCCGCTCCACACATGCACCAGGCGGGTGAAGGGGAAGATGAAAAAGATGCTCATGCCCAGGAACATGTGCGCCTTGAACACCCAGCCGGCTTCGGTCAGCAGTTCGGCCGCCCCGCTGCGGAAGGTGACGATGCGCTGGGCCCACTCGGCCAGCACCATCATCATGCTGCCGTCCAGGTGCTGGGCGGACAGCGGGATGGTGGCCAGCCCGAGCGCGAACTGCAGCCACAGCAGCAGCAGCAGCACGATGTCGCTGGTGCGGCTGGTGGCACGGATGCGCGGCTCGAACAGGCGGCGGTGCAGCAGCAGCGTCAGGCCCAGCAGGCCCAGCACGCCGAAAGCGCCGCCCGAGACCATGGCCAGCACCTGCTTGGCACCTGCGCTCATGAAGGGCTCGTAGACGAAGTGCGGCGTCAGCATGCCCACGGTATGGCCGAAGAACAGGAACAGGATGCCGAGGTGGAACAGGTTGCTGCCCAGGCGCAGCTGCCCGGCCTTGAGCAGCTGCGACGAATCGCTCTTCCAGCTGTACTGGTCGCGGTCGAAGCGCACCAGGCTGCCCAGCAGGAACACCGTGAGGCAGATGTAGGGATAGATCCCGAAAACGAATTGGTTGACGTAGTTCATGGTCATACTCCTTGGGCAGCCTTGGCCGCGTTCCTCACGATGCGCACGGGCTGGGGCTGGCCCGGGCGGGCCTGGCCCGCAGTGGAGCAGCCGTCAAAGGCCAGCGGCTCCTCCCAGCTGTCGTCCAGGGGCGGCTCCTCGGCCACCTTGACGGCCTGGGCACGTTCGCCCGCCACGTCCAGCAGCGCGCCCAGCACGCTGGCATAGGGGCTTTCGCGCTTGAGCAGCGCGCTGAAGATGGCCTGCAGGATGTGGGCCATCTCGCCCAGGAAGGCGCGTGCCTCCTTTGCGGGCTGGGTGGAGACGAACTCCAGGACCACCGGCAGGTAGTCGGGCAGTTCGCCCTCGGCCAGGTAGAGCCCGGCCTTCTCGTAGGTCTGGGCCAGGTCGATCATGGCCGGGCCGCGGTCGCGGCTGTCGCCATGCACGTGTTCGAACAGGTGCAGCGAGGTGCTGCGGCCGCGGTCGAACAGCTGCACGTAGTCGGCCTCGACCTCGATGGGGTCGCGCCCGGCCAGGTTGCGCATCAGCGCCTCCAGCTCGGCCGAGCGGGCATCGCCCAGCGCGCGTTCACTGCGCAGGGCGGCCTGCAGCTCGTCCAGGTGGGCACGCAGCTCGGCATCGGGGTAGGACAGCAGGCGTGCCAGCACGCGCAGGGTCAGGGTAGCGTTGTTGGCCATGGTCAGACTCCTGCCTTGATCGGGATGGTGCGGCGCTTGCTGCCGCCAAACAGGCTCGCGTCGCTGCTACCTTCGGAGCAGCCGTTGCCGAACGAGAAACCGCAGCCGCCGCGCACGTCGAAGGCGTTCTCGGCATATTCGCGGTGGGTACTGGGGATGACAAACCGGTCCTCGTAGTTGGCGATGGCCATGATCTGGTACATCTCCTCCACTTCGGCGGGTGTCATCTGCACCTGCTGCAGGGCTCGCGTGTCGATGCGGCCTTCCACGTGCTTGCTACGCTGGTAGGCGCGCATGGCCAGCATGCGCTCCAGTGCACGCTCCACCGGCATGGTGTCGCCAGCCGTCAGCAGGTTGGCCAGGTACTTGACCGGGATGCGCAGCTGCTTGACGTCCGGGATCTCGCCGTTGATGCCGATCTGGCCGGCGTTGGCCGCAGCCGTGATGGGCGACAGCGGCGGCACGTACCAGACCATGGGCAGGGTGCGGTACTCAGGGTGCAGGGGCAGGGCCACCTTCCACTCCACCGCCATCTTGTAGACCGGGCTCTTGCGGGCGGCTTCCATCCAGGCGTCCGGGATGCCGTCGGCGCGGGCCTGCTCGATCACCTTGGGATCGTTGGGGTCGAGGAAGATGTTGAGTTGCGCCTCGTACAGGTCGCGGTCGTGCTCGACGCTGGCGGCCTCCTGGATGCGGTCGGCATCGTAGAGCAGCACGCCCAGGTAGCGGATGCGGCCCACGCAGGTCTCGGAGCAGACCGTGGGCTGGCCCGCTTCGATGCGCGGGTAGCAGAAGATGCACTTCTCGGCCTTGCCCGATTCCCAGTTGTAGTAGATCTTCTTGTAGGGGCAGCCCGACACGCACATGCGCCAGCCGCGGCACTTGTCCTGGTCGATCAGCACGATGCCGTCTTCCTCCCGCTTGTAAATCGAGCCCGAGGGGCACGATGCGACGCACGCGGGGTTCAGGCAGTGCTCGCACAGGCGCGGCAGGTACATCATGAAGGTGTTCTCGAACTGGCCGTAGATGTCCTTCTGCACATCGTCGAAGTTCTTGTCCTTCGAGCGCTTGCTGAATTCGCCACCCAGGATTTCCTCCCAGTTCGGGCCCCATTCGATCTTCTCCATACGCTGGCCCGTGATCAGGCTGCGTGGACGCGCGGTCGGCGCGGCCTTCATCTCGGGGGCGGACTGCAGGTGGTCGTAGTCGAAGGTGAAGGGCTCGTAGTAGTCGTCGATCTGCGGCAGATTGGGATTGGCGAAGATCTTCATCAGCAGCTTCCACTTCGCCCCCTGGCGCGGCTCGATCTTGCCGCTGGAGAGACGATGCCAGCCGCCGTTCCACTTGTCCTGGTTCTCCCATTCCTTGGGGTAGCCGATGCCGGGTTTGGTCTCGACGTTGTTGAACCAGGCGTATTCCATGCCCTTGCGGCTGGTCCACACGTTCTTGCAGGTCACCGAGCAGGTATGGCAGCCGATGCACTTGTCCAGGTTCAGCACCATGCCGATCTGTGCGCGTACTT
>DALYHW010000093.1:0-10637 GCA_031970695.1 Hylemonella sp.
CTGCTGCCCCGGCTGGACCACCAGACCCTGACCCTGGCCGCGCTGCAGGCCCAGGTCCGCTACAGCCTGGTGCCGGAGGGGGGGCTGCGCGCGAGCAGCGAGAACGACCGCGCCGGGCTGAGCGGCGCGCAGTGGGCGCAGTTGCAGCAGGTGCTGTTTTCCGGTTCGCCGTTCACCGACACGCTGCGTGCCTGTGCCGAACTGTCTGCCGAACTCAAGCCGCAGCTGCGTGCGCTGCTCCATTACCATTGCGGGGTGTCCACACTGCGTACCCGGCAGATGATGATCGATCTCCAGTCCCTCTAGAAACATGACCCGAACCGCGCTCTCCGTCAACGTCAACAAGGTCGCCCTGGTGCGCAACACGCGCCACCTGGGCATCCCCAGCGTCACGCGCGCGGCGACGCTCTGCCTGCAGGCGGGCGCCCATGGCATCACCGTACATCCGCGTCCGGACGAACGCCACATCCGCGCCCAGGATGTCCACGACCTGGCCTCCTTGATGCAGGACTGGCCTGATCGCGAATACAACATCGAGGGCAATCCATTCCACAACCTGATGGACTTCATCCGCGAGGTACGGCCACAGCAGGCCACCTTCGTGCCCGACGCCGAAGGCCAGTTCACCAGCGACCATGGCTGGACTTTCCCGCAGGACGCGGATCGCCTGCGGCCGCTGATCGCCGAATGCCACGATCTGGGCGTCCGCGTGAGCCTGTTCATGGACCCGGTCCCGGAGCAGATGGCTCAGGCCAGGGCAGTCGGCGCCGACCGGGTGGAGCTTTACACCGAACCCTACGCTGCGTCCTGGGGCCATGCCAGCCAGGAAGCGCAGCTGCAGCGTTACGCGGCCGCGGCCCACGCAGCGCTGCATGCGGGCCTGGCCGTGAACGCAGGCCACGACCTGAACCGTGACAACCTGACCGAATTCCTGCGGCGCGTGCCTGGTGTATCGGAAGTGTCGATCGGCCATGCGTTGCTGGCCGATGCGCTGGAGCTGGGCTACACCGCCACGGTCAAGGACTATCTGCGCTGCATACACGAAGCTGGGCAATGATCTACGGCATCGGTACCGACATCTGCGACGTGCGGCGCCTGCGCGCCAGCGTGGAGCGTCATGGTGAGCGCTTTGCGCAGCGTGTCCTGGGTGATGCCGAGTTTGCGGTCTGGAAAGCACGCAGCAGCCGCTGGCCCGAGCGCGGGTTGCGCTATCTGGCCACCCGCTTTTCGGCCAAGGAGGCTTTCTCCAAGGCCATCGGGCTGGGCATGCGCATGCCCATGACCTGGCGCGCCTGCGAGATCACCAACCTGCCCAGCGGCAAACCCGTCATCGTGCTTCACGGTGAACTGAAGGCCTGGTTCGAAGGCCAGGGCCTCAAGGCTCAGGTCAGTGTGACCGACGAGACCGATTACGCGGCGAGCTTCGTCGTCGTGGAGAAGGTCTCCACGACACCCGGCGAACTTCCGAATTACTGACGCGACCCCTGATAGAACTGCCATGAGCCAGCATGCCCCCCTGATCATCGACATCGCCGGTACTCGCCTGAATGCGGACGATCGCCGGCGCCTGGCGCATCCGCTGGTTGGCGGCATCATCTTTTTTGCCCGCAACTGGCAGGACCGCGCGCAGCTTGCCGCCCTGTGCGCCGAGATCAAGGCCATCCGTACGGACCTGCTGATCTGCGTCGATCATGAGGGTGGCCGGGTGCAGCGCTTCAAGACCGGAGGTTTCACCCATCTGCCGCCCATGAAAGCCCTGGGCGAGCTGTGGATGCGGGACCAGCTGGGTGCTACCAATGCTTCCACCGCCTGTGGCTACGTGCTGGCCAGCGAGTTGCGTGCCTGTGGAGTCGATTTCAGCTTCACGCCCGTGCTGGATCTGGACTACGGTGAGAGCGGTGTCATCGGCGACCGCGCTTTCGGGCGCGACCCGCGCGTCGTGACTCTGCTGGCCAAGAGCCTGATGCACGGCCTGCGCCTGGGCGGCATGGCCAGCTGCGGCAAGCACTTTCCCGGCCACGGCTTTGTGAAGGCCGATTCGCACACCGAAATTCCGGTCGACAAGCGCAGCCTCAAGGCCGTGCTGGCCGACGATGCCGCGCCCTATGGCTGGCTCAGCACGGCGCTGGACAGCGTGATGCCGGCCCACGTGATCTACCCCAGGGTCGACAGCCGGCCAGCCGGCTTTTCGTCGCGCTGGCTCGGTGACATCCTGCGCGGCCAGCTGCGTTTCCAGGGGGCGGTGTTCAGCGACGACCTCAGCATGGCCGGCGCGCGCATGATCGACGGTCACCAGGTGAGCTACACCGAGGCCGCCGTCACCGCCTTGGGGGCGGGGTGTGACATGGTGCTGCTGTGCAACCAGTCGCTGGACGGCGGGGCGGCCGTGGATGAGCTGATCGCTGGCATGACCGAGGCCCAGGTTCGCGGACAGTGGCACCCGGACGAGGGGGCGGACGCTCGCCGCCGCGCCCTGTTGCCGCAGGCCCCCGCGCCGGACTGGGATGAACTCATGGTCAGTCATGCGTACATGCACGCGCTGGATCTCATTCCCTGAACGGCCATGAGTGCCGGCGCTTCCTTCGCACGCCTGCCACCGCCACCGTATTACGCGGTGATCTTTTCCTCCCTGCGCGCCGGCGACGACGGAGGGTACGAACACATGGCGCAGCGGATGGTTGAACTCGCGGCGCAGCAACCGGGTTTCCTGGGGGTCGAGAGCGCCCGTGGTGCCGATGGTTTCGGGATCACGGTCTCCTACTGGCGCTCCCCCGAAGACATCGCGGGCTGGCGCCAGCACGCCGAGCACCGCATCGCCCAGGAAACGGGCCGCGCCCGCTGGTACGAAGACTACGAACTGAGGGTGGCGAGGGTGGAACGCGCCTGGGGCAAGCCCCGCTGACGCGTTTCCTCGCAGGCTTAGCAAGTATTTAAGGTTGTCCTAGCAAACTCTTAGGAATCCGCCGGAGCTTCCCTTCCTAGACTTTCCCCATGCCGCTGCCCGGGGTGGTGCAGTGGCGTCATCAGGGGCCTTGCGTGGCTCCGCCAGGAAAGGAAAGCATGAAGATCGATACCCGCGAGATGGAGTCGCTGCAAGCCTCGGCCGACAGCGTGAACCGTGTAGACCTGTACGTCGGCATTCACAAGGCGCTGCGCGCGCTGATGACCGACGTCCTGATTGCCGTCGGGCGCATGGACACCGACGACGAGTCGGAGTTCGACTGGGTCAGCTCCCGCGTCTTGCAGCTGGCCGAGGTGTGCTCCTCGCACCTGACGCACGAAAACGAGTTTGTGCACGTGGCCCTGGAGGCGCGCCAGCCCGGGGCCAGCGCGCGCATCGCCGCAGAGCATGGCCAGCATTGCGAGGCGATCGCTGCATTGGAGAGCGCCGTGCACGGTATGCGCGCCTCCAGCAAGGGTGAGTCCCGGACCCGCGCGGCACTGGCGCTGTACCGCCGGCTCGCACTGTTTGTTGCGCACAACTTCGAGCACATGCACGAGGAGGAGACGGCACACAACCAGGTGCTGTGGAACCATTACAGCGATGAAGAGTTGCTGGCCCTGCATGCCCGCATCCTTGCATCGCTGCCGCCTGAGGAAAGCCTGTTCACCTTGCGCTGGATGATCCCGGCCATGACGCCGGCCGAACGCCTGGCCGTGCTCGACGACATGCGCGCGCATGCACCGGCTCCGGCATTTGCGGCCGCACTGGATGTGGTGCAACCTCACCTGGATGTGCGGGGCTGGGCCAAGCTTTCGCGCGGACTGGGGCTGGCGCCCGCAGCGGGACTGGTCCAGGCCTGAACTCAGTCGGCTTCGGCGAGTTCCATGCGTGCGCCGATGCACAGCTTGAAGCGGCCGCGGCCGGTCTTCTCGATGCGGATGGGCTGGCCCTGCTCGGCCAGCCGTCGCTCGAGCAAGATCAGCCGCGCTTCCAGGTTGTCGACGACGTCGGGCAGCCCGATGCCTGCGTCGAGGCGCAACTCGCGGTTGCTGAATTCCGTCCGGCCGCGCAGCTGGTAGTCGTTGAGGAGTTTCCAGCAGATCGCACCAGCCACGCCCTTGATGAGGTAGGCATCGTTCAGGAAGATGCTGTTGTTGCTGCGGTATCGCCGCACCGGGATCATGTCCTGCTGGATCGGCGGAGTGCTGGACGGAGCGGGTGGCGCGTTGTCGGCACTGTCCTCGCCGTCCAGACGCAACAGGTCGATGGCGGCGCCCAGATGCCCGGCGACCGCCACGAGGGCGTCCTCGTCCTCGAAGTTGAAGCGCAACTCCTGCGGGCTCTCGACAAACAGTACGCCCTGCAGCCGTCCCGCCGAGAGGATGGGAACCGCCAGCTGGCTTTGCGGCTGGGCGAGCCCCGGATAAGGTATGTCCGTGTCCAGCGCGATGCCCGGCTGGCCCTCCAGGTTGCGGCGCACGGCATGGTTGTATAGGCTCGCGCTGGTCATGTGCATGATGCGCACGGGTGTGCGTTCCCGTGCGGCCATGCCGATCACACCGTGTCCCAGCTCGATTTCCGAGCCGACGCCCGAGCGCGCGTACCCATGGCTGGCCACCGTGTAGAGCCGGTGTGTGACGGGGTCGAACATCAGGATCAGGGCATGCTCGATGCCGAGCTCCACGGTCAGCATGTCCATCACCCGGCCCAGCGCCGCGTCTGGGGTGGTGCAGCGGGCCAGGTGCTCGCTGCAACGACGCACCTGCCCGAGCAGGCTGCAGCGTGGGGCCGGCGGTGGCAGCGTGGCACCTGGCACGGCCTCAATGGCGTTTACCTCGTAGATGTCCGAACCCTTGAGCGCAAATACATCGGCCATGCCCTCGTGGGACGCAATGCCGGCGAGCTGGGCCTTCATGCTCTCGAAGAAGGGGCCTTCTGTCTGGGTCTGCAGGTAGCGGATGCTCAGCCGGTAGAAGGCGAAGGTCTGCGGGTGCAGCAGCAGCAGCAGGCTGGCATGGGGGTTGACCAGGATGTTCTGCCGGGTTTTGTTGAAAAACTGGAACGACAGGGCCACGTGTCGCGGGTCCGCGTAATAAACCTGCGATAGATAGGCCACGTTGGGTGTTCCGTCCGCGGCGCAGGTGGCGATCATGGAGGGGATGATCCCCTCCAGGCTGGGGCGGATGTCGTCCAGGGTCAGTGGCTTGCTCACGGCGCGCCTCCCTGGCTGTGCAGGTTCGCACCGGCCCGCGGGCCCGGAGTCTGGTCATAGGCCTGTTCGGGGCTGAAGCTCACGGCCACCACATCTTCGGGTCGGTGAGCGAGCATGGCGCGCGTGTAGTGGGGGCCAAAGCCGATGTGCTGAAGCTGGATTTCCATGGCAGCGAGGTAGCGCTGCAGCAGTTCGTGGTCCGTGGCCTGGGCCGTGCGCATCTGCACCTGGCTGGCCTTGACCTGCACCGTCCGGTGGGACGACGGTTCGCTGAAGACGACCGCGATGTGGCCAACTTCCTGCAGATCGGCCAGCAACTGGGAACAGGCGCTGCGGTTCAGGTAAACCGTGATGCGGTCACCCTGCGGTGTGATGCTGGCGCCCACAGCGCGCATCAGGCTGGCCTGGTGCCGCGCGTTGCGCGACGCCACGATCGCGGAGACACCGCCGGCGATGAGTGCCACGTGTTCCGCGCTGAGTAAGCCGGGCCTGCCTGTTGTCGTGCCTGTCATGGGGATTCCTTCATGCAAGCAGGCCGGCGGGACTCAGCCTTCGCGGCGCAGGGCAGGGAACAGGATCACGTCGCGTATGCTGGGGCTGTCGGTCAGCAGCATCATCAGGCGGTCGATGCCGATGCCACAGCCGCCCGTGGGGGGCATGCCGTACTCGAGCGCACGCACGAAGTCATGGTCGAAGAACATGGCCTCGTCGTCACCGCTGTCCTTGGCCGCCACCTGGGCGTGGAAGCGCGCGGCCTGCTCCTCGGCGTCGTTGAGCTCGGAGAAGCCGTTGCCGAACTCGCGGCCCGTGATGTAGAGCTCGAAACGTTCGGTCACCTCGGGGCGGGTGTCGCTGGCGCGTGCCAGCGGCGAGATCTCTACAGGGTGCTCGCAGATGAAGGTGGGCTGCCAGAGTTTTTCTTCCACCACTTCCTCGAAGTACAGAACCTGCAGGCTGGCCAGCGAGCGGGTAGAGAGCTTGTCCTTCTCCTCGTTCATGCCCAGCTTTTTCAGCGCACGGATCAGCCATTCGGCGTCGTCCACATAGACGCTACCGGCCTCGCTGTGGCGCACGATGGCTTCCCGGATGGTCAGGCGCTCGAAGGGTTTGGCCAGATCGACCGGCTGGCCACCGTAGGTCAGCTGCAAGGTGCCCACGGCCTGTTGCGCAGCGTGCCGTACCAGCCCTTCGGTGAAGGTCATGAGGTCCTGGTAGTCCCAATAGGCCGCATAGAACTCCATCATCGTGAACTCGGGGTTGTGGCGCACCGAGATGCCTTCATTGCGGAAGTTGCGGTTGATCTCGAACACGCGCTCGAACCCACCCACGATGAGGCGCTTGAGGTAGAGCTCGGGCGCAATGCGCAAGAACATTTCCTGGTCCAGCGCGTTGTGGTGGGTGATGAAGGGCTTGGCGTTGGCTCCACCCGGAATCGGGTGCAGCATGGGCGTCTCGACTTCGAGGAAGCCGTGCGAGACCATGAACTCGCGGATCGAGCTGACCGCCTTGCTGCGGGCCACGAAACGCTTGCGCGCCTCTTCGTCGGTCATCAGGTCCACGTAGCGCTGGCGGTACTTGACCTCCTGGTCGGCCACGCCGTGGAACTTGTCGGGCATGGGGCGCAGGCTCTTGGTGAGCAGCCGCACGCTGCTGGCCTGGATCGATAGTTCGCCGGTCTTGGTCTTGAAGATCAGGCCTTCGGCGGCCACGATATCACCCAGGTCCCAGTGCTTGAAGGCTTCGTAGGCCTCCTCGCCCACCTCGTCGCGTTTGACATAGATCTGGATGCGGCCGGTGCTGTCTTGCAGGGTGGCGAAGCTGGCCTTGCCCATGACGCGCTTGAGCATCATGCGGCCGGCCACCTTGGCGTGGCTGTTCTGGGCCAGCAGGCCCTCGGGTGTCTGTCCCGCGTGGGCTGCGAAGAGATCGGCAGCGCGATCGCCCGGTTTGAAATCATTGGGGAAGGCCGGGCCCTGGCCCTCGGCCTGCCGCTGGCGGATGGCCTTGAGCTTCTCGCGTCGTTCGGCGATCAGCTGGTTTTCGTCCTGGGCGGGGGCGTTGGCTTGAGTTTCAGACATGGGAAGGGGGTAAGGAGGAGGGGCCACAAAACATGGCCCGAACCCGCTATTTTAATGAGGCTATGATTCGGCCAGCTTTCCCTCCAGAACCATGCTGTTCCAGATCGTTTCCCTGTTGCTCGAGGTGGTGGCCGGTGTGCTTGGTGGCGCCTGCCTGCTGCGCCTGTACATGCAGCACCAGCGCATCCCCATGTCGGCCCGCTCGGGCAACCCGCTGGGGCGTTTTGTCTTTGCCCTGACCGACTGGATCGTGCTGCCGCTGCGTCGTGTGATCCCGGCGGCCGGTCGCTGGGACCTGGCCAGCCTGGCGGCAACTTTCCTGATCGAGGTCGCCCAGTTTTCCCTGCTGTGGGCCTTTACCAGTTTTGGCGCGGGCTACGGCTACGTGCTCATCCTGGCGGCCTTTGGCGTGGTACGGCTGGTGATTTCGGGTCTCACCGGGCTGATCATCGTCTACGCCGTGCTGTCCTGGGTGCAGTCCAACACCGTGTTGGCGGATGTCATCGACCGGCTGGTGGCGCCTTTCCTGGCACCGATCCGCCGCTTCGTGCCGCTGGTGGGCGGGGTCGACCTGTCGCCGCTGGTCCTGCTGGTACTGCTGCAGGTCGCGGCCATAGTCCTGGGACACCTGCAGGGCCTGGCCTTGCTGTAAAAACAGGAAAGCCGGCGTGTGCCGGCTTTCCTGTGAGGCGCTTTCGACAGGTCAGATCACGGCGTCGGCCGGCTGGCGCTGTAGCATGGCCAGGGTGCTGGCAATGGTCTTGCGCAGTTCACGGCGGTCGCAGATGAAGTCCACGGCGCCCTTTTCCTGCAGGAACTCGGCGCGCTGGAAGCCCTCGGGCAACTTCACGCGCACCGTGTTCTCGATCACGCGCGGGCCGGCAAAGCCGATCAGGGCCTTGGGCTCGGCGATGACCACATCACCCACGAAGGCGAAACCGGCGCTGACGCCACCCATGGTGGGATCGGTCAGCACGCTGATGTAGGGGAGCTTCTTCTTCGCCAGGCGCGTGAGCGCCGCATTCGTTTTGGCCATCTGCATGAGCGACAGCAGGCCTTCCTGCATGCGCGCGCCACCGGTGGCCGTGAAGCAGACGAAAGGCACCTTCTGCTCGATGGCGGTTTCGACGCCCCGCACGAAGCGCTCACCCACCACCGACCCCATGGAGCCGCCCATGAAACCGAACTCAAAACAGGCCGCAACCAGGCTGACACCGTGCACGGCACCGCCCATGACCACCAGCGCATCGGTCTCACCGGTGGCTTCCAGCGCTTCCTTGAGGCGTTCCGGGTACTTGCGGCTGTCCTTGAACTTGAGGGCGTCGACCGGCAGCACTTCCTGGCCGATCTCGTAGCGGCCTTCGTTGTCCAGGAACAGGTTCAGGCGGGTCCGGGCGTCGATACGGTGGTGATGGCTGCAGGTCGGGCAGACGTTCTGGTTCTGCTCCAGGTCGGTCTTGTAGAGCACGGATTCGCAGCTGGGGCACTTGATCCACAGGCCTTCGGGCACGCTGCGGCGGTCTGCGGGGTCCGTGTGCTGGATCTTCGGGGGCAGAAGTTTTTCGAGCCAACTCATCGTTGCTTCCCTCTCGTTGAATGGGGGTCAGGTTGCAGGCCGGGAGGCTGCAAAACCGCGATTATGTATCCAAAGCCTGGCGGATCTCCCGCAGGAAACCCGAGGCGGCAGTAACGACTTGTTCGCGCGGCAGCGGATCGATGAGCTGGATGATGCGGCTGCCGATGACCACGGCATCCGCCACCCGGCTGACGGCCCTGGCGCTGGCGGCATCGCGGATGCCGAAGCCCACGCCGACCGGAATCTTCACGTGCTGCCGGATCCGCGGCAGCATGGCCTCGACGGCGCCTGTATCCAGAGTCCCCGCGCCCGTGACGCCCTTGAGCGAGACGTAGTACACATACCCGCTGGCGACACGCGCCACCTGGGCCATGCGCTCGTCGGTGCTCGTCGGAGCGAGCAGGAAGATCAGGTCCAGGCCGTGCTTCTTCAGTGCGGCTGCGAAGCCCTCACACTCTTCGGGCGGGTAGTCCACCACCAGCACACCGTCCACGCCGGCGGCTGCGGCATCGCGGGCGAACGCGTTGTCGCCCTGCGACGCGTGCAGCTGGTCGTAGCGTTCGATCGGATTGGCGTAACCCATCAGGACTACCGGCGTCGTGCCGTTCTTCTGGCGGAAGACCCGCACCATCTCGATCACCTGTCGCAGGCCGATGCCCGCGGCCAGCGCCTTGTCACCGGCAGCCTGGATCACCGGGCCGTCAGCGCTTGGGTCGGAGAAGGGGACCCCGAGCTCGATCACGTCGGCGCCCGCCGCGACCATGCCGTGCATGAGCTCGGCGGAGATGTCAGAGTAGGGGAAGCCGGCCATAACGAAGGGGATCAGGGCCTTGCGCTTTTGTGCCTGCAGGGCGGCAAAGGTGGAGGTAATCCGGCTCATTTTTTGAGTTCCACTTTCTGCTCGACACCGCCTTTGACGGCCTGGCCGCGGCAGGAGGGGCGGCAATAGAAATCGGCCTGGCTCAGGTCGGCTACAGTGCCGATGTCCTTGTCGCCGCGACCCGACAGGCTGACCAGGATGGACTGGTCCGGGCGCATGGTCTTGGCCAGTTTCATCGCATGGGCGATGGCGTGGCTCGACTCGAGCGCGGGGATGATGCCTTCGGTACGACAGAGGTAGTGGAAGGCGGCCAGTGCTTCCTGGTCGGTGATGCCCACGTACTCGGCACGGCCGATGTCCTTCAGGTAAGCGTGTTCGGGACCGACGCCGGGGTAATCCAGCCCGGCGCTGACGCTGTGCGTCTCGGTCACCTGACCGTCCTCGTTTTGCAGCACGTAAGTGCGGTTGCCGTGCAGCACGCCCGGGCTGCCACGCTGTAGCGAGGCCGAATGCTTGCCGCTGTCCATGCCTTCGCCGGCCGCCTCCACGCCGATCAGGCGGGTCTGGTCGTGCTGGATATAGGGGTAGAAGATGCCCATGGCGTTGCTGCCCCCGCCCACGCAGGCCACGACGGCGTCGGGTTGTTGCGTCTTGCAGCCCACGCGTGCCAGCAGTTCAGGCATCTGCACCAGGCACTCGTTGCCGATCACGCTCTGGAAGTCGCGCACCATCATCGGGTAGGGGTGCGGGCCGGCCACGGTGCCAATGATGTAGAAGGTGTTGTCGACGTTGGCCACCCAGTCGCGCATGGCTTCATTGAGCGCGTCCTTGAGTGTCTTGCTCCCCGACTCCACGGGTACTACGGTGGCCCCCAGCAGTTTCATGCGGTAGACATTCGGGCTCTGGCGCTTGACGTCCTCGGAGCCCATGTAGACCACGCATTCCAGGCCGTAGCGGGCGCAGATGGTGGCCGTGGCCACGCCGTGCTGGCCGGCGCCGGTCTCGGC
>DALYHW010000094.1:0-10343 GCA_031970695.1 Hylemonella sp.
TCAGCAGGTGGTCCTTCAGCAGCGGCTTCTTCATCTCCTGCGCCAGGCCGCGGAAACGGCCCCAGTGGTAGGGTGCCGCGCCACCACCGTGCGGGATGATGAACTTGAGCGTCGGGAAGTCCTTGAACAGGTCCCCCTGGATCAGCTGCATGATGGCCGTGGTGTCGGCATTCAGGTAGTGCGCGCCCGTGGTGTGGAAGCAGGCGTTGCAGCTGGTCGACACGTGGATCATGGCCGGGATGTCGTACTCGACCATCTTCTCGTAGATCGGGTACCAGTGCTTGTCATACAGCGGAGGGCTGGTCCAGTGGCCGCCGGAGGGGTCCGGATTGAGGTTGATGCCCACGTTGCCGTATTGCTTGACGCATTTCTCCAGCTCGGGGATGCAGGTCCTGGGATCCACACCCGGGCTTTGCGGCAGCATGGCGGCACCGATGAAGTAGTCCGGGAACAGCTGCGTGACGCGGTAGACCAGCTCGTTGCAGATGGCCGCCCAGGTGGACGAGACATTAAAGTCGCCGATGTGGTGGGCCATGAAGCTGGCGCGCGGGCTGAAGATGGTGAGGTCGGAGCCGCGCTCCTTCATCAGCTTGAGCTGGTTGGTCTCGATCGCTTCGCGCAGCTCGTCGTCGCTGATCTTGAGGTCAGCCACCTTGGGCATCACCGACGGGTCCTTGATGCCGGCGATCTGCTGGTTGCGCCAGTTCTCCAGCGCCTTGGGCGCGGTGGTGTAGTGGCCGTGGCAGTCGATGATCATGGGTTGTCTTTTCATGAAGGTCTCCGGAAATTCAAATCGGGCTCAGGCCGCGTCCATGCCATGGCGGCGTTTGGTATCGGCTGTCTCGGGCGCATTCATGGCGGCGAGCAGTTCGCGTACGAGGTCGGCGTGCTGGGTGGTCGCGCAGACCCCGGCCGAGAAGGTGGTGACGATCTGGATGGCGTCGGGCAGCGCGCCCAGCACGGTGATGCCCTGCAGGGGCATGAGTTCGCTGAGCTGCTGGAAACCCAGTTCGACGTCACCCTTGGCGACCAGGCTGCCCACAGGGATGCCCGGGGGCGGCGTGACGATGCGGTCCTTGATCTGGTCCGCGATGCCCCAGCGCTCGAACAGCCTGGCCAGTGCCACGCCGCTGGGGCCGGTCGAATAACTCAGGCTGCGCGCGGACAGCACGGCCTGGCGCACGGCCGCCTCGCCGGAGATGTCGGGACGCGGTGCGCCCTCGCGCACGGCCACGGCCACGCCCGAGCGCACCAGGTCCACCCGGCTGCCGGGCAGCAGATGGCCCGAGGCCAGCAGCTTGTCGATGGCGTCGCTGGCGAGGAACACCACGTCGAAGGCCTCGCCAGCGGCCACGCGCTTGGCAGCGTCCACGCCGCCCACCGACTCGATGGCCACGCGCTGGCCCGTGCGCTGCTGCCAGGGCAGCACGAGATCGGCCAGCACCAGCCGGGTGGCCATGGAGGAAATGCCCTTGAGGGTGACGCTCATGAACGGGAAGCCGCAAATTGCTAAGAGTAAACAGCGATTGTGGCCAGCCGCCCCCCGGGTGCCAAGGCATCGCTATTACTAGCAGGTATCGCATTTCGGCATAATGATGCCCAAGCTATCCCGCAAAGCATGGACCTCAAGCAACTCGAATACTTCGTCCGCGTGGCCGAACTGGGCAGTTTCACGCGCGCCGCCGGCGTGCTGAACATCGCCCAGCCGGCGCTCAGCCGGCAGGTGCGGCTGCTGGAGGTGGAGTTGCGGCAGAACCTGCTGTTGCGCAACGGCCGCGGCGTCACCACCACCGAGGCCGGCAAGCTGCTGCTGGAGCACGGCCGCGGCATCCTGCACCAGGTGGAGCGTGCCCGCGAGGACCTGGGCCGCGTGCGTGGCGCACTGGCAGGCCGGGTAGCGCTGGGCCTGCCGCCGAGCATTGCGCGCATGATGACGGTGCCCCTCACGCGCGCCTTCCGCAAGCGCCTGCCCAATGCGGCGCTGTCCATCAGCGAGGGGCTGACGATCTCCATGCAGGAAGGCCTGCACACGGGGCGCCTGGACATCGCCCTGCTTTACAACCCTGCGCCCAGCCCCGACCTGGAAACCCTGCCGCTGATGGATGAGGAACTGTTTCTCATCGGCCTGCGCCAGGGCAAGGCGAAGGCGCAGGGCGAGGCGCTGGCGCTCAAGGAGGTCGGCACCCTTCCGCTGGTGATTCCGAGCCGGCCCAACGCCATCCGCATGGCCGTGGAAACCGAGATGGCCGGCATCGGCAGCAAACCGCATATCGCGCTGGAAATCGACGGCGTCGCCGCCATCCTGGACCTGGTGGCCGATGGCGCGGGGTACGCGATCCTGCCCCGGCACGCGTTGTCCACGAGCCCGCGGCCCGAGATCTACCAGTTGCGCCCCATCACCAAACCGCGGCTGCTCAGCCGGCTGGCATTGGCCACGGCCGCAGGCCGCACCACCACCATGACCCAGCAGGCCATGATCGAGCTGATCCAGCAGGTCACGGCCGAGGTCTTCGGTGCCGATGTGCTGACCGCCTAGGCGCCGTCCCCACCCACCGAACCCGCGACATCGCATGGCAACTGACAAGCCCTTTATCCTGGCCGGCGTGATGGGCTGGCCCGTGGCGCACTCACGCTCGCCCGCCATCCACAACCACTGGATCCGCCAGTACGGCCTCAATGGCAGCTATGTGCTGCTGCCGGTGCAGCCCGAACGCCTGCCCGACGCCGTGCGCGGCCTGCGCGCGCTGGGCTTTGCCGGCTGCAACATCACCATCCCTCACAAGGTCGCTGCCATGCCGCTGGTGGACCGCATCGACCCGCTGGCCGCGCGCATCGGCGCCATCAACACCGTCGTGGTGGAACAGGACGGGACCCTGGCCGGCTACAACACCGATGCCTTCGGTTATATCCAGAGCCTGCTCGACGCGCAGCCCGACTGGCGCGCCGATGCCGGCCCCATCACCGTGCTGGGCGCGGGCGGCGCGGCACGCGCCATCCTGGTCGCGCTGGCCGAGCGCGGCGCCAGGGAAATCCGCCTGTGCAACCGCAGCCTGGACAAGGCACAGGCCCTGGCCACGGAGTTTGGCGCCCCCATCCGCGCCGTGCCCTGGGAACAGCGCGCCGACGCGCTCGAGGGCTGTGCCCTGCTGGTCAACACCACCAGCCTGGGTATGAAGGGCCAGGACCCGCTGGAGCTTGCGCTGGACCGGCTGCCCAGGCACGCCCTGGTGTCCGACATCATCTATGTGCCGCTGGAGACGCCGCTGCTGGCCGCCGCTCGCGCACGCGGCAACGTGGGTGTGGACGGCCTGGGCATGCTGCTCAACCAGGCGCGTCCGGCCTTCCGGCACTGGTTCGGCGTGATGCCCGAGCTCACGCCTGAACTGCGGCGCATGGTCGAGGCCACGCTCTGAGCGAGACGGCCATGGGCGGGCCATCAGCGCGTGTGATGGCCTGATCGTTAGCCCTACTTGCCGCGCCGATGCGGGAGGCCTATCCTCAGCCGCTACTTCCTCGCTCCGAAAGGCCCGTGATGCGCTCCACCCTGCCCCGCCTGCTGACGCTGCTGGCCAGCACCTTGCTGCTGGCCGCCTGCACCACCACCCACCCGGCCGCCACGTCCACAGCAACCGCGCCCCAGGCCAAGGCCGAACTGCTCTGGCTGGGCCAGGCGGCATTTCGCCTGACGACCCCCAGCGGCAAGGTGATCGTGATCGACCCCTGGCTGCGTGCCAATCCCAAGACCCCGGCCGAGTACAAGGACCTGGGCAAGCTGGGCAAGGTCGACCTGATCCTCGTGACACACGCCCACGGCGACCACATCGCCGACGCCCCCGACCTGGCCCTCATGCACAAGGCCCGCGTCTACGCCCCGGGTGACCTGAACATGATGCTCAACACGCTGGGCGTGCTGCCACCCGAGCTGACGCCGCGCATGAACAAGAGCGGCACGGTCGTGCCCTTCGCCGACGTGCCGGGCCTGAAGATCACCGCGGTCCGGGCCGAGCACTCCTCGCTCTACGCGTGGAAGAACCCGGCCACCGGCAAGGTCGAATCCCACTACGGCGGCGAGCCCGTCGGGTTCATCATCGAGCTGGAGAACGGGCAGAGGATCTACCACATGGGCGACACTGGCCTGTTCTCCGACCTCAAGTTCATCGGCGAGTACTACAAACCCGATGTGCTGCTCATCCCCATCGGCGGCAACTTCACCGTGGGCCCGAAGGAGGCCGCCTACGCCACGCGCGAGTGGCTCAAGCCACGCGTGGCCATCCCCATGCACTACGGCACCAACCCGCTCAACCAGGGCACGCCGCAGCAGTACATGGACGCGCTGGGCCAGACCACCACCCGGGTGCTGCCGCTGCAGCCGGGCGAGAAATACAGCTTCTGAGCGCGCACCCGACCATGACACGACACCTTGCCCGCCGCGTGCTGCTGGCGGCCCTGCTCTGCGGCGCCAGCGTGCTGCACGCGCAGGGCTGGCCCGCCAAACCCATCCATCTGGTCGTGCCCTTCACGCCGGGCGGCAGCTCGGACATCCTGGGCCGCGCCATCGCGCAGAAGCTGCAGGAGGCCTGGGGCCAGCCGGTGGTGATCGACAACGTGCCCGGCGCCGGCGGCTCCCTGGGGGCGGACCGCGTGGCCAAGGCCGCGCCCGACGGCTACACCCTGCTCATGGGCCACATCGGCAATCTGGCGGTGGCGCCGGCCATCTATCCGAAGCTGCCCTATGACCCGCTCAGGCATTTCACGCCAGTGGCGTGGGTGGCCAATGTGCCCAATGTGCTGGCCGTGCACCCCTCGGTACCCGCGCAGACGCTGCCCGAGCTGATCGCACTGGCCAAGGCCCGGCCGGGGCAGCTCAACTACGGCACGGGCGGCAATGGCAGCGCGGCGCACCTGGCCACCGAGTACCTGAAGCTCGAGAGCAGGACCTTCATGGTGCACGTGCCCTACCGCGGCACGGCGCCCGCGGTGACCGACCTGATCGCCGGCCAGATCCAGCTGGTGTTCACCGGCGGCCCGGCCGTGATTCCCTTCGTGAAATCAGGCCAGCTGCGCGCATTGGCCGTCTCCAGCCGCAAACGGTTGGAGGCGCTGCCCAATGTCCCTACCGTGGCCGAGAGCGGTTTCAAGGATTTTGAGGCCGACCAGTGGTACGGGGTGGTCGCCCCCGCCGGCACGCCGCCCGACATCGTGCGCAAGCTCAATGCGCAGATCAACCTGGCGCTGGCATCGGCCGAACTCAAGACACGCCTGCAGGCCGAAGGTGCGCTGGCCATGCCGGCCACGCCGGAAGCCTTCGGCGCACTGATCGCGCGCGAGATCACACGCTGGAAGCCGGTGGTTCAGGCCGGCAATATCAAGCCGGGCTGAACCAGCCTCGCGCTACCGCGTGTCGCGAGAGCGTTGCAACAGCCGATCAGCGTAGTCCTGCCAGGACGCATCCTTGCCGATGCCGGCAAACACGCCGGCAGCCGACTGCAGCGCCATCCAGTCATGCTTGCCGGCGATGGCCGCGGCCACGAAGGGCGTGAAGCCGGCCTCGGCCACGGTGTTGGCCGACTCACGCATTTCCTCGGCGCGGCGCTTGCCGTGCTGGGCGACGCGGCTGAAGAAGTAGGCGCCCTGCTTGTTCCAGTCGATACCGGGGAAGGTCTCGTACAGCGTCGGGATCATGTGCTCCTCCACGCCGTAGGCGCGCGCCGTGGTGTAACTCTCGATCACCAGGGCTTCGAGCCCCTTGATCATGACGCTGCGACACATCTTGATGGCGGACGCCACGCCGATTTGTTCGGCCACCGGTGTGGCGTCCATGCCCCAGCCATTGAGCACGGCCGCCAGCTCCGCTGCCTTCATGCCTCCCAGCAGCATGGGCACACGGATGCCGTAGGGCGGCACCGAGGTCATGACCCCCGCCTCCACATAGTGCGCTCCGGCAGCGTCGATGAGCGCGGCACATTGCGCCTTGGTGCCGGGCGAGGCGGAGTTCAGGTCCAGGAACAGCGTGCCGGGCACGATGAAGCGCGCCGCCTCCTGCGCCACGGCCAGGGTACTCGAGGCGGTGACGGCAGAGATGATGAGCTTGCTTCGGCTGCACAGGTCGGCCGCGGAGGTGCAGGCAACCACGCCTGCCCCGGCGGCGTGCTGCAGTTCGGCGTCGCGCGTGGCCGGGGCGTCGAATTTCAGATCCCAGGCGTGGACCGGGCGGCCGCTTTTCTCCAGCAAGCTGCTGCTGAAGATCCTGCCCACCTCGCCATAACCGATGAGTCCGATGTCCCAGTTCATGTCGTGCTGCTCCTGCGCACCGGCCCCGTCACTGCTTCTCGATGCGCGCCCTGCTGATCACCTCACCCCAGCGCCGGATGTCACCATTGAGCATGGCGGCGGCCTGCTCCGGCGTGCCCGGATGGGGATCGAGGTTGAGCTCTTCCAGCTTCTTCTTCACGGCCGGGTCGTTCAATGCGGCCACCACTTCACGGTTCAGACGGGCCACAACCTCACGCGGCGTGTTCGCCGGCACGGCCAGGCCGTTCCATGAGGCCGCCGAGTAGCCGGCCACGCCGGCCTCCCGGGCCGTCGGCACGTCAGGCAGTACCCGCGAACGTTTGTCGCCGGTGATAGCCAGCGGCACCAGGGCCTTGGCGCGGATCTGGGACAACAAGGGACTCAGGATGTCGAGCCCGGCGTCGATCTGGCCGCCACGCAGGGCATTGATGACCGCAGGCGTGCCATTGAAGGGCACGATCTGCACGTCGATGCCAGCCGCCGACTTGAACAGCTCGGCCGCCAGGTGCTGGGTGGTGCCGATATTGGGCGTGCCGATGTTGAGCTTGCCCGGATTGGCGCGCGCATAGGCCAGCAACTCGGCCAGGGTCTTGAAGCGTCCGCCCTCCGCCGCCACGATGGTCAGGTCGAAGGTGGCCAGCGGCACGACGGGGATGAAGTCGCGCACGGTGTCGTAGGGCAGCGACTTGAACAGCGCCGCGCTCACCGCCGTGCCACTGGAAATCAGCAGCAGGGTGTGACCATCGGGCGCCGCCTTGGCCACCGATTCACCCGCCACCACGCCACCGGCGCTGGGCTTGTTGTCGATCACCACCGGCTGGCCCAGCGACTCGCTCATCTTCTGGCCCACGGCGCGCGCCGTCAGGTCCGCCGCACCGCCGGGGGCGTTGGGCACCACCAGGCGCAGCGGCTTGGTGGGGAAACCCTGGGCGTGCGACAGGCCCGCAACGCTGCAGGCCAGCAGGAGCGCGGCGACTGTGCGCCTTTTGAAGATCACTTGCATGCCATACCTCTGCAAAAAAGGGCTCGGCCTGCCGTGTCTAGGGTCAGCGGGCCACGCCCAGAAGTCGATCCAGCAGTTGCGGCTGGTCCAGCAGGGATTGTGCCGTGTCGGCGTGCACCACGGTGCCGCGGTCCAGCACGGCTGCCACATCGGAGATGGCCAGGATGGCCTGCGGGTGCTGCTCGACGATGATGGCCGAGAGACCTTCCTCGCGGGTGATGCGGCGGATGGCGCGCAGCAGCTCCTGCACGATGATGGGGGCCAGGCCCTCCAGCGGCTCATCCAGCAGCAGCAGCTTGGGGTTGAGCACCAGCGCGCGGCCCACGGCCAGCATCTGCTGCTCGCCGCCCGAGAGCTGCGTACCCAGGTTGGTCTTGCGTTCGGCCAGGCGGGGGAACATCTCGTACACCCGTGCCGGCGTCCAGGCCCCGGGACGGGCCACGGCCGTGAGGTTCTCGTCCACCGTGAGCGATTTGAAGATGTTGCGCTCCTGCGGAACCCAGCCGATGCCGGCCGCGGCGCGCAGGTGCAGCGGGACCTTGTGCAACTCCACGCCATTGAGCAGGATGCTGCCACCGTGCTGGCGCGTGGCGCCGGCCAGGGTGTTCATGAACGTGGTCTTGCCGGTGCCGTTGCGTCCCAGCAGGGCCAGCGTCTCGCCCTGTCTGAGCGAGACCGAGACATCGTGCAGCACCACGGCCTCGCCGTAACCGGCACTCAGGCGTTCGACCTTGAGGAGTTCAGCCATGGACCATCTCCTCGCCGTGCCCCAGGTACACGGCCTTGACCTGCGGGTCGTTGGCGATGGTGTCGGGATCGCCTTCGGTGAGCACGGTGCCGTTGACAAGCACGGTCATGCGGTTGGCAAAGCTGAAAACGAGATCCATGTCATGTTCAATCAGGAGCACCGACACATCGGCCGGCAGAGCCGCCACGGTCTGCAGCAGCTCTTCGCGTTCACCCGCGGGCACGCCGGCGACCGGCTCGTCCAGCAGCAGCACACGCGGCTCGCAGGCCAGGGCAATGGCGATCTCCAGCAGGCGGCGCTTGCCGTAGGCGAGCACCTGGGTCTTCTGGTTCATTACCTCGGTCAGGTGGAATTGCTCGAGCAACTGCTCGCACCGCTCGACCACGGCCTTGCGGCTGCCCAGGGGCTGCCACCAGCGCGTGCCCAGGCCAGTGTGCTGGGACACGGTAAGTGCCAGCGTCTCCAGCGGCGTGAGGGTGTCGAACAGCTGGTTGATCTGGAAGGTGCGCACCATGCCGCGGCGCACACGCTGGTGCGGAGCAAGCTCGGTGATGTCTTCACCCAGCAGCAGGATGCGGCCTTCGGTGGGTTCGAGGACGCCGGTCAGCAGGTTGATCAGCGTGGTCTTGCCGGCGCCGTTGGGGCCGATGAGTGCGTGGCGTGCGCCCTTGTGCAGGTTCAGGGTCACGTTGCCGGTGGCCGTGATGCCACCAAAACGCTTGACCAGGCCTTGCGCGGAGAGAACGATTTCAGAGGAGCTCATGACTTCTTGCCCCCGAACCAGGTCTGGGGACGGATGAGGCGTTCACGGCCGACGAGCATCAGCACGACCAGGAACAGGCCGATCCAGAACGTCCAGTACTGCGGGGTGATGGAGGAGATCCAGTCCTGCAGCAGCTTGAAAACAACCGCGCCGGCCACGCCACCGTAGAGCCAGCCGGTGCCGCCGATGACCAGCAGCAGCATCAGGTCGGCCGAGCGGTCGAAGGCGAACACGTCCACCGAGGCAAAGCTGCTGGTCTGCGCCAGCAGGGCCCCGGCCGCGCCGGCGACGCCGGCGGCGATGGTGTAGATCACGGCGATACGCGCGGTCACCGGGATGCCGATGGCCATGGCGCGCAGGCGGTTGTCACGCAGGGCCTTGAGCGTGGCGCCGAACGGCGAGTTGACCAGCCGGCGCGCCAGGAAGAAGAGCACCAGCAGCACGGAGATCGAGTACCAGGCCGCGGTACGGCCGTAGAGGTCGAACTCGAAGGTGCCCAGCAGCGGCCCCATGACCACGCCCTGCAGGCCGTCGGCACCGCCAGTCAGCCAGTCGAGCTTGTTGGCCAGCTCCATCAGGATCATGGCCACGCCCATGGTCACCATGAGGCGCGTGAGGTCGGTGCCACGCATGATGGTCAGCGAGCACACGGCGCCCAGCAGCACCGTCACGGCAATGGCGAAGACCAGGCCGACCAGCGGGTCGGGCATGACGTGCTTGGCAAAAAGCGCCGCAGCGTACGCACCCATTCCGAAGAAGGCCGCATGGCCCAGCGAGACGATGCCGGCGAAGCCCAGGATCAGGTCCAGCGACACGGCAAAGAGCGCGACGATGGCGATTTCGTTGATGATCAGCGCGTGGTTGCCCAGCAGCCAGGGCGAGGCCAGCGCCAGCACCCAGAGGACGGGTTCCCAGAGCTTCCAGCGCGCGATGTCCTGCAGGGATTGCATTGCGGTTTTCATGCCTTGCCTCCCTTGCGCACGAACAGGCCCTGCGGGCGCCAGATGAGGATGACGATCATCAGGAAATAGACGATGAAGGCGCCGAAGCGCGGGATGAAATACTTGCCCGCCACGTCGGCGATACCCAGCAGCAGGGCCGCGAGCAGCGGACCGGTGATCGACGAGGTGCCCCCTACGGCGACCACGATCAGGAAATAGATCATGTTCTTGAGCGGGAAGCTCGGGTCCAGGCCGAGCACCTCAGCGCCCAGTGCGCCCCCCAGACCAGCCAGGCCGGAGCCGACCGCAAAGGTCAGCAGGAACACGACATTGACGTTGATGCCCAGGCCGGCGGCCACGCGCTGGTCATCCACCGAGGCGCGCAGGCGGCTGCCGAAGCGCGTCTTGGTCAGGATGTACTGCAGGCCCACGGTGAGCGCAGCACAAATGGCGATGATGAACAGACGGTAGTGGCCCATGCCCAGCATCCAGGGATCGTCGCCCAGTTCGGTGCGCCCCTTGAGCCAATCGGGTAATTGCAGTATTTGCTGACTGGACGTCATGAAATAGTCGGTCGCCGCTACAGCCATGAAAGTC
>DALYHW010000095.1:0-10291 GCA_031970695.1 Hylemonella sp.
ACGCAAAACTTATCATCTTGCGTCTGACTCGCTGCGATCAGCGAAGCCTTGAATTCTAGCACTATTTTTTTCGTTCCGTCAACTCGTTGCGAAACTTTTTTGAATCGACCACCTTGTTCACGCGGGTTGCCCGGGATTTGCTTTTGCGCGTCACCGGTTGTGCTCCGACTCAAATTCCCCGCCGTTCAACAGCGGAGCCCGCAACTATAGCACAACTTTTGGACGGCGTGCAAAACCAGCCCCCACCAAGCCCGCCGCGCCGTGTTGCGGTCAGCCCCGGGTCGATAATGTCCAGCATCTATGGCGGTACTCACACTCCTGAATGCGCAACTGGCCTACGGTCATGTCGCCCTGCTCGATCATGCGGACTTCTCTCTTGAATCCGGCGAGCGAATTGGCCTGATAGGACGAAACGGCACCGGCAAGTCTTCTCTGTTGAAGATCATTGCGGGGATCGAACGCCCCGATGACGGCGTCCTTCAGCTGTCGCAGGGACTGCGGCTGGCGTATGTGGCCCAGGAGCCGACCCTCAAAGAGATCTCGACCATCTTCGAAGCCGTCCGCATCGGCCTGTCCGAAGTCATCGAGCTCATTGATCGCTACGCCCGCGGAGAAGGCGATCTGGACGAGCTGCAGAATGCCATCGAAGCTCGGGACGGGTGGAACTGGCAACAGCGCGTGGAGGCAAGCCTGCAACGCCTGCGTCTCGATCCGCAAGCGCAGATCAGCACCCTCTCCGGGGGCACCCGCAAGCGCGTGGCACTGGCCCAGGCGCTGGTAACCCAACCCGACGTGCTGCTGCTGGACGAGCCCACCAACCACCTGGATCTGGACTCCATCATCTGGCTGGAGGACCTCCTGCTGGAGTTCAAGGGCAGCGTGGTAACCGTCACCCACGACAGGGCCTTTCTGGATCGCATTGCCACGCGCATCGTCGAACTCGACCGGGGGCGACTCAACTCCTACCCCGGAAATTTTGCGGTCTACCTTGCGCAGAAGGAGGCGCAACTCGCCCAGGAGGCAATCATCCAAGCGAAGGCCGACAAGCTGCTGGCGCAGGAGGAGATCTGGATACGCAAGGGTGTCGAAGCTCGCCGCACCCGCAGCCAGAGCCGCATCACCCGGCTTCAGCACTTGCGTGCGCAGCGTGCAGCGCGCCGGGAAGCGGTGGGCAGCGTCAGGATGGAAGTTGCTGCCGGCACCCCCAGCGGCAAGCTCGTCGCCGAATTGGCACACGTGCACAAGGCTTTTGGCGACCGGTTCGTGGTCCGGGATTTCAGCGCCACCTTGCTGCGCGGGGACAAGATCGGCCTGGTTGGTCCCAATGGCGCCGGCAAGACCACCTTGCTGAAGCTGATCCTGGGTGAATTGGCTCCAGACAGTGGCCAGGTGCGACAGGGCGCCAACCTGCAGGTGGCCTATTTTGACCAGATGCGCGACGCACTCGACCTGGACGCCACACTGGAAGACTTCATCAGTCCCGGCAGTGAATGGATCGAGATTGGCAACAAGCGCCAGCACGTCAAAAGCTACCTGGGCGACTTCCTCTTCTCCCCTGCAAGAGCCAACTCTCCGGTGCGGTCTCTCTCGGGGGGCGAACGCAACCGCCTGCTGCTGGCGCGCCTGTTTGCACGCCCAGCCAATGTCCTGGTCCTCGACGAACCCACCAATGACCTGGATATCGATACACTGGAACTGCTCGAAGAACTGCTGCAGGACTATCCGGGCACCGTCTTCCTGGTCAGCCACGACCGGACGTTTCTCAACAACGTTGCCACCAGCATCATTGCCCACGAGGGCGACGGCCAATGGCGGGAGTATGAAGGTGGCGTCGATGACTGGCTGACTCAGTCCCGCCGCGGCCAGGCCATCCGGGCAGCCGCAGAAGCCCCGCCTCCGCCACCTCCCGCCGCGCCGACCCCGGCGACGCCAGCTGCAAACGGCACCACGCAGCGCTCCGGCAATAAGCTGAGTTACAAGGAACGCCGCGAACTGGAGGCCCTGCCCGACCTGATCGATGCCCTGGAAAAAGAGCAGGGGGCGTTGCGCCACGAACTGGCCGATGGCACCCTCTACGCGCGGGATGCGCAACGCGCAGCAACACTGTACAGCCGCGATGCAGCCATCGAAGAAGAGCTGATGGCGGCTCTGAGCCGCTGGGAGGAACTGTCGTCCCGGGCCTGAAGCCCGGGCCTACTCAAACGCGGTAGCGGTCGCTGCCGCTGCTGCTCAGGCGCGCCAGCAAGGCAGGCGCAATGGCCGTCAAAGGCAGCACCTCGTCGGCAGCACCATGCAGGATAGCCTCACGCGGCATGCCGAAGACAACACAACTCGCCTCGTCCTGCACGTAGTTGTAGCTGCCGGAGTCCTTCATTTCGCGCATGGCCCGGGCGCCGTCATTACCCATGCCGGTCAGCATGATGCCAAAGGCATTGGGTCCCACGACCTGCGCGCAAGACCGGAACAACACCTCCACCGAAGGTTTGTGGCGGTTAACCGGCTCGCCATCCTCGACGACGGCGATGTAGTTGGCGCCACTGCGGTCGACACGAAACTGCTTGCCGCCCGGCGCAATGTAGGCGTGGCCGGGCAGGATGCGCTCACCATTGACCGCTTCCTTGACAGTGATCTGGCACAGCCCGTTGAGACGCGCGGCGAAGCTCGTGGTAAAGCCGGGCGGCATGTGCTGGGTGATAACAATCCCCGGGGAATCCGCTGGCATGCGAGTGAGGATCTCCTTGACCGCTTCCGTTCCACCCGTCGAGGAGCCAATACAGATCAGCTTCTCGGTCGATACGCGGCCCAGCGGCCGGGCAGCCGCCACGGGCGCGCCCTGGGGCGCTGCAGCACCCGACGATGCGGCCGCGAGCGACGGCGCGCGGCGCACATGCGCCGAAGCTGCCACGCGGATCTTCTCAACGATCTGATCGGAGAGTTCCTTGATGCCCTCGGCCAGCCCGATACGTGGCTTGGCAATGAAATCAATCGCGCCAAGCTCGAGCGCCCGGATGGTGACCTCAGCCCCCTGCTGCGTCAGCGTGGACACCATCAACACCGGCATCGGGCGCAGCCGCATCAGGCGACCCAGAAAATCGATGCCGTCCATGCGTGGCATTTCCACGTCCAGCGTGATCACATCGGGGTTGAGTTCGCGGATCATCTCGCGGGCAATCAGCGGATCATTGGCCGTGCCAACGCACTCCATGTCCCGCTGGCGATTGATGATCTCGGCCAGCAGACTGCGCACCAGCGCCGAATCATCAACGACCACGACACGAATCTTCTTCAAGCGTTCATCCTTCAGAACAGATCCACAGAGCCACCGGCCGTCGTCTTGGCCACGTTGGCCGCATTCCCCTTGCGCTCCTCGACCGCCAGCGCTTCGGGATGGGCATGGGCCAGGCGCTTGACCAGGGCCTTGCCGGTCACCGGGAAAAAACAAACCTTGCGGGGGTGGATGTCCAGCACATCCTGGGACACCACGGGAATGCGTTCGGTCGCCAGGTAGTCGAGCACGAACTTGGTGTTGCGCTCGCCGACGTTCATGGTCGTAAACCCCGCCATGACAGCGCCGCCGCCGAACACCTTGGCCTGCATGGTCTCTCGGCGGGCGCCCATCTTGAGCATCTCGTTGATCAGCAATTCCATTGCATAGGAGCCGTAGCGTCCCGACCCGTCTTCTCCTTCGGGCAGCATGAAGTGGTTCATGCCGCCGACGCGGGCCTTGCCATCCCACACACAGGCGGCAATGCAGGAGCCAAGCACGGTCATGATGAGCAAGTCGTCCCCCGAGACGTAATACTCGCCCGGCAGCACCTTGACTGCGTCGTACTGAAAGTGATGGTCGGCGTAGAAGAACGACGCCTCGCCGGGCTTGCGCGGCTGGGCACGCAACTCGTCGACGCGCGACACCCGCCCACCCGACAGCACCCTGGGACCACCCGAGGTCACCGGACGCAAAGGAGGAGTCCGTACACCTGCGTCAAACGAGCTCATGCCACTCCCGACCGACACTCGCACCGCCCCCGCGGGCGCAATCAGCGACGCTCATAAACCGTCTTTCCCCGCAGGACAAACAGGTCCCGCGATTCGTTGAAGTTCTCGGAGTGACCGACGAACAAAAGCCCCCCTGGCTTCATGACGCGGTGGATCCGCTCCAGCACGCTGCGCTGGGTTGGTCCATCGAAATAGATCATGACGTTGCGGCAAAACACGATGTCAAAAGGCTCGCGAAATGGCCAGTCGTCGCGGATCAGGTTGACACTGAGGAACTCGATCATGCGCTGCAATTCAGGCTTGACCTTCAGGAAGCCCTCGTTGGCGCCCTTACCACGCAGGAAATAGCGCTGCGCGCGCGCCATGTCGATTCCCTTGACGGCATCCTGGCGATAGACCCCGCGGGCTGCCGTCGCAAGCACCTTGGAATCGATGTCACTTGCCCAGAGCTTGAAATTCGCATGGGAGCCGAGCGCATCGAGCGCCGTCATCACGATGGAATACGGCTCCTCGCCGGTGGATGCCGCATTGCACCAGACCCGCCAGGCGGTCGACGCCGGGCGCGACTTCAGATAGTCGGCCAGTATCTCGAAATGGTGCTGCTCACGGAAAAAAGAGGTCAGGTTGGTCGTCAATGCGTTGACGAACTCCTGCCATTCGGGTCCGTCGTGAGACTCCAGCCAGTCCAGGTAATCACGGAAATTCTGGTAACCGGTCTCACGCAGCCGCCGCGAAAGGCGGCTGTAGACCATGGCATGTTTTCCGTCGTGCAGGCTGATACCCGCGCGCTTGTAGATCAGACCCTGCACGCGCGCAAAGTCGGCCTGGGTCCAGCTGAATTCACGTGTGTGGAGATCTGCGCCACCCAGGTCGGCCGACCCCGGATCCATGCCGCCCTTCGGCGATCGGGCCGTTTTGTCCATGGTCAGCATGAGGGGCGAATGATCTCTACAGGTCAGGCGTCGGCCGACACGAGCCCCATGTCCATGCCGGACATCAGCTTCTCGATGTCAAGCAGGATCAGCATGCGCTCACCCACGGAGCCCAACCCCACCACGGCGGAACTGTCGATGGAGGCCTCGATCTCGGGTGCAGCTTTCACATTTTCCGGCGCGAGCTCCATGACATCGCTGACGGAATCGACGACGATGCCCACAATGCGGCTGCGCAGGTTCAGCACGATGACCACCGTGAACGAGTTGTACTCGGCCTGGGCGCAATTGAACTTGAGGCGCATGTCCACGATCGGCACGATCGTGCCGCGCAGGTTGACAACCCCCTTGATGAATCCGGGTGCGTTTGCGATGCGCGTCGGCTTCTCATAGCCGCGTATCTCCTGGACCTTGAGGATGTCGATGCCGTACTCCTCCTGATCCAGCCTGAACGTCAGGTACTCACGCGGCCCCGACGGGGCCTTGCTGCTGCCTTCACTCGTCTGGTTCATATCCATCATCCAGCTGCTCCTCGAATCGATCAATGGCGCGAACGCCGTACCAGCGCACTCGTGTCGAGGATGAGGGCCACCTTGCCGTCACCCAGAATCGTGGCGCCCGACACGTTGGGCACCTTGCGGTAGTTCGTTTCGAGGTTTTTCACCACCACCTGCTGCTGCCCGAGCAGCTCGTCGACCAGCAGCGCCACGCGGCTGCCTTCAGCCTCCACGACGACCATGATGTCACTCGACTTCTCCGCGTCCTGCCGCGGCACCTGGAAAACTTTCTCCAGCTCGATGACCGGCATGTACTCGTCGCGAACCTTCACCAGTCGCGAACCCTGGGCCACCGTGTTGACGGAGTCATCCTTCACCTGGAAGGACTCAACCACCGACGACAACGGCAGGATGTAGACCTCGTCGCCCACGCCCACCGACATGCCATCCATGATCGCGAGGGTCAGCGGCAGGCGGACCGAGACACGCATGCCGTAGCCCTCCGACGAGTCGATCTCGACGGTGCCATTGAGCGCCGCAATGTTCTTCTTCACCACGTCCATGCCTACGCCGCGGCCGGAGACGTCGGTCACGACATCCGCGGTTGAAAAACCGGGGGCGAAAATCAGCTGCCAGACGTCGGCATCGGACATCTGGTCCGAGACGTCGAGGCCGCGCTCACGCGCCTTCTTGAGGATCTTCTCTCGGTTGAGGCCCCGGCCGTCGTCACGCACCTCGATCACGATGGAACCACCCTGGTGGGCAGCCGACAGCGTGATGGTGCCCGTCTCCGGCTTGCCCGCCTTGATGCGGTCGGCCGGCAATTCGATGCCGTGGTCGCAGCTGTTTCGCACCAGGTGCGTCAGCGGGTCCGTGATCTTCTCGACCAGCCCCTTGTCGAGTTCGGTCGCCTCACCCTGCGTGACGAACTCCACTTTCTTGCCCAGCTTGCCGGCCAGGTCGCGCAACATGCGCGGAAAGCGGCTGAACACAATCGACATCGGAATCATTCGGATGGACATCACCGATTCCTGCAGGTCACGCGTATTGCGATCCAGGTCCGCGAGGCCGGCCATCAACTGCTGGTTGATCGTCGGATCCAGCGCGCGGCTGTTCTGCGCCAGCATGGCCTGCGTGATCACCAGTTCGCCCACCAGATTGATCAGCTGGTCCACCTTGCTGATGGCGACGCGAATGGTGGCCGCCTCCGGCTGGGCAGCGACGTGACTCGCGGCCTGCGGCTTGGCGCCCGCGGCCGGCTTGGCGACTACCGGCCTGGCTTCGACCGTCTCGACCACAACCGCTTCCTTGGGCTCGGCGTCGGGAACCCCCGGCGCGCCCTCGAAGAATCCGAAGCCCGGTGCCGGCGACACCGGCGAACCCGGCGGCGGGTCGGGCTGGTCCGTCCAGGTGCCCGACGAAGCCGCTGCGGCCGCCTCGGTAATGGCGACCTGCTCACGCGCGACGTGGAAGGCAAACAGATCCAGCAGGTCATCATTGCTGGACGTGGTGCTCACCTTGAAGACGCGGGTATCGGGTCGATCGCTGGAAATCTCGGCAACCTCGCCCAGCCCGGCGATATCGCGAAACAGGTCCTTGATGCCATCGACCTGGTCCAGGCGCTCCAGAGGCCCCATGCGGATCTCCAGCCGCCGCAGGCCAGGCTTGGCCGCGGCCTGAGCGGGCGCAGGCGCCGGTGCAGCCGCCACGGGTGCGGGCGCCACGGCCACCTGCGCGGGCGCCGGAGCCGGGGCGGCCCCACCCGCCGCCAGCGCGGCAATGCGCCGCACCAGGTCCGCGGTCGAAGGCGGCTCGCCGGTTTCCCCGGCCTGGTGACGGGCCAGCAGCATGCGGGAAGCATCCGCCGATTCCAGCAGAACATCGACCATCGATGCGTTGGGCTGCAGTTCGTGGCGACGCAGCCGGTCCAGCAAGGACTCCATCTGGTGTGTCAGTTCGGCCACGTCGGCGAAGCCGAACGTGGCCGCCCCGCCCTTCACCGAGTGGGCGCAACGGAAGATGCCGTTGAGCTCTTCGTCGTCCGCAGTCTCCAGGTTCAGATTGAGCAGCATCTGCTCCATCATGTCCAGGTTCTCGCCAGCTTCCTCGAAGAAGATCTGGTAGAACTGGCTCAGATCGAACGAATCACCGGATCCGCCGCCTTCCACATGTCCCTCGGTCATGCCTCTCTCCTGTTCTGGTCACGCGCGCAGCGCCGCGGACGGATTACTTGATGACTTTCTTGATGACCTCGAGCAGACGAGCCGGATCGAAAGGCTTGACCAGCCAGCCCGTCGCCCCGGCAGCACGTCCCGCCTGCTTCATGAGGTCGCTGGACTCGGTCGTGAGCATCAGAATCGGCGTCGTCTTGAAATTCGGGTGTTCGCGCAGCTTGCGCGTCAGCCCCAGGCCGTCGAGGCGGGGCATGTTCTGGTCCGTCAGCACCAGGTCGAAATGCTGTTGCTGGGCCTTTTCGTAGGCATCCTGGCCATCGACGGCCTCCACGACCTGGTAGCCGGCGCCCGCCAGGGTGAACGAAACCATCTTTCGCATCGAAGGGGAATCGTCAACAGCAAGTATCAAAGGCATTTGGGTGCTCCGGGGAATTGGGGGTCTGGGTTCAAGTTTCGGTCGTGTTCAAAACAGCTCGATGGAACCGGCGTCCATCTCGTCCTGTGTCACGGGGTTCGGGCGCTCGGGCACTTCCTCGACGAAAGGCACGGCCTCGCCGTCCTCCTGCCCCATGGACTCGGAGGCCAGCCGGTAGGCGCACCCTTGCAGGACCTTGGAAGTATGGCCGATGAGCTGGGATGCCATGTCCTGGAACTGCAATTCCGTGACAGCCGAGGCGAGCACATTGCGCACCTCCTCGAGCACGGCGGCATCGGCCTTGGAGGGATCGGACAGGCCGCCAATAGCCCTGGTAAAACGCTGCATCAGGTTTTCCATGGTGTGGGCCAGCAGTCCATCGAGGCGCGCCAGGTCGTGCACCACCACCAGCAGGGAATCCTGCACCTCGGCCACCAGCATCACCGGCAATTGCACGGCGGGCTGTTCCGCAGGTGTGGTGGGGGGGGATTGCATGGTCGCTCCGTTCCGGTTTCGCGCGCTGGTGGTTCACCGCTCCATCGAGTACAGCATTAGAATTTTCCCAGATATAGGGTATCAGGATTCCGCAAAATTGGGAGGTAAATCATCAACATTTCGGATCGCCGTACCTGCACTCCCCGACCGTGGCCGGACCGCGCTGCGAGGGTTTTTCCATCATAGCGCCTAAGGTATGCCGTCAGAAGCCCCCTCCGCCCCCATCCATCTCCTGCACCTGGAAGATTCGGCACTAGATCACGATATCGCGCGGCAGGCGCTGCGGCGGGCCGGCCTGACCTGCGATATCCAGCGCGTCGAGACCCTTGAAGAATTCAGCGCCGCCGTGCGGCGCGACCGCTTCGATGCCATTCTGGCCGACTACCGGTTGCCCGGTTTCACGGCCCTGGAGGCCTGGCAGGCGCTGCAGGAGGTCGCCGAGCCCCCGCCTTTCATCCTGCTTTCAGGCGCCATCGGCGAGACCGCCGCGGTCGACGCCATCAAGCTGGGCATGAGTGACTACCTGCTCAAGGACGATCTGGGCAAACTGGCTCACGTCATCCAGCGCGCCATCGAGGTCCACCAGGCCAAACGCGAACGCGAGCAGGCCGTCGAGGAACTGGCGGCATCGGAACAGCGTCTGGCGCGTTTTGCCGAACACCTGCAGATGTCGATCGAACAGGAGCGCGCCGCCATCGCACGCGAAATCCACGATGACATCGGCGGTTCGCTGGCAGCGATCCAGTTCGACCTCTCGTGGATCGGACGGCATCACCCCGACGCAGACACCCAGGCGCATGTGCAGGCCGCCACCGGCATGCTGCAGCACGCGGTCGGCGCCAGCCAGCGCATCATGATGAACCTGCGCCCGGCCATTCTGGACCAGGGCCTGGAAGCCGCGGTCGAGTGGCTGGCCCGGGAGTTCGAACGCCGCACGGGCATCCACACGGTCGTCCGCGCCGCGCTGCGCGGGAACGAATTCAACAAGACGGTGCAACTCACGGCCTACCGGACGGCTCAGGAAGCGCTGACCAATATCTCGAAACACGCACGGTGCAGCGAAGTCCGCCTCGACCTGTCGGACGCCGAGGGCGTGCTGACGCTGGAAATCACCGACAATGGCCGCGGCATTGCAGCGCCGGAGCGCAACAAGCCCAAGGCCTTCGGGCTCAAGGGTCTGCAGGAACGCGCCCGCACGGCAGGCGGCTGGCTGGACATCAGCAGCCGTGAAGGCCAGGGCACGTCGATTACGCTGTCGATCCCCCTCAGCAGCGACACGAAGGGCGAGACCACATGATTCGAGTGATACTTTGCGACGACCACGCCGTCGTGCGTCGCGGCATCCGTGACACGCTGTCCGAAGCCGTGGACATCAAGGTGGTCGGCGAGGCCGGCAGCTACTCTGAAGTGCGCGAGCTGTTGCGCGGCACCCCCTGCGAGGTGCTGGTGCTGGACCTGAATCTGCCGGGACGCGGCGGGCTGGAGGTGCTGGCATCGCTGCGTGAGACCGACTCGCCGATCAAGGTACTGGTGGTGTCGATGTTCCCGGAAGACCAGTACGCCATCCGATGCCTGCGCGCCGGGGCCCAGGGCTACCTGAACAAGGCCGGCAACCCCGCGGACCTGATCGCCGCCGTGCGCACCATCGCCCAGGGCCGCAAGTACGTCACGCCCGACGTGGCCCAGATGCTGGTGGACAACCTCTCCACGCCCACCACGGAAGCCCTGCACGACGCACTGTCCGAGCGCGCGCTGCAGACGCTGCTCAAGATCGCTTCCGGC
>DALYHW010000096.1:0-10135 GCA_031970695.1 Hylemonella sp.
GCGCGGTGAGGTGGAGAAAAAACACCGTGAGCTGCGGCGCCAGCCCGAGCTGCATCTGGTCGAAGGCGCGCCATCCAGTCTCTACCTGATCAGCAACCACGACCCGGAGAAGCTGGCGCGTCGTTACCTCTGGCTGGCCTGCGCCCAGTTGCTGGTGTTCTTTCTGGCGCTGGGGTTCCTGGCGCGCGGGGTCCCGGCCTGAGGCGGGTGCGATGCCTCAGGCCGTGCCAAACTTGGTGTCGAACTGGATGCCGATCTTCTGCAGCAGCGGCGTGGGCAGCAGGCCACCGGCACAGACGATCACCGCGTCGTTACGGTAACGCTGCGGGATCCCGTCGGTGTCGATGATGACCAGCTTGTCGTCGATGGAACGCACGTTCGACTTGAGCAGCACGCGGATGCGGCCGGCCTTCTGCTGCTGTTCCAGCAGCATGCGGTTCTTCTGCTTCACGCGCGAGAAGGCCTCGCTTCGGTAGGACAGGGTCACGTCGGTGCCCGCCTCCTGCGACAGGGCGATGGCAGCCTCGAGCGCGCTGTCGCCGCCGCCCACCACCAGCACGGCCTGGCCCTTGTACTGGGCCGGGTCGATCAGGCGGTAGGTGACCTTGGGCGTCTCCTCGCCCGGCACCTCCAGCTTGCGCGGGGTGCCGCGCCGGCCCATGGCGAGCAGCACCGTGCGTGCGGTGTACTTGCCGCGGCTGGTGGTCACGACGAAACGCTGGCCCTCTTTCTCGATGCCTTCCATGCGCTCGCGAAAGGAGATCTTCAGGCCGGTCCTGCGGACGATGTCCAGCCAGAACTCGATGAGTTTTTCCTTCTGCACCTCGGAAAACTTCACCTTGCCCACCAGGTCCAGGTCAAAGGGCGCGGTCATGGCGATCTTCTGGCGCGGGTAATGGTAGACCGCACCGCCGAGCGAGTCTTCCTGCTCGACCAGCTTGTAGCGCAGCTTGTGGTGGATGGCCGACAGGCCGGCGGACAGGCCGGCCGGCCCGCAGCCGACGATCACCACGTCGTAGTCGGCCTGGGCGTTGCCCAGCTTCTTCTTGATGGCGGACATGGCCTCGCGGCCCTGCTGGGCGGCCTTTCGGATGAGACCCATGCCGCCGAGTTCGCCCGCGATGAAGATGCCCGGCACGTTGGTCTCGAAGTCGGGGCTGATGTTCGGAATGTCGATGCCGCGCTTTTCGGTGCCAAACACCAGGCGGATCGCCTCGGTCGGGCAGGCCACGAGGCAGGCACCATGGCCGATGCAGGCGGCAGCGTTCTTGAGGGTCATCTTGCCGTTGATGACGCCGATGGCTTCTTCGGGGCAGGCCTTGGCGCAGGCCCCCGAACCCATGCAGCGGCTCGGATCGACGACCGGGTGCAGCGAAGGCGGCTCGACGAGGCCACTCTGGACAGCCTCTTCCAGCTCCGCCACGTCGCGCGCGTGCAGGCGGTAGTACCGCTTCATATACAGCGTGACGATCAACAGGATCGCGATGAGGTAGATGTAGAGGTAGTTCATGGCGGCGGGAACAGGAAAGAAAACGGGAAACGCTCAGGGCTGGACGGCTTCGTTGATCTCGATGGCCACGGCGCTGGCGCCGGGCTGGACGACGCGGCTGCTGCCGCGCAGGTCACCCGGCTGGGGCCGCGCTTCGCCGCTCTTGCTGACACGGGCCTCCACGATGACCTCGCGGGCCGCCGAGAGGGTGGCTGCCGGCGACATGGCCAGGCTGTCGTCCAGCGTGTAGCGCAGCGGCAGGTCACGCACCTGCTTGCGCAGGATGGCCAGGGGCATGCGCGAGCTGCCTGCGGCATCGCGCGCCAGGATGAAGACGGTGTCCTCGGGCTTCGCCTGGCGTGCCAGCGCCGCCGACAGCGTCACAGTCCCACTGACGCTGCGGTCCAGGGCCGGTGCTGCGGGCCTGGCCGTTGCTTCAGGCAAGCCGGCCTGTGCCCGGGCCTGGGCCAGTGCGGGTGCCATCTGCTTTACCAGTTCATGGTCGGGTGTGCCGTTATCTACCAGCTGTTGCCAGTACCGGACCGCACCCTTGTAGTCCTTGCGGTCGTAGGCATGGGTACCGGCCAAGGCAAGGGCCTTGACGTTGCGCGCGTCGGCCTTGAGCGCGCGCTCCACCAGCTTCATCGGCTCGCCAGCCAGTTGTCCCTTGTTCAGGACGGCGAGCGCATCGGCGTAGTCGGCGAGCAGCTCGGCATCGGCCGGCACCAGGGCGCTGGCCTTTGCGTAAGCCTGGACCGCGTCGGCGTGACGTCCCAGTACGGTGTAGGAACGCGCGAGCATGGCCCAGCCCTCGGCGTTGCCGGGCTCGGCCTGCAGTCGCTCGGCGAGCCGGTCCACCATGGCCGCCATCTGCTGGTTGTCCGTGGCATGGGGTGCCACGTCACCGCTGGTGTGCGGGCTGCTGCGCGGTGTTTCGGCATTGAGCAGCAGCACCGGCGAGCCCGTCCATGCGTAGCCGGCGACCGCGATGACCACGACGGCGGCACTCACGCCCAGCCACAGACCGCGTGGTGCGTGTGCCGGTGCGTGCTGGGCGGCCATCACCAGTTCGAGCAGGCGGCGTTCCAGCGGGGCGCGTGCCTCGTCATAGCGGTCCTGCGGCAGTGCGCCGGCAGTGTGGAGCTCGCGCAGTTGCTGCAACTGCCGCTTGAGGGTCTTGAGGTCGTCTTGCATGGGATGTCGCCTGGGGCTCAGGGCGTCGTGTCGGTTTCGGGATCGGGTTCGAACTGGTCATCGGCCAGCTGGCTGCGCCGGCGCAGCACGCGGACCAGGGTCAGCACGCCCACAAGCAGCAGCAGCAGGGGACCCAGCCACAACAGCACTGTGGTGGCCTTGAAGGGCGGACGGTAGAGCACGAAATCTCCGTAGCGGGCTGTCATGTACTCGATGATCTGCTGCTCGCTCTGGCCGCGTTGCAGCATCTCGCGCACCTGCTGGCGCAGGTCCGTGGCCAGGCCCGAATGCGAGTCGGCGATGGTCTGGTTCTGGCAGACCAGACAGCGCAACTCGGAGGTGATGCGGTTCATGCGCGCTTCCAGCGCGGGGTCGGCCGCGGCCGGTGCCGCTTCGCTGCCGTGGGCCACGCAGGCCAGCAGCGCCAGGACCAGGGAGAGCAGGTGCTTAGCCATGGAGTTGCCTCAGCAGGGGTTCGATGCGGTCGCGGATCACCTCGGGCGTGAGCGGGCCGATGTGCTTGTAGCGCACCATGCCCTGGCGATCGATCACGAAGGTCTCGGGTACGCCGTACACGCCCCAGTCGATGCCCGTGCGGCCGTCCGGATCGAACAGCGACGTCTCGTAGGGGTCGCCGAAGTTCGCCAGCCAGCGCAGGCCCGCGCTGCGCTGGTCCTTGTAGTTCAGGCCATAGACCGGCACCAGGCGGCGGCGTGCAAAGTCCAGCAGCACGGGATGTTCCTCGCGGCAGGCGGTGCACCATGAGGCCCAGACGTTGAGCATCCAGACCTTGCCGAGCAGGTCGTCGCGACGGATGGTGAGCGCAGGCTGGTCGAGGCGCGTCAGCGCGAAGTCGGGCGCGGGCTTGCCGATCAGCGGCGACGGCACTTCCTTCGGATCCAGCTTCAGGCCCACGGCGAGGAAGCCGACCAGCGTCAGGAAGACGGCCAGCGGGATCAGGTAACGCAGGGTCTTCTTCATGCGGCGGCTCCCGTGGTCGGCTGCTTGCGGTAGCGTCGGTCGCTCGCGGCGAGCAGGCCGCCCAGTGCCATTAGCACGCAGCCGCCCCAGATCCAGTCGATCCAGGGTTTCACATAGAGCCGAACGATCCAGGCGCCGCCATCCACCTCTTCGCCGAGAGAGACATAGAGGTCGCGGGTGAGGCCGGTGTCGATGGCCGCTTCGGTCATGGGGTTCTGTTGCACGCGGTACACACGCTTTTCGGGTCGGAGCTCGGCCACTACGCGGTCGCCGCGCCGGGCGGTCACCCGGCCCTGAATGGCGTCGTAGTTGGGGCCACGCACCTCGCGCAGCTCGTCCAGCGTGAAGGTATAACCGCCCAGCGTGGCCGTGTCGCCGAGGTTCATGCGCACGTCGCGTTCGATCTCGTAGCCCTTGACCATGGCGACGCCCAGGCAGAAGGCGGCCACCCCCAGGTGGGCCAGCAGCATGCCTGCATGGGCCCGGGGGATCTGGCGAAGCTTGCGCCAGAGCTGGCCGGCGCCGCGGCCCTGCGGGGCGATGCGTTCCCAGATGTCGGTCGCAGTGGTGGCCACGATCCAGAAGGCGAGCAGCAGGCCGCAGGTCGCCACCAGGTGGATGCCTCCGGCCAGCCAGCCCGCGAGCAGCGCGGCGACGACGGCCGCGCCGAGTGCCCAGCGCAACCGGTGTGCGAGGTCGGGCAGCTCGGCCTGCTTCCAGCGGGCCAGCGGGCCCACGCCCATGAGGAAGAGCACGGGTGTCATGAGCGGCATGAAGACCGTGTCGAAGTACGGCGGGCCGACCGAGATCTTGCCCGCGCCCAGCGCGTCGAGCAGCAGCGGGTACAGCGTGCCCAGCAGTACCGCGCCAGCAGCCACCAGCAGCAGCACGTTGTTGCCCAGCAGCGCCGTCTCGCGCGAGACCAGCGCGAAGCGCGCGCCCAGGCCGACCTTGGGGGCGCGCCAGGCGTACAGCGCCAGCGAGGCGCCGATGACCACCGTGAGCAGGCCCAGGATGAAGAGGCCGCGCCGCGGGTCGGTGGCAAAGGCGTGGACCGAGGACAGCACACCCGAACGCACGAGGAAGGTGCCCAGCAGCGACAGCGAGAAGGCGAGGATGGCCAGCAGCACCGTCCACGACTTGAAGCTGCCACGCTTTTCCGTCACCGCCAGCGAGTGCATGAGCGCCGTGCCCACCAGCCAGGGCATGAAGGAGGCGTTCTCCACGGGGTCCCAGAACCACCAGCCGCCCCAGCCCAGTTCGTAGTAGGCCCAGGCGCTGCCCAGTGCGATGCCCAGCGTAAGGAAGCACCAGGCGACCGTGGTCCAGGGGCGGGTCCAGCGTGCCCAGGTGGCATCGAGCTGGCCGCTCACGAGCGCGGCGATTGCGAAGGCGAAGGCGACCGAGAAGCCGACGTAACCCATGTAGAGCAGGGGCGGATGGAACACCATGCCCGGATCCTGCAGCAGCGGGTTCAGGTCTCGGCCGTCGGCGGGGACCGGGAACAGGCGCTCGAAGGGGTTGGAAGTGGTGAGCATGAACAGCAGGAAACCCAGCGCGACCAGACCCATGACCGCGAGGATTCGGGCGACCGCTGCTTGTGGCAGGTGCCGGCTGAAACGTGCAACGGCTACGGTCCACAGCGCCAGCATCAGCGTCCACAGCAGCAGCGAGCCTTCGTGCCCGCCCCAGACGCCCGCGATGCGGTAGGGCAGGGGGAGGGCACTGTTGGAGTTGGACGCCACGTAGAGCACGGAGAAGTCGTGCCGTACGAAAGATGCGGTGAGGGAGGCAAACGACAGGACGACCAGCAGCGCCAGGACATAGGCCAGCGGCCGTGCCAGCGCCATCCAGTCCTCGCGCTGGCGCGCGGCGCCGGCCAGCGGGAGCACGCCCAGAACGAGCGAGGTGCCCAGCGCGAGCCAGAGCAGGAAATGACCAAGTTCAGGAATCATCGTTGTTTCTCCGGGCTCGCTGCGGGGGCCGAGGCCTTGGCGGCCGCCTGCAGGGCCTGCGCCGCTTCGGGCGGCATGTAGTTTTCATCGTGCTTGGCCAGCACTTCGCGCGCGACGAACACACCCTCGCGCAGCTGACCCTGGGCGACCACACCTTTGCCTTCCTTGAACAGGTCGGGCAGGATGCCCTCGTAGCGCACCGGGATGCTGCGGGCCGTGTCGGTGACGACAAAGCGCACGACCAGCCCGTCGCGCCGCACCGAGCCCTGCTCCACCAGCCCGCCCAGGCGGAAGGTGCGGCCCCGCGGGGCCTCGCCGGCCTCGACCTGCGTGGGGGAGTAGAAGAACACCAGGTTGCTCTGGAAGGCGTTGAGCACCAGGGCCGTGATGGCGCCCAGCACGAGCAGTACGCCGGCGGCGATGGCGATCTTGCGGTGACGTGGCTTCATGTCAGGACTCCTGCTGTTGTGCGTCGGCCTGCGCCAGCGCGCGGCGGTGCCGGCGGGCCACCAGCCGCGGCTCCAGCAGCATCAGGACCAGCGCCAGGGCGTAGGAGCCCCAGACGTAGAGCCCGTAGCCGCCCATGGCCAGAAATTCTTCGAGGCTGTTCCAGTTCATGGCAGGTCTTTCCGTTTGTTGCGGGCCAGCTCCCGCACCCAGGCGGTCCCGGCTTCACGTTCGAGCACGATGGCACGCGTGCGGGCAAACACCACCGCAAACGCATAGGCCCAGCAGGCGGCCGTCATCAACAGCAGGGCCGTGAGCATGGTGCTCGCCATCTTGGGTGCGGCCGTCATGCTGATGCTGGCCCCCTGGTGCAGGGTGTTCCACCAGCGCACCGAGAAATAGATGATGGGCACATTGATCGCGCCCACCAGCGCCAGCAGGGCGCCAGCCTGGTCCGCGCGGCGTTCGTCGTCGATCGACTCGACCAGCGCAATGTAGCCCAGGTAGAGGAAAAGCAGGATGAGCTCGGAAGTCAGGCGCGCATCCCATACCCACCACGTGCCCCAGGTTGGCTTGCCCCACAGCGCACCCGTCCACAAGGCCAGGGCCGTGAAGAGGGCTCCCGTGGGGGCAATGGCCCGGGCCACCATGAAGGCCAGGCGCGCATGAAAGGCCCAGCCGATCACGGCCCAGAAGGCCATGGCCAGGTAGAGCACCATGGACAGCCAGGCGGCCGGCACGTGGATGAAGATGATGCGGTAGGCCTCGCCCTGGGTGGCGTCTGTCGGCGCCACGAAGAAACCCGTGTACAGGCCGAGCGTGGCCATCAGTGCGGCGAGGCCGTAGAGCCAGGGCACGAGCCGGCCGGCCAGCGCATAAAAGCGCGAGGGCGCGGCAAAGGTGTAAAGGCGCAAGGGGGTGGACATATCAGTTCACGGAAATTCTCAGGGCCGCGGCAATGGCCGGCGGCGCCGCCAGCAGGCTGAGCAGCAGCAGCGCACCCAGCAAGGAAAGATGGCCCTGGGCCGACAGCCCCGCCTCCACCGCCGTGACGGCACCGGCGCCGAAGATGAGCACCGGAATGCACAGGGGCAGCACGAGCAACAGGATCAGCACGCCACCATTGCGCAGCCCCAGCGTGAGTGCTGCGCCGATGCTGCCGATCAGGCTGAGCACGGGTGTGCCCAGCAGCAGGCCCAGCACCAGCACACCGAGGGTGTGCGCGGGCATGTCAAACATCAGACCCAGCAGCGGGGCCAGCAGGATCAGCGGCAGGCCGCTGAGCAACCAGTGTGCGGCGGCCTTGCCCGCTGCGGCCAGGGACAGCGGGCGCCCGCACAGCAGCAGCTGCTCCAGCGTGCCGTCGGCGTGGTCACTGGTGTACAGCGATCCCAGCGACAGCATGGCCGCCAGCAGGGCACAAACCCAGACGATGCCCGGGGCGATCTGGCGCAGGGTCTGCGGCTCCGGTCCCACGCCCAGCGGGAACAGGCTGGCCGCCACGACAAAGAACACCAGCGGCAGCAGTGCCTCGATGCGCCGGCGTGCGGCCAGGCGCAGGTCTCGCTGCAGCACAAGCCAGAACACGTTATCCGCCATGGTTCGCCCCGCGGTCCAGGTCCAGCACCTGCAAAGTCAGGCCCGGCAGTTCGAACGGGATGTGGCTGGTCATCACGGCGCCGCCGCCGCGCTGCAGGTGTTCACGCAGCAACGCCAGCACCGTCTGCGTGCCGGCCAGGTCGAGCGCGTCCAGCGGTTCATCCAGCACCCAGAGCGCGGCTTCGGACGGCAGTGCCAGGCGGGCCAGGGCCACGCGCCGGCGCTGGCCTTGCGAGAGCGTGCGCACGCCACGGCGGCTGCACTGCTGCACCTGCAGCCGTTGCAGGGCCTGTTCCACGTCGCCGTCGCCGCAGCTGCCGCCGTGCAGGCGCGCCAGGAAGGTCAAGGCTTCGTGCGCGCTGAGGTCATCTTTGAGCGCCGGCGCATGCCCGATGTACAGCGGCGCTGGCGCCAGCGCGTCACGCGTCAGTTCGCCGGCATCCGGACGTGTCAGCCCGACCAGCACCCGCAGCAGGCTCGTCTTGCCGCTGCCGTTGGCGCCGCGCAGCCACAGCAGCTGCCCGCGTGCGACCTGCAGGTCGAGTCCGCGAAACAGCCAGGCACGACCGCGCCGCAGCGCCAGGCCGCAGCCGCGCAACAGCACGGAGGGGGTGGGGTCAGAAATCGTAGCGCCCCCCGAAGTAGTAAAACAGCCGCGTCGCGTCTTCCTGGCGCAGTGGCCCGACCGTGCGCGAAATCTCGTACTGTGCTTCCGTCTCCAGCGCAAACTGCTTGCGCATGCGGTAGGTGAGGCGCAGGCCCGGCGTCCAGCGGTCCGTTCGGGTATCGGAGGTGTCCTTCTGCGTGTAGTAGCGCAGCGAGGGCTCGATCTGCCAGGTGTCGTTGATCCCGGTCAGGTTGTTATATGAGTACAGCTGTCCGTTGTAGGTCGGCCCGGTCAGGAAGTTCACGTTGAACACGTGGGTGTCGCGCCCCGAATAGAGGTTGGAGCCGATCATCTGCAGGCCCAGGCTCCAGAGGCTGCCGGTGGCGGCCTGGCCCTGGGGCAGGATCACGTCCACGGGCGGGATTTCGTCGATGCTGGTGTAGTTGACGTTCGCGCCGGCCTGCCACTTGGGCGATACCGGGGTGGTGTAGCCCAGCATGGCCTGGTTCTGGAACGGCGTGATGCCCTTGACCCGGGAGATCAGCGTTTCGAGCGGCGTGGTCAGCAGCAGCTCACGCACCGTGCGGGCCAGTGTCGTGGCTGCCGGGTCCTGGAAGAACAGGGCATTGCCCAGCGAGAGCAGGGGGGTGGTGCGGCGATCCACCAGGAAGTTGAGCACGCTGTTGTCGGCATAGACCTGCGTGCCCTGCAACGACGCGATGTTCAGCCGCTGAAAAACCTGGTCGTAGTCCAGCTGCCCGAACATCGACAGTCCACCGCTGAAATAGCGCAGTTCCGTGCCGTAAGCCTGGCGATCGGTCTCGCCGTCGATGGTCTGCTGGATCACGTAGATGTTCCCGCTGAGGGCCGGCGTGAGCGCCTCGGCTTCCAGCGAAAGCCCCGTGAAGCGGCGCTGCGTGTCGAGCAGGTCGTCCGAGGGTTTGCCGGCGACACCATTGATCCGCCACTTGGGGGCGAAGGTGTAGCCCGCCTGCACGCCGTCGAAGCGGTACAGCACACCGCCCCCATTGGGCGACTGGCGACCCACCCGGAAATTGGTGCCGTTGAGGAAGTTGCGCTGGTCGAAGTACAGGGCCGTGAGCCGGTTGCGGTTGCTGCCCTTGGGCAGCAGGTCCATGCTTCCGGTGTCGCGCACGACGAAACGCATGTCCTTCTCTTCATCCCGGTAGCGCCAGTTGAGGTCGGCCGTGGCCTGCAGCTGGCTGAGGTCATTGCCGGAAATCGTGTTCTCCGACTGCAGCACGGGCAGGCCACTGATGGGTGAATTCTGGAAATCCTGGGTGCGGATCTGTGACTGGCCACCGTAGTAGAAGAGCGACAGCGAGCCGCTGCTCACCGAAACAGGTTCCTGCGCGGCGCGTCGGGCTGTCCGGGTCTCGACCGGTAGTGCGGCGAGTTCATTGCGCACCTGGTCGCTGTCCGCGCCCACCGGATACAGCTGCAGGAACAGCTCGAATTCCTGGCGGGCGGCTTTCGTGTCGCCGCTGCGCAGACGCGCCAGGCCGATCAGCTGGTGGGCGCGCCGGCTGGCGGTGGTCTCCGGCAGGTCCAGCAGGTTGTTCAGCGTGTTGACGGCCGTCGGGTAGTCCCCCTGGTTGTAGGCTTGCTCGGCACCGGACAGCAGCAGCCGGGCACGCGTCTCGAGTTCGGCCGCCGCTTGCGGCGAAGGACGCGCAGCATCGCCCGGTGCGGGGGCAGATGCGGTGATCGGGGCTGGCGCAGGAACAGGCGAGGCGACCGGCGCCGGCCGCGACCGGGGCGGTAAGCAGCGGCGTGTAGTCGCTCGTCAGGCTGTTCTTGACGGCGCCGAGGGCGCGCCAGTAGGCGGAATCGGGCGGCGGG
>DALYHW010000097.1:0-10010 GCA_031970695.1 Hylemonella sp.
CCAGTGCTAGCTTTTCGTACCGTCACTTATTGCACTGAAAACGAGGAGACCCCGACTCGGGCACCAGTGCCAGTTCGGGGCGGTCCAGCAGGCTGGCCAAGTAGGCCGGCGTCACCGCCAGCCAGCCGCGGGCGTCGCGCTGCAGCCGGGTGTAGCCGCAGGAAGGCCAGAAGTCCACGGCCGTCACGGGCGTGCCGCCTGGGCTGCGGCCGGAGGGGGCGGGATCAGGCGGCCGCGCACGAGCAGCAGCGTGGTGCGCAGCAGCAGGAAGGCAATCACCGCCGAGGCCAGTGCCAGGGCGATGCCGCCCACCACGGGCGGCCAGCCGGCGCGCCGGACCACCTCGATCACGCCGGCTGCAAAGGCGGCGACCGGAAAGGAGAAGGACCAGAAACCCACGGCAAAGGGGACGGCGCTCCACCACTGGTAGCGGGCCATCACCGCCACGATGGGGCCAGCGGAGATGCCCAGGCCGATGATGAGCAGTTCACCCGGCAGTTGCGGCCACAGCGTCGCCACGGTCAGCGTGCCCACGGTGGGAGGCGCCAGTTCCAGGCCGATGGTGGGGCGCAGTGCCTCGGGCATGGCACCTTCGAACAGGCGGTTCAGTACGCGGATTTCCAGCAGTGCCCAGCTCGACAGGCCCATGCCGAACAGCAGTGCGGCCCAGCCGGGGTAACCCAGTACCTGCAGGGCCATGCCGCCCACATAGCCGCCGGCCACGGGAGGAATGTAGAGCGCTGGCGTGATGGCGCCGGCAGGCAGCGAGGCGTTGGTGATGATGGCCACGATGCGGATCGCGATCACTCCCTGCACGGCCAGCACGGCCAGCAGGAACAGCAGCCAGCCGGTGTGGCCCGGCACGCCGAAGTTGACTACGCACAGCAGCAGCGACAGCGGGATCAGCGCCATCAGGGAGCCGGCGAGCGGGTGGGTGTATTCGGTCGCGATGGCCTGCGGATGACGCAGGCCCTTGACGAGGTAAAGCACGAGCAGGACGGCCAGCACGGCCAGTCCGGCGTTGGCGAGCAGGTCGCCGACCGGTGCCGCGATAGTCCAGCCCAGGGCACCGGCACGGCGCCAGGCGCCACCCAGGGCAAAAAAGCCGACCGGAATGGCAAACAGACCAACGGGAAAACGGGGAAGCCAGTGCAAGGAAATCATGCGCCCGATGCTAGCACCGGCGCAGCGAGGCCTGCATGGCGTTCAGTGGCTGGGGCTCAGCTCGCCTGGGATGGTGTCGGCTTCTTCGTCCTGCGGGTTCACGGCGTAGGGGATCAGCGGCTTGTCCAGCGGGCGCAACTGGTGGCGCCGCAGCGAGCGCAGCGACTTGGAGCGTTCCATGGCCTGAAGCACGAGTTCAGGCTCCATCATGAGGCTGAAGGGGTTGAGCGAAATGGGGTTGGTTCTCACGGGTTTTCCTTGCATCACACCGGTCCGCGATGTGGTGAAATAACTTTAGGCCCCGTGTCAGCCAACTTGAATCGGCATTCGCCCGTTTCTCGTGTCAGAAAAAACCTGACACGACCGCTCCGTCTCCCCGTTCATCCCCGTTTTGTCCGCCGGCCCGCGCCGGCAGGCAGCCCGATAGCGGCTCAGGCCGCTGCGCGGACCATGTCGGCAGCCTTTTCCGCGATCATCATCACCGGGGCATTGGTGTTGCCGCCGATCAGGCCGGGCATGATGGACGCATCGACCACCCGCAGGCCTTGCAGGCCGTGCACGCGCAGCTGTGCATCCACCACGTCCATCGGCCCCGGACCCATGCGGCAGGTGCCCACCGGGTGGTAGATCGTGTCGGCGTGGTTGCGGATGAACTGCTCGATCTGTACGTCGGTCTTGGCGACGGCTGAGGCCGGCAGTTCGCGGGCGCCCAGGCGCGCAATCTCGGGCTGCGACAGGATGCTGCGCATGAGCTTGAAGCCGCGGATCAGGCGGTCCATGTCGTCGCGGTCACCGAGAAAGTTGGGGTCGATCAGCGGCGCAACCAGCGGGTCGTTGCTGAGCAGGCGCACGCTGCCGCGGCTCCTGGGACGCAACAGGCAGACATGGCAGGAATAGCCGTGGCCGGTGGTGGTGGTGCGTCCGTGGTCCACCAGCTTGCCGATCACGAAGTGCAGCTGCAGGTCGGGGATGGTTTCGCCCGCCTGGCTGCGGATGAAGCCACCCGCCTCGGCGAAGTTGGTGGTCAGCATGCCGGTGCGCTGCGTGCGCCATTGCCAGATGCCACGCAGCACATTGAGCGCCCCCTTGAAGGACAGGCCGAAGAGGTCGGTGAGGTGCGGCGCGTCGTACACCAGCACGACGTCAGGGTGGTCCTGCAGGTTCTGCCCCACACCCGGCAGGTCGTGCAAGGGTGTGATGCCGCGGTCGTGCAGGTGGCCGGCAGGGCCGATGCCCGACAGCATCAGCAGCTGGGGCGATTGCAGCGCACCCGCGCTGAGCAGCACCTCACGTGTGGCGCGCAGCTCGTGTTTCTGGCCGTCTTGCAGGAACTCCACGCCCACGGCACGCTGCCCCTCGAGCAGGATGCGGCTGGCCTGCGCGCCGGTGATGACGTGCAGGTTGGGGCGGCCGAGATTCGGCGTGAGGTAGGCCTTAGCGGCCGAGAAGCGTTCGCCGTTCTTGTGCGTGACCTGGTACAGGCCCACGCCATCCTGCTGGGGCCCGTTGAAGTCGGTGTTGTGCGGGAAACCGGCCTGCTTGGCGGCCTCGACGAAACGCGTGCTGAAAGGGTTGGGGCAGCGCAGGTCCATCACGTGCAGCGGACCGCCGGCGCCGTGCAGTGTGTCGGCCCCGCGCTCGTTGTCCTCCGAGCGCTTGAAGTAGGGCAGCACGTCGTTCCAGCCCCAGCCCGGATTGCCCTGCGCGGCCCAGTCGTCGTAGTCCTGCCGGTGACCCCGCGCATAAATCATGGCGTTGACCGAGCTGGAGCCGCCCAGCACCTTGCCGCGGGGCTGGTAGCCGCGTCGCCCGTTGAGGCCCTGCTGGGGGATGGTCTGGAAGCCCCAGTTGGCCTTGCCCGTCTTGGCCAGCAGGGCCAGGCCGGCCGGGCAATGGATCAGCACGCTGCGGTCGGCCGGACCGGCCTCGAGCAGGGCCACCCGGACCCGGCTGTCCTCGGACAGGCGCGCCGCGAGCACGCAACCGGCGGAACCTCCGCCGACGATGATGTAGTCGTACATGAGTGTTTGTCTCCCGTCGCCGGTCGTTGCGGCCGGCGAATGTCTCCAGCGGGATACCTTAACCGATGTCACGCCCGGGCGGTAGCGCAGTGTTGTGGGCTTGCTGCGTCCGGGCGGCCAGTTCGTTGCGCAGCTGCGCCACTTCATCGCGCAGGGCCCCGATCTCGCGCAGCAGGTCACGCTCGATCTGGCGTTCCTCGCGCTCGACGAACATTGCCGCCACCGAGGCCGTGACCAGCGACAGCACCCCCAGCCCGAGCAGCACCACGATCACCGCAAACACCCGCGAGAGCTGGGTACTTGGGACCAGGTCGCCGTAGCCCACGGTGGCTGCGGTGGTGAAAGCGAGCCACAGGCCATCGTCCAGGGACTGGACGTTGGGATCGATCAGCCAGAAACCCATGCCGCCCAGGCCCAGGATCACCAGGGCAAGCACCAGCGAATACAGCAGGCCGCGCCGGCTGAGCAGCTTTCTGAGCGGGGAATGGCGGGTCATGAAAACACACTGTAGCGGCGCCCGGGACCGCCGGGACTTGATGTGCGTCAAGCGTTGTAAGCATGCCGACAGCAAGCCCCCTGCCGGCAGGGCATACTGGGCGCATGCGACTGGCCCTGTTGTCCGACATCCATGCCAATCTCCAGGCGCTGGACGCCTGCCTGGACCACGCACGTGGACAGGGAGCCGACCAGCTGGCCTTTCTGGGGGACCTCGTGGGCTACGGCGCTGATCCCGGTCCGGTGGTGCAGCGCATCATGACGCTGGCCCAGCAGGGGGCCGTGGTGCTCCAGGGCAACCATGACGCGATGGCCGTCCATCCACCGCTGGACAACAAGACCATGGGCGAAAGCACCGCCTTGTGGACCCACGACCAGCTCAGCGACGCCCACCTCAATTTCCTGGAGGCGCAGCCACTGACAGTCCGGCTCGACCGGGTGCTGCTGGTCCATGCCACCGTGGACGACCCGACGCAGTGGCGTTATGTCTACGACACCCCGGTCGCCGAGCTCAGCCTGCAGGCCGCCAGTGCCATCGAGGGCGTGCGTTATGTGTTCGGCGGGCATGTGCACCGCCAGTCGCTGTATTACCGCGGGGCCGACCAGCAGCTCATCTCGTTTCAGCCGACCGTGGGCGTGTCGGTGCCGGTATCGCCGCACCGGCACTGGCTGGCCACCATCGGCTCCGTGGGCCAGCCGCGCGACGGCGATCCGCGGGCGATGTACGCGCTGTTTGATTCGAATCGCGCGCAGCTGACCTTTCATCGCGTGGAGTACAACCACCACGCCGCGGCCGAGGCGATCCGCCGCGCCGGCCTGCCGGGATTCTTTGCTGATCGACTGGAGCTGGGACGATGAAACTGCTGGAGACCGGAAGCGAGCTGGATGGCTTTGTCGTGGGGGAGTGCCTCCACTACGGCAGCATGGCGCACATCTACCACGTCACCTACGCGCAGGGCGCCAGGGAGCCCGGTTTCCCCATGGTGATGAAGGTTCCGCGCATGACTGCGGGCGACGGGGCCGAGAACATCGTGAGCTTCGAGGTTGAGCACCAGATCCTGCAGGCGCTGACCGGCCCGCATGTGCCGCGCTTCGTCGCTGCCGGCGACCTTGAGCGCATGCCTTACCTGGTGATGGAGTACATCACCGGGCGCACGCTGGAGCACTGGCTGGAGCAGCCCGAGCGCGCGACGGTCGACACCGTGGTGAAACTGGGCGTGGCCATGGCGCATGCCGTGCACAGCCTGCACCAGCAAAACACCGTGCACCTGGACCTCAAGCCGGCCAACGTGCTGGTGCGCGACGATGGCCGCGTGGTGCTGCTCGATTTCGGTTTGTCGTGCAACGCGCATTTCCCGGACCTGCTGGCCGAACAGCTGCGCCGGGCCGTGGGCTCGCCGGCCTGGATGGCCCCGGAACAAGTGGTGGGTGTGCGCGGCGATCCGCGCAGCGATATCTTTGCCATCGGCGTCATGCTCTACCAGCTGCTGACCGGTGAGCTGCCTTTCGGCGAGCCGCAGACCACGGGCGGCCTGCGCCAGCGCCTCTGGATGGAACCGCCCCCGCCGCGCAGCCTGCGGCCCGAGCTGCCGCCCTGGCTGCAGGAAGTGGTGTTGCGTTGCCTGGCGCCGGAGGCGGCGCAGCGTTACCCCTCGGCGGCACACCTGGCCTTCGACCTGCAGCATCCGGAGCAGGTCCAGGTGAGCGCGCGCGGCCGCAGCGTGCGCGGCGTCGGCGCCTGGACGCACTTCAAGCGCTGGCTGCGCGCCGCGGGCATGCATTACCAGCCCAGCCCGCTGCCACAGCGCCAGATCAGCGAGGTGCCCATCGTCATGGTGGCGATTCCGCACAAGGATGCCAGCGATGCGACGCTGTACTCGCTGCGCCAGGCTGCGGCCCGCTCACTCGGCACGCGCCCCGGTGCGCGCCTGGCCGTGGTCACCGTCATCTCGCCCGGCGAAACCAGTTCGACCCGGGACGAAGACAGCGAAACCAGCGTGCACCGGCGCTACCTGACGCAGCTACGCCAGTGGGCGCAGCCGCTGGAACTGCCGGGCCACCAGACTTCCTGCCACGTGCTGGAGTCGGGCGACGTGGCGCAGGCCCTGATCGACTATGCCGGCGGCAACCAGGTCAGCGTGATCGTCATGGGGGCGGCGACGCACGGGCTCAAGACCCAGCGCTTCCTGGCCACGGTGCCGATCAAGGTCGCCATGGATGCACCGTGCACGGTGATCCTGGTCAAGCAGGCCTTGCCATTCGAGCACCTCACCCGGCAGGGCGCAGAAGAAAAACCGGCCCGCCCGGACGACTGGGACGTGCCGTTCTAGGACAGGCTGAAGTGCTTGCGTACCATGCGCTCGAGCATGGCCTGCAGCTGTTCCTCGCTGGCCTCGGTGATCGTGCGATAGACCGAGCTGGCCAGGTGCGAGAAGACCTTCACGAGATGGGGGTCGAAGTGCTTGCCTGAGCCGTCCTGCAGCTGTTGCAGCGCCTGTGACAGCGGCATCGGGTCCCGGTAGGGCCGGCGCGAGCACAGGGCATCGAACACGTCGGCGATCGCGAAGATGCGCGCCACCAGCGGGATGTCGGCGCCGGCCTGTCCGCGCGGGTACCCGGTGCCGTCCCATTTCTCGTGGTGGCCAGCCACCACGGCCTGCCCGCCCGCCAGCCAGCCGGCACCGGCGACGATGTCCTCGCCCATGCCGACGTGCGTACGCATCACGCCCATCTCCTCCTCGCTCAGCGGCCCGGGCTTGAGCAGGATGTGGTCGGGGATGCCGATCTTGCCGACGTCGTGCAGGAAGCTGCCGACGATGAGTTCCTGCATCCGGGTGCCATGCAGTCCGACCTCCTCGGCCAGCGTGGCCGAGATCCAGGCCACGCGGTAATTGTGGATGTCGCTGTCGGAGTCGCAGCGTGCAATCGCACGACCCAGTGCTTCCATCAGCGCGATGTGGGACTCCAGCAGCTCACGCTGGCGGCGCTGGGTGCCGGCATTGAGCCGCAGCATCAGCGGATAGAGTGCCGCGCCGCAGGCCAGCACGGCCAGCGCCGTCAGCAGGCCCACGTGCTGCGCGTCACGTGCCATGCGCTCGCGTTGCCAGTCGGGCACGAGCTGTGCGGCTTCCAGGTAGCCGCTGAGCGACTGGCCCGAGCCCCGCAGGGGGACAAACACCCGCAGCAGCGGACGCCGCCCGGGCAGCCAGCGTCGCTCGAACCAGGGCTGGGTGTAGCCCCGTGCGCGGCTGGCCGGCAGCTCGTTTTCCATTTCGAGCAGGCGCCCGGCGGGGCTGAACTGCTCGGTCATCAGCAGGCCGCCTGCCGTGTAGATCTGCACCAGGTCGAAGTGGGCCGCCACCAGCGCCTGGGCGGCCGCCTGGGCGTTGCGCGTGGCCTGCGCCCCCTCGGGGCGGTAGGCCTCGTGCTGGAGCAGCCGCTGTGCGTCCTCGACGGCCTGGGCCACCAGCGTGTCTTCCGCGCGATCGTGCGCGACCAGCCCTGCGCCCAGACCCGCCAGCGCTGCCACTGCCAGCGTGACTGCGGCCATGCCAAGAGCGAGTTTGCGACTGTAGGCTTGCATCATGGGGGGCGTGGAGCTCGGGCCAGTTTAGTCGGGCCCGCCGCGCATGGCCCTAGGGGAAACCGCATGCGGGAAAACGCGGGCGCGTCCCGGCGGCGACAATCGGGGCATGACGTCCCCTGCCTCTGCCACGCCCCATCCCTTCGAGTCGCTCACGCCCGACGTGGTGCTCGATGCGCTCGAAGGCCTGGGCCTGGCCTGCGACGGGCGACTGCAGGCACTGAGCTCCTACGAGAACCGCGTGTACCAGGTCCACCTCGAGGATGGCAACGTCGTCGTTGCCAAGTTCTACCGTCCCGGGCGCTGGAGCGAGGCGCAGATCCTGGAAGAGCATGATTACGCCGCCGAACTGGCCCACGCCGAGGTGCCCGTGGTCGCGCCGCTGCTGGTGGCCGGGGCCACGCTGCACCACCATGCCGGGTTCATGTTTTCGGTCAGCCCGCGCCGCGGCGGCCGTGCGCCCGAACTCGATGACGAAGAGGTGCTGGAGTGGATCGGGCGCTTCCTGGCGCGTCTGCACAACGTCGGTGCGTCGAAATTGTTCAAGCACCGGCCGGGGCTGGATCTGCACAGCTTTGGTCGCGAACCGCGCGACTGGCTGCTGCAGCACGAGATGATTCCGCTGGACGTGCAGTCCGCCTGGCAACGCCGCTGTGACGAAGCGCTGGACCTGATCTCGACGCACCCCACCCTGGCCGGCGACATCCGTCGGCTGCGCCTGCACGGGGACTGCCACGCGGGCAATATCCTGTGGACGCCCGTGGATGTGCCGGCCGCTGCCGGGCCCGGCCCGCACTTCGTGGACCTGGACGACGCCCGCACCGGGCCGGCCGTGCAGGACCTGTGGATGCTGCTGTCGGGCGAACGGTCACAGCGCACCTACCAGTTGTCCTGCATGCTCGACGGCTACGAGCAGATGCGCGACTTCGACCGGCGCGAGCTGGCGCTGATCGAGCCGCTACGTACCCTGCGCCTGATCCATTACAGCGCCTGGCTGGCACGGCGCTGGGACGATCCGGCCTTTCCACGCAACTTTCCCTGGTTTGGCAGCAGCGACTACTGGCAGGGCCAGGTACAGATGCTGGAAGACCAGATCGAGGCCATGCAGGACGACCCGCTGATGGCGTGAAGGCAGGGATAGTCCGGAGGCGTGGGCGCGCAGCGCGCGGCTAGCATGACCGTAAAACGAGGAGACGGTCTCATGCGAACCCTGTTCCTGCGCGGTGTGCTGGGCGTGCTGCTGCTGGCAGCCGCCGCCGCACATGCCCAGAGTTATCCGGCCAAGTCCGTACGCATCGTCGTGCCGTTTGCGGCCGGCGGCCCGGCCGACAACTACGCGCGTTTCATCGGCCAGCGGCTCGGCGAGGCGCTGGGTCAGCCCTTTGTGGTGGACAACAAACCCGGCGCGGGCTCCATCATCGGCACCGATATCGTGGCCAAGGCCCCGGCAGACGGCTACACCCTGCTGATGATGTCCAACACCCACACGGTGAACGAGACGCTCATTCCCGGCAAGCCCTTCGTGCTCATGCGCGACTTCGTGCCGGTGGCACCGGTGAACTACTCCGACCTCGTGCTGGTCACGCACCCGGCCCTGCCCGTCAAGAACCTGCAGGACGTGATGCGGCTGGCCAAGGATAAGCCCGGCAAGTACAACTACGCCTCCAGCGGGCCCGGCACGCCGTACCACATGGCCGGTGAGCTCTTCAAGAGCATGGCCGGCATCTACCTCGTGCACATTCCGTACCGCGGCAGTTCGGGGGCTCGGACCGACATCATTGGCGGCCAGGTTGACATGATGTTCGACGCCGTCACCACCATGGCGGAACAGGCCCGTGCCGGCAAGGTGCGCGCCATCGCCACCAGCGGCCGCCAGCGTTCCGAGGTGCTGCCCGACGTGCCCACGCTGGCCGAGGCCGGACTGCCCGGCTATGAAGCCACCATCTGGCTGGGCCTGCTCGCGCCGGCCGGTACGCCGAAGGCCATTGTGGACAAGCTGAACCAGGAGGTGAGCCGCATCGTGGCCCAGCCCGAGGTGCGCCAGCTCTGGGCCAAACAGGGTGCCACGCCGCTGCTGATGAACCCGCAGGAGTTCGACAAGTACCTGCGTGACGACATCGCCAAGTGGGCGGGAGTCATCAAGAGCGCCGGCATCAAGGCGGATTGAAATGAAGCACCCCTGTGCCGGCTGTCGCCGTCTCCCCCTCAAGGGGGCAACGCCAGTGGCCCGGCAAAGCCGGTTCCACGGCGTTTCCCGCATGGGGATTGTCCGGGTGGCCCCCGTTCCTTTTCCTAACTTTCGAGATTGCTATTTATGAGTTCACTGCACATCCTCAGTGGCGGCGCGGCACAAGGCCTGGTCAACCAGCTGCGGGGCAAGATCTACAACGAGACAGGCCGCGCTGTCGAAGGCCATTTCGGGGCCGTGGGCCTGATGCGCGACAAGCTGCTGGCGGGCGAGCCCTGCGACGTGCTGATCCTGACGCAGACCCTGATCGAGGAGCTCACCGTGGCTGGCCGCGTGCAGCCGGGCACCGCGCGCCCGCTGGGCATCGTCAAAACCGGCGTGGCCGTGAAGGCCGGGGAGCCCGCCCCGCGGGTGGACAGCGCCGAGTCGCTCAAGGCGGCGCTGCTCGCCGCCAAGGGCATCTACTTCCCCGACCCGGTGCGGGCCACGGCGGGCATCCACTTCATGAACGTGCTCAAGAAGCTGGGCATCGACCAGCAGGTCGCCCATGCCCTGCGCC
>DALYHW010000098.1:0-9947 GCA_031970695.1 Hylemonella sp.
TGGGCGGCCTGCTGTACCGCGTCAAGCACCTGCTGCATCGCAATACCAAGTCCAACAGCCGCAAGAACATCCACGCCCACTACGACCTGGGCAATGCCTTCTACCGCCTGTGGCTGGACGAGACCATGAACTACTCCTCGGCCTGGTTCGAGGGCGGGCTCGATGGCGACATGGTGGAGGCGCAGCGCGCCAAGGTACGTCGTGCCCTGCGCATGGCCGGTGTTGGCGCCGGCGACCGGGTGCTGGAGATCGGTTGCGGCTGGGGCGCGCTGGCCGAGATGGCCGTCGGTGAATTCGAGGCGCGCTTCACGGGTGTGACGCTGAGCACCGAGCAGCTTGCCTGGGGACGTGAGCGCATGCAGGGCCTGGGCAGCGAGGCCGCGGCGCGTGCCGACCTGCGCCTGCAGGACTATCGCGACATCAACGACGGTCCGTATGACGCGATCTGCTCGATCGAGATGGTGGAAGCCGTGGGGCAGGAGTACTGGCCGACCTACTTCAACACCGTGAGCCGCCTGCTGCGACCCGGTGGCCGGGCCTGCATCCAGAGCATCGTCATCGACGACCGCCTGTTCGACCGCTACCTGAAGTCCACCGACTTCATCCAGCAGTACATCTTCCCCGGCGGCTGCCTGCCCTGTCCGACCGAGTTCCGCCGGCAGGCGGTCTTTCGGGCCCGACTACGCCGAGACGCTGCGCCGCTGGCGCCGCCAGTTCCTGGCCGAGCGGACCCGCGTGCTGCAACTCGGTTTTGATGAAAGGTTCATGCGCCTATGGGAGTTCTATCTCGCCTACTGCGAAGCGGCGTTCGACGAAGCGAACATCGACGTGGTGCAGTTCACGCTACAAAAAGTGTAGCGATTGCCTGTTCCGCGGCGCTGCTGCTTGCTTTGCCGGCGCGCAGCGAGGTGGCACCCGTGTCCGAGGTGCTCGCGCAGTTGCGGCCGGCCGGCAACGGCAGCTACTCGTGGTGGGGCTTTGACATCTACCAGGCCAGCCTCTGGGTCGAGCCCGGGTTCGAGCCGGCGGCGCTGGAGCGCCAGCGTTTTGTGCTGGAACTGCGGTACCAGCGCAGCTTCAAGGCACGCGACATCGCCGAGCGTTCGCTGGAGGAAATGCGCCGGATCGGCAGTTTCAGCGAGGCCCAGGCCCAGCGCTGGCTGCAGGCCATGCAGGCGGCGTTCATCGATGTGGCCAGCGGCGACCGCCTGATGGGCGTGCACCTGCCCGGCCGCGGCGCGCAGTTCTACGCCAATGGCCGGCCTACGGCCGAGGTGGCCGACGCCGAGTTTGCGCGCCTGTTCTTCGGCATCTGGCTGTCCGAGCGCACTTCGGCGCCACAGTTGCGCCTCGCGCTGCTGGGCCGCGCCGCTTCCCCCGCCAACCGCTGAGTCCTCCCCGCATGAGCAACTCCGTCGCGCTGACTGCGCCCCGCGCCGCCGCCTATGGCCTCATGGGGCTGCCGCTGGCTTTCCTGGCCTTGCCCCTGTACGTGCTGCTGCCCAACCACTACGCACGCGAGTTCGGCCTGCCGCTGGCCCCCCTGGGCGGGCTGCTGCTGGGGGCGCGCCTGTTCGATGCACTCGTCGATCCCCTGCTGGGCCGGCTGAGCGACCGGCTCTTCCAGCGCTCCGTGCCGGGCTTGCTTGGCGTCGCCGCCCTCGTCTGCCTCTTCATGGCCGCGGGGTTTGCGCTGCTGTTCTTTCCACCGGTACAGAGCGGACCGGGCCTGATCGCCGTCAGCGCCGTGCTGCTGGTGCTGACCTACACCTGTTTCAGCGCCGTCACACTGGCGCACCAGTCCTGGGGGGCGCTGCTGGGCAGTGATGCGCTGCGCCAGAGCCGTCTGCTGGCCTGGCGCGAAGGCCTGGGGCTGGTGGGGGTGCTGCTGGCCTCGGTGGCACCGGTACTCTGGGGCCTTGACGTGATGGTGGCCCTGTTCTGGGGGCTGCTGGCTGCTGGCTGGCTGGCCTGGTGGAAGTCACCCCGGCCGGCTGTCACCGAGGCCGGCTCGGGTGGCCACGTGTGGCTGCCTTGGCAGCGCCGGCCATTCCGTCGCCTGCTCTCGGTTTTTGTGCTCAACGGGATTGCGAGCGCCGTGCCGGCGACGCTCGTGCTGTTCTTCGTCCAGGACCGGCTGCAGGCGGACGCGGCCATGGAACCGCTGTTCCTGGGGGGGTACTTCCTCAGCGCGGCACTGTCGACGCCGCTTTGGCTGGCCGCGGTACGCCGTCTGGGGCTGGCGCGCAGCTGGCTGACCGGCATGTTGCTGGCCGTCCTGGTCTTCGTCTGGGCGGCGGCCCTGGGACCGGGCGACGGGCGCTACTTCCTGGTCGTCTGCGCGCTGTCGGGTGTCGCGCTGGGCGCCGACCTCGTGATGCCGGGGGCCATGCTGGCGGGCGTGATCGCCCGCTGCGGCGACCTCGGGCGGGTCCAGGGAACGTATTACGGATGGTGGAATTTCGCCACCAAACTCAATCTCGCGCTGGCCGCCGGGTTGGCCCTGCCCCTGCTCGCGCTGGCCGGCTACACGCCCGGCGCGCGTGACGCGCAAGCGCAGCAGGCCCTCGGCGTGGCCTATTGCCTGCTCCCCTGCGTGCTCAAGCTCGGCGCCGCGGCGCTGCTGTACCAGTTCTTTCTACGCAAAGGTGAATCATGAAACGACGTCTGCTCCTTACCGGCACCGCCGCCCTGGGCGCGGCCACCCTGGCCGGTTGTGCTTCGCCCGCCATCAGCGACTATGCCGGTGAAAAGCCGGTGCTGGATCTGCGCCGCTATTTCAGTGGTGTGGTCGATGCCTACGGTGTCTTCACCAACCGCTCGGGCAAGGTCGTCAAGCGCTTCACGGTGGTGATGAACTGCCGATGGAGTGGTGAGCCGGGCCGTGAGGTCGGTGTGCTCGACGAGGATTTCACCTACTCCGATGGTACGACCCAGAAGCGCATCTGGACGCTGCGGCGCGAGCCAGGCGCAGGTGGCCAGGGCCGCTACACGGGCACGGCCGGTGACGTGGTGGGCGAGGCCCGCGGGGAGGAGCGCGGCAACGCGTTCTACTGGAGCTACGACCTCAACCTGCCGGTCGACGGGCGCGACATCGTCGTACATTTCGAGGACTGGATGTACCAGATGGACGACCGTGTCATGCTCAACCGCGCCACCATGAGCAAGTGGGGCGTGACGCTGGGCGAGGTGACCCTTGCCTTTACCCGACGCTGAAAGACCTGGCATGCCCCTCAATCCTCCCCTGCGTGACTGGACCGGAAAAAACGTCTGGCTGGTCGGTGCCTCCACGGGCATCGGCGAGGCCTGTGCCAGCCTGCTGCACGCGCGCGGCGCCACGGTGTTCGTCTCCGCACGCCAGGCCGAGCGCCTGCAGTCCTGGGTCGCCCTCCACCCGGGGAACGATGCCCAGGGCCGTGCGCGTGCCGTGGCGCTGCCGCTGGACGTGAGCGATCTCCCCGCGCTGCATCAGGCCGCCGGCACCGTAGCCGAGCGCGGCGCCATCGACCTCGTGGTGTATTGCGCCGGCTACTACCGCGCGCTGGGCGCGCAGCGCTACAAGCTGGACGAGATGCTGCGCCACGAACAGGTCAACTATGTGGGCGTGCTGCACCTGCTCGACGCGGTGTTGCCGGTTCTGCAGCAGCAGGTCGCCCGGGCGCAGGGCGGGCACCTGAGCCTGGTCAGCAGCGTCGCCGGCTTTCGCGGTTTGCCGCTGAGCCTGGCCTACGGCCCGACCAAGGCCGCGCTGATCAACCTGGCCGAGGCGCTGTACCTGGACCTGCACGCCCAGGGCCTGGGCGTGAGCGTGGTCAATCCGGGTTTCGTCGAGACGCCGCTGACCGCGCAGAACACTTTCCACATGCCGGCGCTGATCACCCCGGAGGTGGCGGCGCAGGAGATGCTCGCGGGCTGGGGACGCGGGGACTTCGAGTTGCACTTCCCGCGGCGCTTCACGCGCTGGCTCAAGTTCATGCGCCTGCTGCCCTATCGCCTGTATTTCCCGCTGGTCCGCAAATTCACCGGAGCGCGCTGAACCATGAGCCACGCCGTCGAGCGCATCGTCGTCTTCTTCGAAACCCTCACGCCCGAGAGCGTGGCCCGCTTCGGGGAGTTCTATACCGGGGACGCGGCGTTCAAGGACCCGTTTAATGAAGTCCTCGGTATTCCGGGCATCCAGCGCATCTTCCAGCACATGTACGTGAACCTGCACGAACCGCGTTTCGTGGTGACCGGCCGCATGGAGCAGGGGGACGAGGTCTTCCTGACCTGGGATTTCCGCTTCCGTTTCAAGCGCTTCAGCCCGCAGCGGGAGCAGGTCATCCGCGGCGCCAGCCACCTGCGCCTGGCGCCCGATGGCCGTATCGCCGTACACCGCGACTACTGGGATGCGGCCGAGGAGCTGTACGAGAAGCTGCCCCTGGTGGGCGGGCTGATGCGCTGGCTGCGGCGCCGCGCGAACAGCTGAGCCGTCAGCGGAACAGGGACTCGAAGCCGTCCTCGGGCTCGAAACGCTTGTTGCCGTAACGCAGCCGCGTGGGGCCCGGCAGGGCCCGTTCGCGTACGCTGTGGCGCGGGTCACCCGGGTAGCACAGCACGCGGGTGCCATTGGCGTCGTCGTAGGGTTCGGGCTGGATCAGCGCCGGCGCCTTGTCCCGGGCCTCGGCCAGCACGCTGGCCACGGTGGCATGGCGTGCCAGATGCGCCAGGCTCATGATCTGCGGGGGCGCGAGCTCGATGCGTCCTTCGCGATACTGTTCCAGTGCTGCACGCGGGGGTAACCAGATGCTTTCGGTGGCCTCCACGTCATCGTGCCGGGCCGTCTGTTCCGCCGGCACTGCGGCCACGAAGAAGCGCGTGTCGAAGCGCTTGCTGCTGACCGAGGCCATCTTCGGTGTGATCCAGCGTGACCAGGGCAGCACGCTGCGCGTGTCCAGCCGCAGGCCCAGTTGCGTGAGCACCTCGGCAAAGCCGCGGCCCTCGCGCAGCAGCGCACTGGCCTGCGCCACCTGGGCGGCGGAGGCACCTTGCGCGAACAGCACGCCGGATTCCTCGAACGCCTCGCGCAGCGCGGCCACGTAGCAGCTCGCGGCCAGCTCGGCTGCGGTCTGCGGTTCGTTCAGCGCTGCATGCAGGGTGGCCACAGGCTGGTCCAGCTGGGTGATCAGCGCGGCATCGTCGGCATCGATCTTGCCGCCCGGGAAGACATAGGCACCGCCCAGCACGTCGGACAGCCCGTGGCGCTTGAGCAGGAAGACCTCCAGCCCGGCGGGCGTGTCACGCAGCATCACCACGGTGGCGGCGTCGCGGGGCGGGGTGTCGATGATGGTGCGGTTCAGTTCCATGGTGTCGGGTCGGGGACGGGGCGTCCCATCTTGGTCCGATAAGATTTGAACATACGTAACCAAGGAGACAGCATGATCGACTTCAAGGGCCGCGTGGCCATCGTGACGGGTGCCGGTGGTGGCCTGGGCCGGCAGCATGCGCTGGCACTGGCGCGCCGTGGCGCGAAAGTCGTTGTGAACGACCTGGGCGGTGCGCGCGACGGCTCCGGTGGCTCGGCCAGCGCCGCGCAGGCGGTGGTCGACGAGATCCGTGCCGCCGGTGGGGAGGCGATGGCCAACGCCGCGTCGGTGACCGACTACGCGGCCGTGCAAGGCATGGTGCAGCAGGCCATGGACAGCTGGGGCCGCATCGATATCCTCGTCAACAACGCCGGCATCCTGCGCGACAAGACCTTCGCCAAGATGGACCTCGCCGATTTCCGCCTCGTGCTGGACGTGCACCTCATGGGCGCCGTGCACTGCACCAAGGCCGTCTGGCCCATCATGACCGAGCAGAAATACGGCCGTATCGTCATGACCACCTCGTCCAGCGGCCTGTACGGCAACTTCGGCCAAAGCAACTACGGTGCCGCCAAGCTGGCGCTGGTCGGGCTGATGCAGACACTGTCGCTGGAGGGGGCCAAGCACAACATCCATGTCAATTGCCTGGCGCCCACGGCCGCCACGCGCATGACTGAAGACCTCATGCCCGCTGAAGTGCTGCGGGCGCTGCATCCCGAGGCCGTGTTGCCCGCCATGCTGGTGCTGGCCAGCGATCAGGCGCCCACGCGCACGACGCTGTGTGCCGGTGCCGGCAGCGTGGAGGCGGCCCACATCACCCTGACCCAGGGCGCGTGGATTGGCCTGGATGAAAGCGCCGACGTGCGCCTGGCCCAGCTGCTGGAGCAGGTCACGGACCGCACGAACGACATGGTGCCCGGCAGCGGCAGCGCTCAGGGTACCCACGAAGTGGGCCGCGCGACGGCCATGCTGCGCAAGAGCTGACCGATCCGCACGTTGCCCATCAAGAAAGCCCGGCGGTGCCGGGCTTTCTTTTCAGTCGGTCGTGTTCCGGCTCAGACGCTGGCTTCCTCGAAGCGGTTGGGGATCCTGCTGCCCTGGAGCAGGAAGACCAGCAGGATCAGGCCGATGAGCGGGACGATCGAGATCAATTGCCACCAGCCGCTGCGGTCAGTGTCGTGCAGCCGACGTGCGGTCACCGCGAAGGTCGGCAGCAGCGTCGCGAGGTAGAAGACGAGCATCAGCTTGGGATGGATGACCGCCGAGATGAAGGCGGCCAGCAGGAGGAACAGCACCCACCACCAGTATTCCGAGCGGGTGGCGCAGCCGTTGAAGTCTGCGTATTTCGAGAGGCAGGTCTTGATCGCGTCGACAAAGGTCATCTGGACTCCCTGAGGTGCTGGACAAAACATGGCGCACCCTGTGCGCTTCTGCCTGCCGGCCGATCGCTTGAGGGCGACACCATTCTAGGTGGGCTGTAGGTCCCAGCCCAGTGCCAGCCAGGCAAGGGCCAGGTTGCCCAGGACCGTGGACCAGAACACGAGGCGGAACGCAGGCTTGACGGTCTTGTGCCGCAAGAGCTGTTGCGCCAGCAGGGCGCCCGGCCAGCCGCAGAACAGTGCCAGCAGGTGCAGACTGCGCTCGGGAACCCGACGGGCGCCGCGGCGGGCGGCCGACTTGTCGATGGCGTAGACGGTGAAGGTGAGCAGGCTCATGAGTCCGTAAGCCAGGCCGGCCAGCAGCAGGGCGTTCATGGCGCCTCAGCCCTGCAGCCGCAGCTCGGCTTCCTGTTGCCAGTACTCGGCCGCCGCATAGAAGCCCTCCCAGACGCAGCCGTTGCAGCCGCGCCCGCAGCAGGCGGTGGGCAGCGGCGGCGGCGCACGCAGGGTCAGGCCGGCCGCCGCCGCACGGGCCTGCAGGGCGGCGAACATGGCCTGGGTGGAGCCCAGCGGGCCCTGGACGAGAGGAGGGGAGACGCAGTCGTTCATGCCGGGTTTGTAAGAGGACGCATGACCCTGTCTGGCAGGGTTTATGCGCGCATGGTAACTTTCGGGTCCGACCACCCCAAAGCACTCCCCCGGATCCATTGCATGAGCCGCCCCGACGCGCCCCCCTCGTTCACGCCCGAGCGCCTGCTTGGCATTCGTCGCGGCATCGAGAAGGAGAGCCTGCGTGCGCTGCCCGACGGTGAGCTGGCGCTCACGCCACATCCGGTGGCGCTGGGGTCGGCGCTGACCCATCCGCACATCACGACCGACTACTCCGAGTCCCAGCTCGAACTCATCACCGGGGTCCACACGGGCGTGCAGGACTGCCTGGACGAGCTGACAGAAATCCACCAGTACGTCTACCGCACGCTTCGCGAGGCCGGGCCGGAGATGCTGTGGGTGTCCAGCATGCCCTGCGGCCTGCCGACCGACGAGACCATCCCGCTGGGCCGCTACGGCGCATCCAATATCGGCCGCGCCAAGAGCGTCTACCGCATGGGCCTGGGCCACCGCTATGGCCGGCGCATGCAGACCATCTCGGGCATCCACTACAACTGGTCGCTGCCCGGCGTCAGTAACGCGCAGTACTTCGCGCTGATCCGCAATTTCCGCCGCCAGGCCTTCCTGCTGCTCTACCTCTTCGGTGCATCGCCGGCGGTGTGCTCCACCTTCGTCGAAGGCCGCCAGCACGAGCTGCAGTCGCTAGGCGGGCGTGCCCTGTACATGCCGCACGGCACCTCGCTGCGCATGGGGCGGCTGGGCTACCAGAGCGACGCGCAGGCCTCGCTGGCCGTGAGCTACAACAGTCTGGAGAGCTACGCCAACTCGCTGCACGACGCGCTCACGCGCCCCTGGCCGGCCTACGAGGCCCTGGGCATCGTCAACCCCGGCGGCGACTACATCCAGCTGGCCACCAGCCTGCTGCAGATCGAGAACGAGTTCTACGGGACCATCCGTCCCAAGCGCACCATCCGCTCGGGCGAGCGGCCCTTGCATGCCTTGCGCGAGCGCGGCGTGGAATACGTCGAGGTGCGCCTGCTCGACCTCGATCCCTTCGAACCGGTGGGCATCAACGCGCAGACCCTGCGTTTTCTCGATATCTTCCTGTTGCATTGCCTGCACAGCGACAGCCCGCCCGACACGCCGCAGGAGATTGCCGAGCTCGCGCGCAACCAGCACCTCACGGCCGCGCGCGGTCGCGAGCCCGGTCTGAAACTGCTGCGCGCCGGCCGGGAAGTCACGCTGGTCGAATGGGGCGAGGAGATCCTGCGGGCCTGCGAGCCGATTGCCCGGGCGCTGGATGCCGCGCATGGCTGTGCCGACTACGGCGCCGCCCTGCGGTCGGCCCGGGCGGCCCTGGCCGATCCGGCACGGCTTTCTTCGGCGCGGGTGCTGGCGGCCATGACTGCCGAGCATGACAACTCCTTCCTGCGATTTGTGCGCGCCTGTTCACAGCAGACGCGCCAGACCCTGCTCGCCCAGCCGTGGACGCCGCAGCAGCAGGTGCGCTACGAGGTGATGGCGCGCAAGTCGGTCGAGGACCAGAAGGCCATCGAGGCCGCCGACACCATGCCGTTCGAGATCTTCCGTCAGCAGTACGTCTCGCCCGAGCGCCTAGTCCCGCGCACGCCGGCGCAGGAAGTACTGGCCTAGGAAGGCCAGGCCCAGGACCAGGGCAAACCAGCCCACCACCCGTCCTCCGTCCAGCAGTTCCTGCACGGCGGGCGAGCGCGCGAGATACGGTCCCAGCAGGATGACGCCGCCGATCAGCGTGATGACCAGGCCTTTGAAGGGGAGGTCTTGGTTGGGCTTATTCTCGGACAGAGGCATGGGGGCGATTATCGTTCTCCGTGGGCTCGACTTGGCACTGTTGTCCCGCAGCCTGGCCACCGGCGGGCGACTCACCTCCGTTGGCGACAACAACAAACAAGCACCCGCGGGTGGCTTGTTCAGGATGTGCGGAACTCCCGGAAGGCGTCGTCGTCAATCTGCGCCAACGCGGTGTTCAGACCCTCGGCCAGGGCGGCAGCCTGCGATCGCAGGCTGCGCCGTTCCGATGTGTGCGAGTCCGCGCCATCGATCGTGTACTTCCAGCCGAAGGTTCCGTCTTCGCGCGCCACCGAGATCACCACGATAGTTTTGTCGCGGTAGACCTCGGTGCGCGTGTTCACTTTTTGTCCTTGCCGCCGAAGGACAGCAGTTCCGCGCCGACGCCGGCCGACAGCAGGCCGGTGCCGGAGTAGATGCCCAGCTTGGCGCGCGTGTCGGTGATGTCCAGGTTGCGCATGGTCAGCTGGCCGATGCGGTCCAGCGGGCTGAACGGCGCGTCTTCCACCTTTTCCATCGACAGGCGCTCGGGCGCGTAGGTCAGGTTGGGGCTCTCGGTGTTGAGGATGGAGTAGTCGTTGCCGCGGCGCAGCTCCAGAGTGACTTCGCCGGTCACGGCGTGGGCCACCCAGCGCTGGGCGGCTTCGCGCAGCATGATGGCCTGCGGGTCGAACCAGCGGCCCTGGTAGAGCAGGCGGCCGAGCTTCATGCCGTTGATGCGGTATTGCTCGATGGTGTCCTCGTTGTGGATGCCGGTCACCAGGCGCTCGTAGGCGATGTGCAGCAG
>DALYHW010000099.1:0-9854 GCA_031970695.1 Hylemonella sp.
CCCCGGGCCCGGGATCAACCTGGGTGAACCACAGCAGCAGCGCCATCACCCCCACCACGGCGCTGAATACCGCGACCGCGATGGAGCCATTGACCACCAGCCGGTAGACGCGGTTGTAGTGCTCCCGGACCTCGGTTTCAGTCCCGACAAGCAGACCGGACAGCCCGCCGCGGCGGCCGCCGTCCACACTCAGGACAATACGGAAGACATTGTCCTCGCGCAGCAGCTGGGCCGGGATCAGCACATACTGCGGCGCCTTGGCATAGTCCTGGCGATTGAACTGGGACAGATCCCCCAGCCGCGACAGCAGCACACCATTGAGCCAGATCTCGGCGCGATTGCCGACCCGGGCGAAGTACACGGCATAGGGCTCGGCCGAGGTGCGCTCCAGATGCAGCGGCACCTCGAACACGGCCGAACCGGGGCGGGCGCCATGCACATGGTCCCAGTTGTAGGGCAGCTGCACCTCCTGCTCGACCGTCTGCCCATCCAGGGTGGCCGCCACATGCGCCTGGCGCAGTTCGACCAGCGTGGCCTGGGCGGGGCTGGCCCAGCCCGCCAGCAGCAGCAACAGTGTGAACAGCAGCTTGCGCATGCCGCGCATGATAGACGGCCGACCTGCAATCAGGTCTTTTCCGGCCGACGGCCGACCTCAGCCTCGCGGCGGCAGCAGGCCCAGGCGCGAGGCCTCGAACACCGCCTCGTTCTTGGAGTGCACGGACAGCTTGGAGTACAGGTTCTTGATGTGGGTCTGGACCGTGTGCACGCTGACCGACTGCAGGCGCGCAATCTCGGCATAGGAAAAGCCACGCGCAATCAGCATCAGCACCTCGTGCTCGCGCGGCGACAGCAGGGGCGCTGCCGCCGGCTCGGAGGGTTTGACGGCATGTTGTGGCGCCGCAGCCGGCGCATCATCGGTGCGTTGCCGGCTGCTGGCGTACTTGGCGAGCACCTTGCGCGCAATCATGGGCGAGATGGGCGATGCGCCGTTCTTCATCTCCAGGATGGTCTGGGCAATGTCATCAGGCGCCGAGTCCTTGTGGATGTACCCCAGCGCGCCGGCCTCGATGCTGGCCAGCACATTGTCCTCGTCGCCGAACAGGGAGATGACCAGCGGCTCGCAGCGCGGGTGCAGGCGCGTGGCATGGCGGATCACCTCGAGGCCGCTGCCGTCGGGCAGGCCCAGGTCGGTCAGCAGAACGTCGACCATGTTCGCATCGTCGTTCAGCCAGGCCATGGCCTCCGCCACCGAACCCACGGCGCCCACCAGTTGCAGGTCAGGGCAGCGCGCAACGCTGCCCGCAAAGAATTCCCGCATCTGTGGATCGTCTTCCACCACCAGCACGCGCCACACTTGCATAGTCTCCTGATTGTCTTTTTGAATGTGTCGAGCATAGCCGCTGGGATTCGTCGCTTCCCCGGCAACACCTCCCATGAACATGGGAGGTGCGACTTCCCTTTAGGATTCAGCGTCGCCCCCCGTTACGCCCATATGACCACCACCCACCTGCTTTACCTGCACGGCTTCCGCTCCTCCCCGCGCTCGACCAAGGCGCAGCTGGTCCAGCAGGCCATCGCGCAGCGCCACCCGAAGGTGACGCTGTGGTGTCCCCAGCTGGCCCCGTCCCCCCGGGACGCGATGGCAGCGGTGATGCAGGGCGTGGCCGCCTGGCCGCGGGAGCGGATGGCGGTCATGGGCTCGTCGCTGGGCGGCTACTACGCGACCTGGGTTGCCGAGCAGACCGGCTGCCGCGCCGTGTTGCTGAACCCGGCCGTGCACGCCGCCCGGGACCTGGCCGGCCAGGTCGGGACCCACCCCAGCTGGCATGAACCTCAGGCCTACTTTGAGTTCAAGGCCGATTACGTTGACGAACTGCGCGCGCTGGCCGTCACCACCATCAGCCGGCCCGAACGTTATTACGCCCTGATCGCCAAAGGCGACGAGGTGCTGGACTGGCGCGAAATGAGCGCCCACTACGCGGGTGCCCCGGGCCGCCTCCTCGAAGGCAGCGACCACGCCATCACGGAGTTCGCGCAATACCTCGACGAGGTACTGGCCTTCCTGGACCTGGCCCGCTGACGGGGCCAGTGACCGGGGGGCATGGGACAATGCAGGCTCTATGCATGCATTGTTCGACGAAGCCGGCAAATTCCTCGCCGGGCGCATCCTCTCCGAAGCCGAAGCCTCGATCCAGGTCGAGCTCGAGACCGGCAAACGGGTCAAGGTCAAGACCGCCAACGTCCTGTTGCGCTTCGAGAAGCCGGCGCCGGCCGAGCTGCTGGCGGCCGCCCAGGCCCTGAGCACCTCGATCGAACTGGACCTCGCCTGGGAATTTGCGTCCGACGAGGAGTTCGGCTTTGCCGACCTGGCCGCCGTCTATTTCCAGGACCCGCCCACGCTGCCCCAGCAAACGGCGACCTTGCTGCGCCTGCACGAGGCACCGCATTACTTCCGTCGCGCCGGCAAGGGGCGTTTCCGCAAGGCGCCGGCCGACATCGTGCAACAGGCACTCGCGGCCATCGAGAAGAAGCGCCTGATCCAGCTGCAGATCGGCGACTGGGCCGCCGAACTGGCGCAGGGCCGATGCCCGCAGCCGATCCGTGAGCAGCTCTACAAGATCCTGTTCAAGCCGGAGAAGAACGCACCCGAATACAAGGCCGTGGTCGAGGCCGCGCGCATGTCGCACCTGGCGCCGCTGGACCTGTTGAAGAAAGCCGGCGCCATCGACTCGCCCTACCAGTTCCACTGGCGGCGTTTCCTGTTCGAGAACTTTCCCAAAGGCTACGGCTTTCCGCCGATGTCGGCCCCCGAAATCCGGGACGACCTGCCGCTGGCCGGCGTGCAGGCCTATTCGATCGACGACTCCGCCACCACCGAGATCGACGACGCGCTGTCGGTGCAGGGCCTGGGCAGCGGCACCGTGACCGTGGGCATCCATATCGCGGCGCCGGGCCTGGCCGTCCAGAAGGGCGATGCTGTCGACAACGTGGGCCGTGCCCGCCTGTCCACTGTCTACATGCCGGGTTACAAGATCACGATGCTGCCCGACGAGGTGGTCCAGACCTACACGCTGCAAGAAGGCCGCGCCTGCCCGGCGGTGTCGCTGTACGTCGCGTTCCGCGAAGACACACTGGAGGTATTGGGCCACGATACCCGGCTGGAGCGCGTGCCGATCGCCCACAACCTGCGGCACGACCAAATCGACCAGATCGTCACCGCCCAGTGGCTGGATGACGCGGCCTTCAGCCATCCGACCCCGGACCCCGCGTACCTGACACCGGCCCTGCGCACGGAACTCGCCTTCCTGCACCGTCTGGCGCGCCACCTGAAAGCGCAACGCGAGATCGTGCGTGGCAAGCCTGAGACCTTCAACCGGCCCGACTACACCTTCCGGCTAGTCGGCAACGAGGGCGCGGAGCCCCAGGGCCAGGAGCAGGTGGTGATCGGCACACGCAGCCGCGGCGCCCCGCTGGACCTGATGGTGGCCGAGGCCATGATCCTGGCCAACAGCACCTGGGGCCAGTGGCTGGCCGAACTGGGCGTACCCGCGATCTACCGCAGCCAGGCCAGCCTGGCGCCCGGCATGAAGGTGCGCATGGGCACCAAGGCGCTGCCGCACGCGGGCATCGGGGTCAAGAGTTATGCCTGGAGCACCTCGCCGCTGCGCCGCTACACCGACCTCGTCAACCAGTGGCAAATCATCGCCTGCGCGCGGCATGGCAAGACGGCGGCGCTGGCCGCCCCCTTCCGCCCCAAGGACGCCGAGCTGTTTGCCATCATCTCGGGCTTTGACGCCGCCTACACGGCCTACAACGGCTACCAGGCCACGATCGAGCGTTACTGGACGCTCAAGTACCTGCAACAGCAGGGCATTTCCGAGCTGGAGGCCACGATCTTCAAGGACAACCTCGCACGCGCCGATGCCCTGCCACTGGTGCTGCCAGTGCTGGGTGCGCAGGACCTGCCGCGTGGCGCACGTGTACGTGTGAAGCTGGGAACCATCGACGAAGTGGCCCTGGACGTGGCCGGCACGGTCATCGAACGGCTCGACAGCCTGGCTGCGGTCGACGAGGAGGAACCCGAGGACGCCGAGGCCGAACACCTCGCCGCCGGACCGATCGCCATCGCCGTGGATGTCAATGAAACCGAGGAGGCGCCCCAGGGGGCTTCGGGTCATAATCCTGCCTCGTGAAACTGCGCAGTCTCAGCCCTCTGCAACTGGCCCTCGGCATCTCGGTCGCCGTGCACGCGGTGCTGCTGACGGTCCGGTTTGTCGACCCAACGGTCATCGAGCGGGCCTTCCAGGACACCCCCCTCGAAGTCATCCTGGTCAACGCCCGGGGCACTGCGCGGCCGGACAAGGCCCTGGCCATCGCCCAGGCCAGCATGGCCGGTGGTGGTGAGGCCGATCGCGGACGCGCCAGCAGCCCGCTGCCGTCCAGCCTGATGAGCGACAGCGGGGATACGCTGGAAGAGGAATCGAACAAGCGCATCCAGCAGCTGCAACGGCAGCAGACCATGCTGCTGGCGCAGGTGCGCCGGCAGCTGGCTTCCCTGCCCGTGCCCGACCCCAAACAAAGCCGTGTCAGCGCCGAACAGGCCGCGCAGGAAGAAAAGCGCCGCCTTCTGCTCAAGCAGCTGGCGGAGATCGAGCGGCGCATCAAGCAGGAAAGCCAGAAGCCCCGCAAACGCTACATCGGCCCCGCCACCCGCGAGGAGGCCTACGCGATCTACTACGACCGCCTGCGCCGCGCCATCGAGGACAAGGGCACGGAGAACTTCCCTAGCTCGGGGGGCAGGAAGCTTTACGGCGAGCTGACCATGGTGGTCACCGTCGACCAGCGCGGGCACGTGGTGTCGACCGAGATCGCCGAGAGCTCGGGCAACCGCATGCTGGACCGCCGGGCCGAAGCAATTGCGCGCAGCGCCGCGCCCTTCGGCCGCTTCAACCCGGCCATGCGCGAGCAGGCCGACCAGATCGTCGTAGTCTCGCGCTTCGTGTTTTCGCGCAATGAGACGTTGGAGACGCGCGTCAGCGCGCCCTGAATCCGGACCCACCGGGACCGACCATGAAAGCCCTGTTGCGCTGGATCACCCTGCTGCTGTGCGCCGTGCTGCTGCTCCAGCTGTTCTTCGTAGGGCGCATCGCTCTGATGGCCCGGGTCAACCCGCAGTCCACCACCTTCGAGCGCTCCGAGGCCTGGCGCATCCTGAACGAGAAGGGCAACCTGCGCTGGCGCCAGCAGTGGGTGGACTACGACCAGATCTCCGACCACCTCAAGCGCGCCGTCATCGCCTCGGAAGACGATAGCTTCGCCTGGCATGAGGGCGTGGACTGGGACGCCATGGAAAAGGCCTGGCAGAAAAACGCCTCGGCCGAGCAGCGCGCCGCCCAGCAGCTGGCCAATGGCGCGCGCACCATCAAGCCGCCCAAGATTGTGGGCGGCTCCACGATCACGCAGCAGCTGGCCAAGAACCTCCTGCTCTCGGGCGAGCGCACCCTGCTGCGCAAAGGGCAGGAGCTGGTGCTGGCCTACCTGCTCGAGAAACTGCTGAGCAAGCAGCGCATCCTCGAGCTTTACCTGAACCATGTGGAATGGGGTGAAGGCGTGTTTGGCGCCGAGGCCGCTGCCCAGCACTACTACCGCAAGCCGGCCGCGCGCCTGAGCGCCTCAGAGGCCGCCCGCCTGGCCGTGATGCTGCCAAGGCCGCGTTATTACGAGAAGCTGCCGGGGTCGCCCTACCTGGCCGAGCGCGCCAGCGTGATCAACAGCCGCCTGTGGCGGGCCGAGCTTCCGTGAGAATTCTCGGCATCGACCCGGGCCTGCGCACCACCGGTTTTGGTGTCATCGACGTCGAGGGGGCACACCTGCGCTATGTCGCCAGCGGCACCATCAGCACCTCCCACATCGAGCAGGGTGACCTGCCCGCGCGTCTCAAGGTGCTCTTTGACGGCATCCGCGAAGTGGTGGCCCGCTACCAGCCGCAATCGGCCGCGGTCGAGATCGTGTTCGTCAATGTCAACCCGCAGTCCACGCTGCTGCTGGGCCAGGCCCGTGGCGCCTGCCTGACCGCGCTCGTCTCGGCCGATCTGCCGGTCGCCGAATACACCGCGCTGCAGATGAAACAGGCTGTGGTCGGCCATGGCCGCGCGCAGAAGGCGCAGGTCCAGGAAATGGTCAAACGCCTGCTCAAGCTGCCCGGCCTGCCCGGACCCGATGCGGCCGACGCGCTCGGCCTCGCCATCACCCAGGCCCACGCAGGTGCGGCGCTGGGCCGTATTGCCGCGGCCACGCCACTCAGCCGCAAGACCAGCGGCATGTACCGCGCCGGCCGCACCCGCTGACAGCCGTGGTCGCGGATCAGATCTCGATGCCGGGCCGGTAGTCCGCCGCCGCAACCAGTTTCCAGCGCCGCACCAGGCTGGCCAGCAGCAGCGCGCACAGGCCCACCAAGGCCAGATCCAGCCAGGCGCTGAACCAGCCATGGTTATAGGCGCCGAACAGGCTGGCGCGCAGGGCCTTGACCACCCAGGTGAAGGGCAGCCAGTCGTGGACAGCCTGGAAGAAGTCGGCCGTAAGTTCGATGGGCATGACCCCGCCGCCCGCAGCCAGTTGCAGCATCAGCAGCAGGATCACGAACAGCTTGCCGACTTCACCAAAGGTCCGCAGCAGCAGGAAAACGATGGCCAGGAACGCCTGCCCCGCGGTGAGCATGACCAGGGCGAACGTCCCGTAGTCGGGCACGGCAATGCCGAGCACCAGCCGAAGCACCAGCGCGATCAGCAGCGTCTGCACCAGCACCACGCCAGCCGGCACGAGATAACGACCCATGGTGCGGGCCAGCGCCGGCGCCGCCTCGTGCTCGGTGCTGAGGATGCGCAGGTTGAACAGGTAGACGGCCATGGCCGCACCCAGCCACAGCGCCATGGCGATCATGTTGGGCGCGAAGGCGCTGCCGTTGTTGGCCACGGGCGCCTGCACCTCCAGTACCGGCTCGACGGAATCTGCCAGGCCGCGGGCACTGCCATCGGGTTTGCCGGGTGAAGCCGGCAGGGCGGAGTCCACCAGCTCGATGCCGGTACGCAGCCGGGTGGCGCCGCGCACCAGCTCATCGCCGCCGCGGGCGAAGGCATCCAGCCGGCTCTCGTCGGGCAGACGGTCGGCCAGCGTGCCAATGCCGTCCACCAGCCGGCCCACGCCTTCCTCGAGTCGGGCCGCCCCCCGCACGAGCTGGGTATTGGCCTCCTGCGCCTCGGACAGGCCCTCGGCGAGTTGCCGTCCCCCGGCCGCCAGTTCACCGGCACCGGTACCGAGGCTGTCGCCGACAAAAGGAATGCCGCTGGCCGCCTCCTGCAACTGCCCCGCGCCGGTGCTGAGCCGGGTAGCGCCGGCTTCGAGCTTCTCCAGGCCGCCACGCAGCTCGCGCTGCCCCTGGGTCAGGCGCTGGCTGCCGGTCTTGATTGCACGCAGTTCGGTATCGGGCGGCACGCCCGCCGCCAGCTGGCGGATGCCGGCGGCAAGCTGCGCGGCGGTCGCGCTGTAACGCACCACACCTTCCTGGTAGACCCGGGCACCCGTGCGCAACTCGGCCATGCCGGCACGCAACATCTCCAGGCTGCGGCCCGAGCCATCCGCGGATAACAGCACCTGTTCCCAGCGCTGTTCGTTCAGCGCTTCGTTGACCTGGTGCCCGAGTTCCACAGCAAAGCGACGCGCGAAGCCCGCGGCCACATAGTTGTTGCCCTCGGACAGCACGACGATCACGTTGCCACTGCCCGCCCGCATGCCGGGCACCGCGGTGGCGCTGAAGTCGCGAGGAATGATGATGGCAAAGGCCAGACGGCCGCGCCGGACCTGCTCGCGCGCCGCGTCCGCATCGTCCACGAGACGGAAACCGAAGCCGCCACGCTGCAGCAGCGTCTGCGTCAGCTCATCCCCCACGTTGTGGTTGCGACCGCGATAGTCGTATCCCTGGTCGAGGTTGACGATGGCGACCGGCAGTTCACTGGCCTTGGCATTCGGATCCCAGACGCTGGAAAGGTAGATCAGCGCATAGACCGAGGGCACCAGCGCCAGCACGCAGGCGGCCAGCCACAGCCGCGGCGACCGCCACAAGAGGCTGAGGTCCGTGGCCGCGACAGCCCGGACCGAGCGCAGGAAATGCAGAATGGATTGATGGACTCCCATGGACCGGATTGTGCGATGCCCGGCACGGTTGCTGCGAGCGCCGGCCCGGATTTACGCTGGCTTCACATTCCGTGCCTTTTCCACAGTGGCGGGCTTGTCACGCGATCCAGCGGCGGCTACATTGACCGCAACCCCGAGGTGTGCAGGAGCGCAGGCATGCTGAACTTCTTCAAACGCAAGCCCGACGGCAAGCCCACGGCCGACCAGGCCCCGGCTCGACCTCGGCCGCGAACCGCCACGCCGGCACGCAGCAGCAGCAAGCCGCCCTCCACCGAGCCCCCGCCACTGCCCGAAGTGCGAGAAGGCAATCTGGAATCCGACTGGGCACTTTGGGAAGACTCGGTTGCCTTCCAGGACAGCCAGATGCCCTCGGCCTTCAACGAGCTGGAGGCGGTCCGGACCCGCGACGAGAAGCCGGAAAAGAAGAGCGGGGAACCCGACCCGTTCGCGGCAGTGCGCAAACGCGGACAGTAAATTCCGCCGTGGCCGGGTCTGCTCTCAGGCCAGGCGCTCGAGGACCAGCACCGCGAAGAAGCAGCCCGCGGCAATCAGCGTCCACTTGAGCGTCAGCAGGCCCCAGCGGCGATAACGAACCTGGCCGGTGCCGGCATAGAAGGCGAACATGACCGCTGCGCCGATCAGCAGCAGCAACATGAGCCAGCGAAACAGCAGCATGAGGCGCCCTCCTGTTCTGGTGGTGCCTTACCAGGCTCGCGCCGGCTGAGCGAAGCCCTTGGGAGCCAGCTTTTCGTTGTCGAAGGTCACCGTCTCCCAGGCATCGCTGCGGTTGAGCAGTTCGCGCAGCAGCTTGTTGTTGAGCGCATGTCCCGAGCGGAAGGCGCTGTAGGCGGCCAGCAGCGGCTTGCCCAGGATGTAGAGGTCGCCCATGGCGTCCAGGATCTTGTGCTTGACGAACTCGTCGTCGTAGCGCAGGCCGCCGGCATTGAGCACCTTGTAGTCGTCCATGACGATCGCATTGTCCAGCCCCCCGCCCAGGGCCAGGCCGTTGGCGCGCATCATCTCGACATCGCGGGTGAAACCGAAGGTGCGCGCGCGCGCGATGTCGCGCGAATAGTTGTGCACGCTCATGTCGAACTCGACGCGCTGGCCCGTCGAATCGACGGCCGGATGATCGAAGTCGATCTCGAAATTGAGCTTGTAGCCGTGGAAGGGCTCCAGCCGCGCCCACTTCTCGCCGGCGCCCTGGCCCTCGCGCACCTCGATGGGTTTGGTGACGCGGATGAAGCGGCGTGGCGCATTCTGCAAAGCGATGCCCGCGCTCTGCAGGAGGAAGACAAAGGAAGCGGCCGATCCGTCGAGGATGGGCACCTCTTCGGCCGTGATGTCCACGTAGAGGTTGTCCAGCCCCAGGCCCGCACAGGCCGACATCAGGTGCTCGACTGTGTGCACCTTGGCACCGTCCTGGCCTAGGGTGGACGCCAGCCGCGTGTCGCTGACCGCCATGGCGGAGACCGGAATGTCCACCGGCTGCGGCAGGTCCACGCGCCGGAACACGATACCCGTGTCGGGCTGTGCCGGCCGCAACGTGATCTCGACCCGCTGGCCGCTGTGCAAACCCACGCCGACGGCGCGGGTCAGGGACTTGAGGGTACGTTGCTGCAGCATGGCGCTATTTTAAGTGGGCAGGCACTTCCGTGTGATCG
>DALYHW010000100.1:0-9781 GCA_031970695.1 Hylemonella sp.
GGGCAGCATGCGCACGTCGAACACGTTGTCTGCATCCACCGGGATGCCGCGCTTGAAGGCGAAGGACTCGAACACCAGCGTGAGCTGGCTGCCCGGCAGCTGGATGACTTCCTTGATGTAACCCTGCAGCTGGGAAGGGCGGATCAGGCTGGTGTCGATGATCTGGGCCTGCTCACGCAGCGCAGCCAGCAGCTCTCGCTCAAGCTCGATGGCATCCACCAGCGCGCGGTTCAGGTCGGCGCCGTCGGCCGGTGCCTGCGACAGCGGGTGTTTGCGCCTTGTCTCGGAATAGCGGCGCACCAGTGTGTCGGTGGACGCGTCGAGAAACAGGGGCTTGATGGTGATGCCTTGTTCCCGCAGGGTGGCCAGCAGGGCCGGCACCTGGGGCAGGGACGTGGCGCTGCGCACGTCCATGGCAATCGCCAGGCGGATGGCGCCGTGCTGCTGCTCCAGCGTGACGAAGGGCAGCAGCAACTCCGGCGGAAGGTTGTCCACGCAGTAGTAGCCGGCGTCCTCCAGCGCGTTGAGCGCCACTGATTTGCCCGAGCCGGACATGCCGGTGATGAGGACGATTTCCATGGCCATGGCGTCGGTTCTTTCAGCCGTGCCCTTGCAGCATTTCCTTGGCGTGCGCCAGCGTGGTGCTCGACAGCCGCTCACCCCCCAGCATGCGCGCGATCTCGGCCACGCGGGACTCACCCTGCACGGGGGCCACGGTGCTCAGCGTCGCCTGACCCTGCCGCTGCTTGGCCACCACCAGATGGTGATCGGCGCAAGCCGCCACCTGTGGCAGGTGGGTGACGGCCATGACCTGGCGGTCGCGCCCGAGCTGCTTCATGAGCCGGCCCACCGTCTCGGCGACGGCGCCGCCCACGCCCGAATCGACTTCGTCGAAGATCAGCGTATGCGCCGTGCCCAGCTGGCTGGTCGTGACCGCGATCGCCAGCGCGATCCGGGAGAGTTCACCACCCGACGCCACCTTGCCCACCGGGCGCGGTGTGCTGCCGGCGTGACCCGCCACCAGGAAATTCACTTCCTCCAGCCCGCTCTGCAGGGGCTGTTCGGCCTTGTGCAGGGCGACCTCGAAGCGCCCCCCCTGCATGCCCAGGCCCTGCATGGCCTGGGTGATGGCCTGCGCGAGTTTGGGGGCGGCCTTGGTGCGCGCCGAGGAAATGGCTTGCGCTTCCTTCATGTAGGCCGCCTGGGCCCGCTGTTCGGCGGTCTCCAGGCCAGCCAGGTCGGCGGCGGCGTCAAGCTTGGCCAATTCTTCCTTCCAGCCAGCCAGCGTGGCGGGCAGTTCCTCCGGCGGCCGTTTGTAGCGACGCGCCAGCGACATCCATTGCGTCATCCGGCCATCGAGTTCGGCCAGGCGGTCCGGGTCGAGTTCGGTACGGCGCAGGTAGCCGCGCAAGGTGTGGACGCTGTCCTCGACCTGCGCCAGGCTGGAGTTCAGCACCTCTACCAGCGTTTTGAATTCGGGTTCCAGATGCTCCTGATTTTGTAGCGACTGACGGGCGCTGTCCAGGGCGCGGCTGGCGCCGCCTTCGTCACCCTCGAGGGCGTCCAGGGCGCCTTGGGCCGCATCCAGCAAGGCCTGGGCATGGGCCAGGCGGCTGTGGTCGGTGTTCAGTGTTTCCCACTCGCCGGGTTGCGGCGCGAGCTTGTCCATCTCGCCGATCTGCCAGCCCAGGCGCTCGCGCTCGCGTTGCAGGGTGTCCTGCGCCTTGCGCGCCTCCTCCAGCGTGTTGAGCGCCTCGCGCCAGCGTTGCCAGCTGCGTGTGAGCGGGCCGGTGTCAAGCTGGGCGTAGGCATCCAGCAGGTCGCGCACCGAGTCCGGGCGCGTCAGGCTCTGCCAGGCGTGCTGGCCATGGATGTCGAACATGCGCTCACCCAGCTCGCGCAGCTGTGCCGCGGTCGCCGGGCTGCCATTGATCCAGGCGCGGCTCTTGCCCTGGGTGTCCACGGTGCGCCGCAGCAGCAGGGTAAAGGCCGGATCGAAGCCCAGATCGAAACCAGCCTCTTCCAGCCAGGGCCGCAGCGCTGTGCATTCATCGAATTCGGCACTGACGTCCGTGCGGCTGGCGCCTTCGCGGATCAGGCCGGTGTCGGCCCGCGCGCCGGTGACCAGTTGGAGGGCATCGATCATGATGGACTTGCCCGCGCCGGTCTCGCCGGTGAGCACGGTGAAACCCTTGTCGAGCTCCAGGTCCAATTCGTCGATGATGACGAAGTCGCGCAGGACGATGCGTTTGAGGCTCATGGGTTCGTGATCCCCTCGTTCCAGTGCAGCTTCTGCCGCAGGGTGTCGAAATAGCTCCAGCCGCGCGGGTGCAGGAAACGCACACTGTGGTCCGAGCGGCGCACGATGATGCGATCGCCCTGCTGCAGCGAGGAGAGCGACTGCATGTCGAAATTGGCAATGGCATCGCGGTCCGAGGCAATCTCGATGGCCACTTCCGAGTCGCAGGACAGCACGATGGGGCGGTTGGACAGGGTGTGCGGTGCGATCGGCGCAAGCACCCAGCCGGCGATGGCCGGGTGCAGGATGGGCCCGCCGGCGGACAGCGAATAGGCGGTGGACCCGGTCGGGGTGGCCACGATCAGTCCATCAGCGCGCTGGTTGGCAACGAAATGACCGTCCACCTCCACGCGTAGTTCCACCATGCCGGAGGCGCCACCGCGGTGCACCACGACGTCGTTCATGGCCAAGGTGTCCAGCACGCACTCGTCACCGCGCAGCACGCGGGCATGCATGAGCAGGCGTTTCTCCTCCTCGTACTCGCCGCGCAGCATGGGCGGCAGCACTGTCTCGAAGCTGCCGAAGGGAATGTCGGTCATGAAGCCCAGGCGGCCATGGTTGATGCCGATCAACGGCACGCCGTGGCTGGCCAGCTGGCGGCCGATGCCCAGCATCGTGCCGTCACCGCCCACCACCAGCCCCAGGTCGCACTGGGTGCCGATGGCCGCCAGATCCAGGACCGGGTAGCCGGACAGGGCGGCATTGACCGAGGTCTGCTCTTCCACCACCACGCGGCAGCCCTGGGCCTGCAGGAAGGACGCGATGTCGGACAGCGCCGGACGCGCGCGGTGGCCGGTGGCGGTCCCCGCGGCGGTCTGGTACTTGCCGATGAGCGCGACCTGGCGGAATCTGGAGTTCATGCGCAAATTACATCATTAAAATGAAGCCATGCTCGATGACCGCGCCAAGTTGTTGCTGAAAACGCTGGTGGAACGCTACATCGCCGAAGGGCAGCCGGTCGGTTCGCGCACGCTGTCGCGGGCCTCGGGGCTGGAGCTCTCGCCCGCCACCATCCGCAACGTCATGTCCGACCTGGAGGAACTGGGGCTCATTGCCAGCCCTCACACCTCGGCTGGCCGGGTGCCGACGGCGCGCGGCTACCGGCTTTTCGTCGATACCATGCTGACCATCCAGCGCGAGCAGATTGCCGCGCCCAGCCTGGTGCCCGACCAGCCGCAGAAGGTCATCTCCAATGCGGCCAACCTGCTGTCCTCGCTGTCGCAGTTCGTGGGTGTGGTTATGGCACCGCGCCGCACCTCGGTGTTCCGCCATATCGAGTTTTTACGCCTGTCCGAGCGCCGCATCCTCGTCATCCTGGTTTCGCCCGATGGCGATGTGCAGAACCGCGTGATCTTCACCGAGACCGATTACTCGTCCTCCCAGCTGGTCGAGGCGGCCAACTACCTGAATGCCCACTACATGGGGCTGACGCTGGAGCAGGTCCGTGAGCGCCTGCAGGGGGAAGTCGAGACCTTGCGCGCCGAGATCGCCACGCTCATGCAGGCGGCGGTCAAGGTCGGCACCGAGGCCATGACCCAGGCCCAGGAGGAAGTCGTGATCGCCGGTGAGCGTAACCTGCTGGCGGTGTCCGACTTTTCCAGCGACATGAGCCACCTGCGTCGCGCCTTCGACCTCTTCGAACAAAAGGCACAGCTCATGCGCCTGCTCGACATCGCCGGCCAGGCCGAGGGGGTGCGCATCTTCATCGGCGGGGAAAGCCAGGTCGTGCCTTTCGAGGAGCTTTCCGTGGTCAGCGCGCCGTACGAAGTCGATGGCCAGGTGGTGGGTACCCTGGGCGTGATCGGCCCGACCCGCATGCCCTACGACCGCATGATCCAGATCGTGGACATCACGTCCAAGCTGCTGAGCAACGCACTGAGCCACAACAAGTAGGCCGAGAGCACGCCCTTACAATCTCGCCTTCGGTCGGGGCGTTAGCTCAGTCGGTTAGAGCAGGGGACTCATAATCCCTTGGTCGCTGGTTCGAGTCCAGCACGCCCTACCACCGTCCCCAGGGCATTCTGGTCAGGCGGAAAATTTCGTGCTACAATTCAAAGCTTCGCGGCTGTAGCTCAGCTGGATAGAGTACTTGGCTACGAACCAAGGGGTCGTGGGTTCGATTCCTGCCAGCCGCACCAAACGGAAAAGCCTGCAACTGCAAAGTTGCAGGCTTTTTTCTTGACTTGCAGAATTTCCGGTCCCCAGGAACTCTCCATGAGCAAGGCTTTCACCCGAGAAACCGACGGCGACGAGGACGACGACGCCCAGCTGCCCGCCTTGCCGGCCGGCGGCAAGAACTACATCACGCCTGCCGGCTACGCCCGTCTGCGTGCTGAGCTGATGGCCTTGATCGACCATGAGCGGCCCAAGGTCGTGGAGGTGGTGCACTGGGCCGCCAGCAATGGTGACCGCTCGGAGAACGGCGACTATCTGTATGGCAAGAAGCGGTTGCGCGAGATCGATCGCCGTATCCGTTTCCTGACCAAGCGACTGGAGATCGCCGAGGTCACCGACCCCAGCGTGCACTACGGCAGCGACCAGGTGTTCTTTGGGGCCACCGTGACCTACGCCGACGAGGCCGGTACCGAGCGCACCGTGACCATCCTCGGGATCGACGAGGCAGACAGCCTCAAGGGCCAGGTCAGCTGGATCGCGCCCGTTGCCCGCACGCTGCTCAAGGCCCATGTGGGCGACGTGCTCAAGCTGGTCACGCCGGCCGGCGTGGAAGAGATCGAGGTGCTGGCCGTGGAGTACCCGGCGCCAGCAGCGGCCACCTGAGGTTCAGGCGACGTCCGTGCTGCGTCGGGCCCGCAGGACCGAGGGCGTACGACGCAGGTTGCGCAGGGCGGTTTCCAGGTGGTGGCGATCGCGCACCGCGATGACAAAGCGCAGGTCAGTCGTTTCCTGCGCGGCCTCCTGCCCCATGTCGATGTGGGTGATATCCGCTTCCGAGCTTGCCAGGGCCGAGGCCACGCGCGCCAGCACACCCTTGCCGTTGTTCACGGTGACCACGATGCCGGTCTCGAAGGTCTTGACCAGCTCGTCCGACCATTCGACGGCAATGAAGCGCTCGCTGTCCTTGTTGTGCAGCTTGCGCGCCACGGCGCAATCCTGTGCGTGCACGACCAGCCCCTCGCCGCGACCCAGGTAGCCCACGATGGCGTCACCCGGGATGGGGCGGCAGCAGCTGGCGTACTGTACCGAGGCGTTCTCGCTGCCGTCCACAACCACATGCGTGTGCACCGCGGATTCGTGGGCCGTGAAGCGCTCCCGGCTCATGAGCACCGCATCGGGTTTTTCGCCGCTTTCGGCCAGCAGGGTGGCCATGCGCTTGGCGACGATACTCGCGATTCGTTTGCCCAGGCCGATGTCGATCAACAGTTCGGAGCGGCTGCGGTTGCCGGTGAAGCGCAGCAACTTGTCCCAGATCCCGGCGCGGGCCCCGTCATCGTCGGTGGGGAAGCGTTCGATGCCTTCGGCGCGCAGCGCCTGCAGCAGCAGTTTTTCGCCCAGACCCTCGGACTCGGTCTGCGCCATGGTCTTGAGATGGTGGCGGATCTTGGAGCGTGCCCGGCCGGTGCGCACGAAGCTCAGCCAGGCCGGATTGGGTGCGGACACCGGCGCCGTGACCACCTCCACAACATCGCCGTTCTTGAGCTCGGTGCGCAATGGCACCTGCTGACCGTTGATGCGCGCGGCCATGGTGCGGTCGCCGATGTCGCTGTGGATTGCGTAGGCGAAGTCGACCACTGTGGCGCCCCGCGGCAGCGCCATGATCTTGCTCTTGGGCGTGAAGACGTACACGGCGTCGGGGAAGAGGTCGACCTTGACGTGGTCCCAGAACTCGGCGGCGTCGCGCGTCTCGTTCTGGATGTCCAGCAGGGACTGCAGCCACTGCGCACCCAGGCGCGCGGCGGTCGGACTGTCGGGTTCGTTGGCCTTGTACAGCCAGTGCGCCGCCACCCCGGATTCCGCCACCACGTGCATGGCCTCGGTGCGGATCTGGAATTCGACGTTCACGCCCGAGGGGCCGACCAGCGTGGTGTGCAGCGACTGGTAGCCGTTTAGCTTGGGGATGGCAATGTGATCCTTGAACTTGCCGGGCACCGGCTTGTAGAGCTGGTGCAACGTGCCCAGGGCGGTGTAGCAGTCTGCCAGCGTAGGCACGATCAGCCGGAAGCCATACATGTCGGTGATTTGCGCGAAGCTCAGGTGCTTCTCGTCCATCTTGCGGTAGATGGAATAGAGCGTCTTCTCGCGTCCGCCGATGCGCACCGGCATGCGGGTGGCCTCGAAGGCGGTTTCGACTTCCTTGTTGACCTTGGCCACCAGATCGCGGCGGCGCCCGCGCGCGCGTTCCAGGGCCTTGCTCAGCACGGCATAGCGCCAGGGATGCAGATGCCGGAAAGACAGGTCCTGTAATTCTCGGTACGTCTGGTTCAGGCCCAGCCGGTAGGCAATGGGCGCGTAGATTTCCTGGGTTTCGGAGGCGATGCGGGCCCATTTGCTGCGCGGCACGTCGGCCAGGGTGCGCATGTTGTGGGTCCGATCGGCCAGCTTGACGAGGATGACCCGGACGTCGCGGGCCATGGCCAGCAGCATCTTGCGGAAGGACTCTGCCTGGCTTTCCTCGCGGGTGTTGAACTGCAGCTTGTCCAGCTTTGTCAGGCCGTCCACCAGCTCGGCCACCGGCGAGCCGAAGCGTTCGATCAGTTGAGCCTTGCTGATGCCGCAGTCCTCCAGGGCGTCGTGCAGCAGCGCGGCCATCAGCGCCTGCGCGTCCAGCTTCCACTCCGCGCATTGGGCGGCGACCGCGATGGGGTGGGTAATGTACGGTTCGCCGCTGTTACGCAGCTGGCCCAGGTGGGCTTCATCGGCAAAGCGATAGGCCTGGCGGACCTGCTCCAGGTCTGCGGGTGTGAGGTAGTCCAGTCGGGCCGTCAGGCTGGCAAAACTGGCCGCCGCCGCATTGGCTGCAGCCGGCCCGGCCGGCTCGGTCAGACCCGGGGCGAGGGCGGCAGCAGAAGGGGCGTTGAGGACGGAACTCACCCCCTAAATATATAGCGAGCGGCTCCAGGCCGAGAAATGGCAACAAAAAAGCACCGCGAACGGTGCTTTTCAGAGTGCCGGCAGGGATGCCGCGCGGTCAGACCGGAACTTTCTTCAGCATTTCCAGGCCGATCTTGCCTTCGGCGATCTCGCGCAGGGCGGTCACGCCGGGCTTGTTCTTGCTCTCGATCTTGGGAGCATGGCCCTGGCTGAGCATGCGCGCACGGTAGGTGGCGGCCAGCACGAGCTGGAAACGGTTCGGGATCTGCTGCAGGCAGTCTTCGACGGTGATACGGGCCATGTGTTTACTCCATTGGGCCGGGCAGACCGGCATCAGGGCAGGCGCAGCGCCTGGAAGGTTTCGGGCCGGGCTCGGCGCTGGGCCGGATACCGGAGCCGCTGGGCCTTGACGACCAGTTGAAGGTCGGCCAGAGCGCGCTCGAACAAGTCGTTGATTATAACGAAGTCGAAATTCGGCGCCTGGGCCATCTCGATGGCCGCGTTCTGCAGCCGCACCGTGATGACTTCCGGGCTGTCCTCGCCGCGTTTTTCGAGCCGGGCTTTCAGTTCCTCCCAGCTGGGGGGCAGGATGAAGACGGTGACCGCGTGCGGAAACAGCTTCTTGATCTGCATGGCGCCCTGGAAGTCGATCTCCAGCACGATGTCGGCGCCCGCCACCATTTTTTCCTCGATGGCCTGGCGCGAGGTGCCGTAGCGATGGTTGTGCACATGCGCCCACTCAACGAAGGCGTTGGCCTGCACCATCGCGTCGAACGCGGCCGGCGAGACGAAATAGTACTCACGCCCGTTCTGCTCCTGCCCGCGGGGTGAACGCGTGGTGTGCGAGACCGACAGTTGCAGGCCCGGGTCCTGGGCCATGAGGGCCTTGACCAGGCTGGACTTGCCCGCCCCGCTGGGGGCGGCGACGACGAAGAGATTGCCGGGTTGATCCATGGGGACGGATGGGGAGTTGGGGGTCATTCCAGGTTCTGCACCTGCTCACGCATCTGCTCGATCAGCACCTTCATGTCGACCGAGATGCGGGTCAGTTCCAGCGTGGCGGATTTCGAGCCCAGCGTGTTGGCTTCGCGGTGCAGTTCCTGGATCAGGAAATCCAGGCGCTTGCCGATTTCACCGCCCTTCTTGAGCAGGCGCTCGATCTCGTCGAGGTGCGAGGCGAGCCGGGTCAGTTCCTCAGCGACGTCGATGCGGATGGCGTAGGCGGTGGCTTCCGTGAGCGCTCGCTCCTGCGCAGCCTGCGGCGGCGTCGCGCCGTCAGCCAGGGCCATGGCTTCCTGCCAGCGTTCCAGAAAGCGCTGCCGCTGCTGTTCGACCAGTTGGGGTACCAGCGGGCCGGCCTGCTGGGCCAGCTGGCGCAGCTGCGTGATCCGATCCAGCAGCATGGCCGCCAGGCGCGCGCCCTCGCGTTCGCGTGCGGCCAGCAGTTCATCGACGGCCCCGGTGGCCAGGGTCTGCAGGGCCGGCCCCCAGTCCTGCCCGCTGCCCTGCTCGCCCGCGGCCAGGCGGAGGATGTCGGCAACGCTCAGCGGGCGCGCGTCGGGCAGCCAGGCCTGGATGCCGTCCTGCAGGGCCGTCAGGCGCTGCAGCAGCCGCGGGTTGGGTTCGGCCACGCTGCCCGCGGTGCCGGTTTCAACAAAGGCGCGCAATTCCACCTTGCCGCGTTTGAGGCGCGTCTGGAGTAGCTCGCGCAGGAAGGGCTCATGGGTGCGCAGTTCCTCGGACAGGCGCAGCGACAGGTCCAGGAAGCGGCCGTTGACCGAGCGGATTTCCAGGCCCAGGCGCGCCGGGGCGGTGGCCGTGCCGGTGCCGCCCGCGCCCAGGCTTTGCTGGGTGCTGGCGTAGCCGGTCATGCTGTAAACTGGCATGGCGATTTCTTGATCTGTGAAACGAACCCGAGAATAACCGGGTTGGGCCCGGTCTCCGGGCGACCACCCCAGAATTATGTCCAAGGTCAAACCAGCACCCCTGTCCCCGGAAACCGTGATTGGCGGTTACCGCATCATCCGCAAGGTGGCGGCCGGTGGCTTCGGGGTGGTGTACCTGGCCATCGATCCGGGCGGGCAGCAGGTGGCCATCAAGGAATACCTGCCGGCTTCCCTTGTGATGCGCGCGCCCGGCGAACTGCTGCCGCAGGTCGCTGCCGAGAAACTGTCCCTTTACCGCCTGGGCCTCAAGAGCTTCTTCGAGGAAGGGCGGTCGCTCGCGCAGATCTCGCACCCGTCCGTGGTGAGCGTGCTCAACTTCTTCCGCGAGAACGAGACCGTCTACATGGTGATGAACTACCTGGAGGGCGCGTCCCTGCAGGAATTCATCATCACGGCGCGCGACCAGAAACAGCAGAAGGTGTTCCGCGAGTCCACCATCCGTTCGCTGTTCGACGAGATCCTGCGCGGCTTGCGCATCGTGCACCAG
>DALYHW010000101.1:0-9779 GCA_031970695.1 Hylemonella sp.
CCGTGGGTCCCTGGTTCGAGCCCAGGTCGAGGAGCCAGATCAAGGCCTTGCAGCAATGCAAGGCCTTTTTCTTTTCGGCGCCAGAATGAGTTGGTAGGGGCTGATCGCACGGGATGGCGGCGCCAAAGAAAAAAGGGATCTGATCTTGCGATCAGATCCCTTTTGATCTGGTGGGTCCTGTAGGATTCGAACCTACGACCTACGGATTAAGAGTCCGCTGCTCTACCAACTGAGCTAAGAACCCGAAGCCGCAATTATGCCATGAAAATGGCGCCACTCCTCGAGGCGGAATCCGTTTTCTACTTCATCCGGCGGCTTCGAGCCCGCTGCTGAGGTTCAGCCACTGCTCTTCGAGCTGGTCCAGCTCGCGCTGCACAGCGGTCAGGCGCTGGCCCAGTTCATGAATCTGCGCCAGCGGCGGCTGGCCACCCAGGCGATCTTCGATCGTTGCTTTTTCCTGGGTCAGGACGGCAATGCGCGCCTCGCATTGCTCCAGCTCCTTGCGCATCTGGCGCATGCGGTTGTTCTCGCGCGGCGGCCGGACCGGGGCAGGCGCCACCACCTCGGGCGCGCCGCTGGAAGGCGCTGCTGCAGAGGCGGCCTCCTTGAGCGCCTCGCGCTGCCGACGTGCTTCGTCCAGCAGGTAGCGCTGGTAGTCGTCCAGGTCGCCATCGAAGGGCGTGATGCCGCCGCGCGACACGAGCCAGAACTCGTCGCAGACGGCGCGCAGCAGGGCCCGGTCGTGGCTGACGAGCATCACTGTGCCTTCGAATTCGTTCAGGGCCACGGACAGCGCCTCGCGGGTGGCCAGGTCCAGGTGGTTGGTGGGCTCGTCCATCAGCAGCAGGTTGGGGCGTTGCCAGACCAGCATGCACAAGACCAGGCGAGCCTTTTCACCACCACTCATGGTGCCCACGGCCTGCTTGACCTGGTCACCCGTGAAGTTGAAGCTTCCGAGGAAGGTGCGCAGGTCCTGCTCGCGTGTGGCCTGACCGCTGAGCGCGCCGCGCGCCGTGGTGTCCTTGACGAGGCGGATCATGTGTTCCAGCGGCGTGTCCTGCGGGCGCAGCACATCGAGTTCCTGCTGGGCAAAGTAGCCGATGGCCAGACCCTTGCCCTCGATGATTTCGCCGCTCAGGGGACGCAGGTCCCGGGCGATCGTCTTGACCACCGTGGATTTGCCCTGGCCGTTGGCCCCCAGGATGCCGATGCGTTGCCCGGCCAGCACCGATTTGCTCACATTGCGAACGATCACCGTGGGCGATGTCCCGGTCGGTGCACCCGGAGGGGGTGGATAACCGCAGCTCACGTCCTGCATGGCCAACATGGGGTTGGGCAGGCTGGCCGGCTCCTTGAACTCGAAGGTGAAGTCGGCCTCGGCGAGTACGGGTCCGATTTTCTCCATGCGCTCAAGCGCTTTGACGCGACTCTGCGCCTGCTTGGCCTTGCTGGCCTTGGCTTTGAAGCGGTCGATGAATTTCTGCAGGTGCGCGATCTTCTCCTGCTGGCGTGCATACGACGCCTGCTGCAGCTCCAGCTGCTCTGCGCGCATGTCCTCGAACTTGCTGTAGTTGCCCCCGTAGCGCTTGAGCTGCGCGTTTTCGATGTGCAGCGTCACGCCGGTCACGGCGTCCAGGAATTCGCGGTCGTGGCTGATCACGAGCATGGTGCCCGCGTAGCGCTGCAGCCAGGCCTCGAGCCAGACGAGCGCATCGAGGTCCAGGTGGTTGGTCGGTTCGTCGAGCAGCAACAGGTCACTCGGGCACATCAGCGCGCGTGCCAGCTGCAACCGCATGCGCCAGCCGCCCGAGAAGCTGTTGACTGGCTGGTCCAGCTCCGTGGTCTTGAAGCCCAGGCCTAGGATCAGGGCCTGCGCACGGGCGGGCGCGTCATGGGCGCCGGCGTCATGCAGTTCCATGTAGGCATGAGCCATGCGTTCGCCGTCATCCGTGGCCTCGGCCGCGGTGACTTCAGCCTGGGCGGCCGCCAGACGCGTGTCGCCTGCGATGACGAACTCTGTGGCGCTTTCCGACGTCTCCGGCATATCCTGCGCCACCTGGGCGAGGCGCCACTGGGCCGGAATGCTGCAGTCGCCGCTGTCCTCGTGCAAGGTGCCGTTGAGCAGGGCGAACAGGGTGGACTTGCCGGCGCCGTTGCGGCCGACCAGGCCGACTTTTTCGCCGGGATTGATGGTGGCGGACGCGCCGTCCAGGATCACCTTCGCGCCGCGGCGCAAGGTGATGTTCTTCAAGGTGATCATTGTTGTTTCAGCAGTGCGTCGCGGGTGACCAGCAGAACCTGGTCTTCACCGGCACTCGTTTCCAGCCAGGCGACTTCCAGTTTTGGAAAGGCGGCTTCAAAATAATGGCGTTCGTTGCCGATCTCCAGCACCAGCACGGCATGCTCGCTCATCTGTGCTGGTGCCTCGCGCAACAGGCGGCGGATGAAATCCATGCCATCGGTGCCCCCGGCCAGCGCCAGTTCCGGCTCGGCGCGGTACTCGGCGGGGAGCGCGGCCATGCTCTGTGCGTTCACGTAGGGCGGGTTGCAGAGGATCAGGTCGTACGGACCGCGCACACTGGCAAGTCCATCCGATTGCAGCAGGGTCACGCGATGTGCCAGGGCGTGCCTGTCCACATTGATGCGCGCCACGGCCAGTGCGTCCTCAGAGATGTCAGCGCCATCCACCGTGACCTCGGGCCATGCCAGTGCCGCCAGCACCGCCAGGCTGCCGTTGCCGGTGCAAAGGTCCAGCACGCGTTTGGTGTGTTCCCCCAACCAGGCATCGATCGTGCCGTCGGCCAGCAGTTCGGCAATGAAGCTGCGCGGCACAATGGCCCGCTCGTCCACATAGAAGGGCACGCCCTGCAGCCAGGCTTCGCGGGTCAGGTAGGCTGCAGGTTTGCGCGTGATGATACGGTCCTGCAGCAATGCCGTGACCCTGGTCTGGTCTTCGGGACTGACGGTGCGCTCAGCGACTGCATCAAGGTCATCGAGTGGCAGTCCGAGCTGCCAGAGCACCAGCCAGGCGGCTTCGTCGAACGCATTGGTGGTGCCGTGGCCGAAGGCCACGCCCGAGTCGGCCAGCTGTTGAGCACCGGACTCGATCAGGGAGAGGACCGTGGGCTGCGGTGTGGCAGGCAGATTCATCGGGCGAGCTTGTCCAGCACGCGCCGGTAGATGTTTTTGAGCGGCTCGATGTCGGCCACAGGGAGGTATTCGTCGATCTTGTGGATCGTCGCATTGGTCGGCCCGAGTTCAATGACCTGCGGGCAGATCTGGGCGATAAAACGGCCATCGCTGGTGCCGCCGGTGGTCGAGAGCTCGGTCTCGATGCCGGCTTCCTCGCGGATGGCTTCACGCACGGCGTTGACCAGAGTACCTGGAGTGGTGAGGAAGGGCAGGCCGCCAACGGTCCAGGTCAACTCGTATTCGAGGCCGTGCTTTTCGAGCACGGCGGTCAGGCGCTGCTGCAGGCTCTGGGGCGTGGATTCCGTGCAGAAGCGGAAGTTGAAATCCACGACCACGGTGCCCGGAATCACGTTGCTCGCCCCGGTGCCGCCGTGTATGTTGCTGACCTGCCAGGTGGTGGGCGGGAAGAAGTCGTTGCCCTGGTCCCAGACGATGGTGGTCAGCTCGGCCAGCGCGGGTGCGAACAGGTGGATGGGATTGCGCGCCAGGTGCGGATAGGCAATGTGGCCCTGCACCCCCTTGACCGTCAGCTTGCCGCTCATGGTGCCGCGTCGGCCGTTCTTGATCATGTCGCCCGTACGCTGCACCGAGGTGGGCTCACCGACGATGCAGTAGTCCAGCTTCTCGCCCCGGGCCTGCAATGCCTCACAGACCTTGACGGTACCGTCCACGGCCGGGCCTTCCTCGTCGCTGGTCAGCAGCAAGGCGATGTTCAGGGGCGCCTGCGGGCGGGCGGCGACGAACTCTTCGACCGCCACGACAAAGGCCGCAATCGAGGTCTTCATGTCGCTGGCACCACGGCCATAGAGCTTGCCGTCGCGGTGCGTCGGCGTGAACGGATCCTGGCTCCACTGGGCTACCGGGCCCGTCGGGACGACATCGGTATGGCCGGCAAAGACCAGCAAGGGCGCATCCGCCTTTACCATCCGCTTGGCCCAGAGGTTGGTGACCCGGAAGTCTGCCGGACCGCTGGCGATGGTTTCGCAGACAAAGCCCAGGGGCAGGAGCCGTTCGGCCAGCAACTGCTGGCAGCCGGCGTCGTCGGGCGTGACCGACGGACGGGCGATCAGCTGTTCGGTCAGTTGCAGGGTACGGGACATCGTGGAAAATTGGCGCAGGCGGGGGCTCAGCCGTGTTTCACGTCCAGCGTGATCTCGGTGAAGGAGGGCTCGTCGTCGTGGTGTTCTTCGGTCGCCTGGGCCTGTGCCGGCTTGGAGAAATCGTTCTGCAGGCGCCACATGAGGTTGGTGGGCGAGTCCGAATTGGCCAGGCCCTCCTTGCGGTCGACCACGCCGTCGGTGATGAGACGGGCAATGTCCTGCTCGAAGTTCTGGGAGCCTTCGGCCATGGCCTTTTCCATGGCCTCCTTGACCGCGGAGAAATCGCCTTTCTCAATCAGCTCGGCAATCAGCTTGGTGTTGAGCATGACCTCGACGGCCGGCGTGCGGCTGCCCGCGGTGGTGCGCAGCAGGCGTTGCGACACGATCGCCTTGAGGGCGCTGGAGAGGTCTCCCAGCATGGTCTGGCGCACTTCCACCGGGTAGAAACTCAGGATCCGGTTCAGGGCCTGGTAGCTGTTGTTCGCGTGCATGGTGGCCAGGCAGAGGTGGCCCGACTGGGCATAGGCGATGGCGGCCGACATGGTCTCGCGTTCGCGGATCTCCCCGATCAGGATCACGTCGGGCGCCTGGCGCAGGGCGTTCTGCAGCGCGGTCTGCAGGTTCTTGGTGTCGGCGCCGATCTCGCGCTGGTTGACCACCGAGCGCTTGTTCCTGAACAGGTACTCGATGGGGTCCTCGATGGTCAGGATGTGCCCGGATGCGTTTTCGTTGCGGTAGTCGATCATGGCTGCCAGCGTGGTGCTCTTGCCCATGCCGGTGGCGCCCACCATCAGGATCAGCCCGCGCTTTTCCATGATGAGGTCGCCTAGGACGGGCGGCAGCGAGAGCGAACCCAGCGAGGGGATCTCGCCCGAAACGAAGCGGATCACCGCGGCAATCGTGCCGCGCTGACGCATGGCGCTCAGGCGAAAGCGCCCCACGCCCTGCAGCGGGAAGCCCATGTTGAGCTCGTTGTAGGCATCGAGCTCAGCCATGCGCTCTTCGGGGATGATCTCCGACAGCAGGTTGCGCGGCGCGTCCGGGGGCAGCGGCTGGTTGTTGATCGGCACGCACTGGCCGTTGATCCGGATCAGGGCCGGAGAAAACGCGGAGAGGTAGACGTCGGACGCCTTCTTCTCGGCCATCAGTCGCAAAATGCGCTCCATGGTGCCCATCGGGCGCTCGGCTGTGCTCATGCTTCCTCCGTGATGTTCTGGATCCGGGTCGGACGCTGGTGACTTCAGTCGCGCAGCAGGTCGTTCAGGCTGGTCTTGGCGCGGGTCTGGGCGTCGACGCGCTTGACGATGACGGCACAGTAAAGGCTGTACTTGCCATCCGGGCTGGGCAGGTTGCCCGAGACGACGACGGAGCCAGCCGGCACGCGGCCGTAGTGGATTTCGCCGGTGGCGCGGTCATAGATCTTGGTGCTCTGGCCGATGTACACGCCCATGGAGATGACGGAATTCTCTTCCACCACCACGCCCTCGACGATCTCGGAACGCGCACCGATGAAGCAGTTGTCCTCGATGATGGTGGGGCCGGCCTGCACCGGCTCGAGCACGCCGCCGATACCGACGCCGCCCGACAGGTGCACGTTCTTGCCGATCTGGGCGCAGGAGCCCACGGTCGCCCAGGTGTCGACCATGGTGTTCTCGTCCACGTAGGCACCGATGTTCACGTAAGAAGGCATCAGGATGGCGCCCTTGGCGATGTAGCTGCCGCGGCGGGCGACGGCCGGCGGCACCACGCGCACGCCGGTGGCGGCCATCTGTTCAGCCGTCATGTGGGCGAACTTGGTCGGCACCTTGTCATAAAAGCCCAGGTCACCGGCCTTGATGACCTCGTTGTCCTTGAGGCGGAAGGACAGAAGCACGGCCTTCTTGACCCACTGGTGCACGGTCCACTTGCCCACGGCCTCGCGGGTGGCCACCCGCAGCGCGCCCTTGTTGAGCTCGGCGATCACGTGCTCGACGGCATCGACCACCTCTTTCGGCGCGGACTTGACGGAAATGTTGGCGCGATTGTCCCAGGCGGATTCGATGATCTGTTGCAGTTGTTGGCTCATGGTGAAGACTCAGGTTTTGGATTGGATGAACTGGACGATGCGCCCGGCCGCTTCCACGCATTCGGCGGTTTCGGCCACCAGCGCCATGCGCACGCGCCCGGCGCCGGGGTTGATGCCCTGGGCCTCGCGTGCCAGGTAGCTGCCGGGCAGAACGGTGACATTGTAAAGAGCGTAGAGCTCGCGGGCGAACTCCGTGTCGCTGCCACCGCAGCAGTCCCGCACCCCGGCCCAAAGGTAAAAGGCGGCGTCGGGCAGGGCCACGTCCATCACCGGCTCGAGCATGGGCGTGACGGCGGCAAACTTCTGGCGGTACTGGTTGCGGTTGTCGATGACATGCTGTTCGTCATTCCAGGCGGCGATGCTGGCCGCCTGCACCACGTGGCTCATGGCACTGCCGTGGTAGGTGCGGTAGAGCAGGAAGGCTTTCATGATGGCTGCGTCGCCCGCCACGAAACCGCTGCGCATGCCCGGCACGTTGCTGCGCTTGGACAGGCTGGTCAACGCAATCAGGTTGCGGAAATCGCTGCGACCCAGCCTGACGGCCGCTTCCAGCCCGCCCAGCGGGGGCTCGTCGCGGAAGTAGATCTCGCTGTAGCACTCGTCCGAGGCGATCACGAAGCCGTGGCGGTCGCTCAGCTCGAACAGCTTCTGCCATTCCTCCAGAGGCATCACCGCGCCCGTCGGGTTGCCCGGTGAACACGTGAAGATCATCTGGGTACGGGCCCAGATCTCGGACGGCACGCTGTCCCAGTCGACCGCAAAGTTGCGCGCCGGGTCACTGGGCACGTAATAGGGCGTGGCGCCCGCCAGCAGCGTGGCGCCTTCGTAGATTTGATAGAAGGGATTGGGGCAGAGCACTACCGCGCCGTGCTTGCTGCCGTCCACGACGGTCTGGGTCAGGGCAAACAGGGCCTCGCGCGAACCATTGACGGGCAGCACTTGCGTGCCCGGATTGACCGTGACGCCGTAACGCCGGTGCAGCCAGCCCGCGATGGCTTCTTTCAGGGCTGGTTCACCGGCGGTGGCGGGGTAACCCGCCAGGCCGGTGTCCAGCGCCGCGGTCAGCTCGCGCTTGATGAAATCGGGAGTCGCGTGCTTGGGTTCGCCGATGCCCAGGCTGATGGGGCGGTAAGCGGGATTGGGGGTGATGCCGGCAAAAAGCTGCCGCAGCCGTTCGAAGGGGTAGGGCTGCAGCTTGTGGAGCAGGGGATTCATGGATGGAATTATCCCGGAACTCCCCGCCCCCTCAGGCGTCGGCCGGGAGGCCGGACCATGGGTCAGCGTCCGCGCGGCTGCGGGTTCAGGAATTTCTGGGTCAGCAGGTCGATGGAGAGCACCAGCGCAATACCGGTGGACATCACCAGCACCATACCGGGCAGGTCCGTGGAGATGATCACGCCGAAGCCGCCGGGTACCGCGGCACGGTCAGCCGTCGTGCACACAAAATCCGCAGCGGCCATGCCGGTGTAGTGCATGGCGCAGACGGCCACGGCCATGACGGCCGCCGCCAGCAGGCGCAGCGCGACGGGTTTGGTGTTGAACGCCAGCCAGAGTGCCGCAGTCGCGGCGACCACGGCGATGACGATGGAGGCCACCACCAGCAAGAACGACCAGCTGATGTAGCCGCCAAAGCGCATGCCGTACATGCCCAGATAGTGCATGACGCCCACGCCCAGGCCCAGTGCCGCCCCCGCGGTGAGCAGGCGTTTGTAGTCGGACGGGTTGCGTGCCACGTAGGTCAGGCCAAAGCCGGTGGCGAGCGAGACGATAAGCAGGGACGCGATGGTCTCCAGCATGGAATAGCCGATGCGCAGGTCCAGCCGCAGCGCGGCCATGCCGACGAAGTGCATGGTCCAGACCCCGATCCCTCCCAGCGCCAGCGTTGCCGCGAGCAGGTCGAAACGGTTCACGGTCCCGCGCGGACCGATGATGCGGCGCGCAGCGGACAGGGCCACGAAGGAGCCGATGAAGGCGATGAGGAAGGACAGCGCGACGTAGGTTTCGTCGTAGCTGGAGATTACGGCTGGGTTCATGAACGAGGCGCTGAAACGAAAGCCTCGATGCTAGGGGGCAACGATAGCCCTCGCTTGACCCCGGTCAATTTGGGGGGCGTCGGTGGTGTGGGGATCTCCTGCGCCAGTCTCAGTTTGAGACACCACGTACGCCCGCGGGCGTTGGATCTACGCTTTGGTGAGATAGTGCAGCACCAGCTTGTCCTGCTGGCTGAGCCCCTGGAACGCGACACCGGTGATGTTGGATTCGTCGGTGCCCGTCCGGCTGACGTGGCATACCGAGGCCTTGAGCGCCAGCGTGGTGGGCGTGTCCTCGACTTGCGCCTCGATCGACAGCGTGACGATCTGCCCCACGGCGGCGGTCGCTTCAGGCGAACTGAGCATCGCCCCGTGGGGGCTCAGATCGACCACGGTACCGCTGACCGTGCGGTTGCCCACCGCGACCGACACCGGCCAGCTCACGCGGGTGCGCATGGACTGCCGCACCTGGCGCGCATCCACGACTTCGGGGTAGGCCAGCAGGGCGTAGACGAAGGGCTGCACATAGGTTTGCAGGACCTTGCTGACGAAGGAGAATTCGTGCTGGCCCGTGAAGCCGCGCACGATGCACACCTCACCCTCCCGCAGGCCGGTTTCCTCGCCCTCGGGGCCCTGCGGTCCGACCATGACGCCGCGCTTTTCGATCGCGCCGTAAAGTTGCGCGTCGGTCTTGCTGGCACCTTCGACCAGGCGCCGCACCTGCAGCGCGATGCCGGGGCGCAGGTTCAGCTCCTTGAGGGAGGCCTTGACGACGTTCTGCGGGTTTTCGCCTGTGGGCTGGCTCATGGTGCGGGCGCGCGGTCTGGGGTTGGTGCGAGGTACGTCAATCTACACGCTCGTCCGAGCTGCGCCATCTCCGTTCTCCCCGGCAATGTGAACAAATGCAACATTGGGGCACTTCGTGTTCAGCCCGGAGGCCCCGGGGGTTTTCCCGTAGCACAAAACGCCCCGGCGGGCCCGGCGGCGGGTTCGGCCGGGACGGTATGATTTCGGGCTGTTCACGACCTCAGATCGAAGTCAACGCCGTGCGTCTTACCTCCATCAAGCTTTCCGGTTTCAAGTCCTTCGCCGAGCCGACCAATTTCATGCTCCCGGGCCAGCTGGTGGGCGTCGTGGGGCCCAATGGCTGCGGCAAGTCCAACATCATGGACGCGGTGCGCTGGGTGCTGGGCGAAAGCCGCGCCAGCGAGCTGCGCGGCGAATCCATGCAGGACGTGATCTTCAACGGTACGACCACGCGCAAGCCGGCAAGTCGTTCCAGTGTGGAACTGGTGTTCGACAACGCCGACCACCGCGCCGGCGGCCAATGGAGCCAGTACGCCGAGATCGCCGTCAAGCGCGTGCTGACCCGCGACGGCACCAGCAGCTACT
>DALYHW010000102.1:0-9696 GCA_031970695.1 Hylemonella sp.
CCCTGGAACGTGCCCTTCATGACGGCCACCTGGAAAGTCGCGCCGTGCCTGGCCTTCGGCAACACCGCGGTGCTCAAGATGAGCGAGCTCTCGCCGCTGACGGCCGCGCGCCTGGGTGAGCTGGCGCTCGAGGCCGGCATTCCGGCCGGCGTGCTCAACATCGTGCACGGCTACGGCAAGGAAGCCGGCGAGCCACTGTGCGCGCACCCGGACGTGCGCGCCATCTCCTTCACGGGCTCCACGGTCACGGGCAACCGCATCGTGCAGGCCGCGGGCCTGAAGAAGTTCAGCATGGAGCTGGGCGGCAAGAGCCCCTTCGTGATCTTCGACGACGCCGATCTGGATCGCGCGCTCGATGCCGCGGTCTTCATGATCTTCTCCAACAACGGCGAACGCTGCACCGCCGGCAGCCGCATCCTGGTGCAGCAGAGCATCTACGCCGACTTCGCGCAGAAGTTCGCTGAGCGCGCCAAGCGCATCACGGTGGGCGACCCGCAAGATGACAAAACCATCGTGGGCCCCATGATCAGCAAAAACCACCTGGCCAAGGTGCGCAGCTACATCGAGCTCGGCCCCAAGGAAGGTGCCACGCTGCTGTGCGGCGGCCTGAACCGCCCGTCCTACGCCGCCGAGCTACCGGCACGGGTGAAGGATGGCAACTACGTCTGGCCCACGGTGTTCGCCGACGTGGACAACCGCATGCGCATCGCGCAGGAAGAGATCTTCGGCCCCGTGGCCTGCCTGATCCCCTTCAAGGACGAAGCCGACGCGATAACCAAGGCCAACGACATTCAATACGGTTTGAGCAGCTACGTCTGGAGTGAGAACATCGGCCGGGCCCACCGCGTGGCCGCGGCCATCGAGGCCGGCATGTGCTTCGTCAACAGCCAGAACGTGCGGGACCTGCGCCAGCCTTTCGGCGGCACCAAGGCCAGCGGCACGGGGCGCGAGGGTGGCACCTGGAGCTACGAGGTGTTCCTCGAACCCAAGAACGTCGCAGTATCAATGGGGTCTCATCACATCCCGCATTGGGGGGTCTGACCATGCAACGTCGTGACCTGCTGATCGGCACCGCTGCGCTGGCCGCCCTGCCGCATCTGGCCCAGGCCCAGAGCTGGCCCAACCGCCCGCTGCGCCTGATCGTGCCCTTCCCGCCCGGCGGCACCACCGACCATGTGAGCCGGCTGGTCGCCACGGAACTGGCCAAGACCCTGGGCCAGGCCGTGGTGGTCGACAACAAGCCGGGCGCGGGCACCGTGATCGGTGTGGACGCCGCGGCCAAGGCGGCACCCGATGGCCACACCCTGGTCTGCGTGGCCAACAGCTTCTGCGTGAACCACACGCTGGTGAAGAACCTGCCCTACGACACGCTGCGCGACCTGCGGCCCGTCGCGCTCATGGGACTGTCCGAGCACGTGCTGTGCACGCACCCGGGCAGCGGCATCCGCAACCTGGCCGACCTGGCGCGCGTGGCCCGCGAGAAGCCCGGCACGCTGAGCTACGCATCGTTCGGCAACGGCACCTCGGCCCACCTCGCGGGCGAGATGCTGCGCCACCGCATGGGCCTGGACCTGGTGCACGTGCCCTACAAGGGGCAAGCGCCGGCACTGAACGACCTGCTCGGCGGACAGGTGAGCCTGATGTTCGGCAACTGGCCCGAGTTCCGCGGCCACGTGCAGGCCGGCAAGCTCGTCGCACTGGGCATGGCCACGGCGCAGCGCTCGGCCTACGCGCCGCAGCTGCCCACGCTGGCCGAACAGGGAGTGCCCGTGGTGTCCAACTCCTGGAACGGCCTGCTCGCGCCCGCCGGCACGCCGGACGCCGTGGTGCAACGCCTCAACGCCGAGGTGCAGCGCGCGCTCGACAGCGCCAGCGTGAAGGACGCCTTTGCCAAGGGCGGCATCGCCTCGCAAGGCGGCAGCACCGAGCAGTTTGCGGCTTTCATCCGCAGCGAAATCGAACGTTATGCCGAGGTGATCCGCCAGGCGCGCATCACCCTGGACAGCTGACACACCGGAGACCAGACCATGGGCAAACTCGCGCTTGCGGCCAAGATCACGCACGTGCCCTCGATGTACCTGAGCGAGCTGCCCGGCCCGCGCCAGGGCACACGCAAGGACGCCATCGAAGGCCACCGGGAGATCGGGCGGCGCTGCCACGAACTGGGCGTGGACACCATCGTCGTGTTCGACACGCACTGGCTGGTCAACGCCAACTACCACATCAACTGCGCGCCGCATTTCAAGGGGCTGTACACCAGCAACGAGCTGCCGCACTTCATCAGCAACATGGCCTTCGAGTTCCCGGGCAACCCGGCGCTGGGCCAGCTGCTCGCGAAGGTGTGCAACGAGCACGGCCTGGAGACGCTGGCGCACGACGCCACCACGCTCAACCCCGAGTACGGCACGCTGGTGCCCATGCGCTACATGAACGCGGACCAGCGCTTCAAGTCGATCTCGGTCTCGGCGCTGTGCACGGTGCATTACCTCAATGACAGCGCGCGCCTGGGCTGGGCGATCCGCCGCGCCATCGAGGACCATTACGACGGCACCGTGGCCATCCTGGCCAGCGGCTCGCTTTCCCACCGCTTCGCGCAAAACGGCCTGGCGCCCGAGTACGCGCACAAGATCTGGAGTCCGCTGCTGGAAAACATGGACCGCGACGTAATCCGCATGTGGGAGGCCGGCGACTGGCAGCCCTTCTGCGAGATGCTGCCCGAGTACGCCACCAAGGGGCACGGCGAGGGTTTCATGCACGACACGGCCATGCTGCTGGGGGCTTTGGGCTGGTCCGAATACACGGGCCGCGCCGAGATCCTCACGCCCTACTTCGGCGCTTCCGGCACCGGCCAGCTCAACGCGGTGTTCCCGGTGCTACCCGTCAGCGGCCAGCAGGTACCGGCGCCGCAAGCCTCCACCGCCCAGGGCTACCGCGCCTTCCCGCGCCTTTGAAACGTTCCCACGGACACTGAACCACCATGCCCCATCTTGTCATCCTCTATACGGACAACCTGGAAAAAGAGACCGACATGATGGCCCTGTGCCGCGAGCTGGCCGACACCATGATCGACCAGCGCGATGACGACTCGGACGAACAGGTCTTCCCCACCGGCGGCACCCGCGTCTTCGCCTACCCGGCCAGACACTTTGCCGTGGCTGACGGCAAGGACGACTACGCTTTTGTGTACCTCAACCTGCGCATGGGCCTGGGTCGATCCGATGCCGTGAAGGAACGCGCCGGGCAGGCCTTGCTGGCCCGCGCGAAAAAGCACTTCGCCGCCCTGTACGAGAAGCGCCTGATCGGCATCACCCTGCAAATCGACGAGGGGCAGGAGGTCTACAACGCCAAGCACAGCAACATCCACCCGCTTTTCAAATAAGCGCTGCCTGACCATGTTCACCCCCGAACTCACCCAACAGCTGGCCGCCGAACTGCAGCAGGCGCAGGACACACGCACACAGCTGGAACATTTCTCCAAACGCTTTCCGGGCATGACGATCGAGGACGGCTACCGCGTCAGCCGCGCCTGGGTCGCGCTGCAACTGGCCGCGGGACGCCAGGTGATCGGCCACAAGATCGGCCTCACCTCACGCGCGATGCAGCAGTCCAGCCAGATCGACGAGCCCGACTACGGCACGCTGCTCGACTCCATGCTGTACACCTGCACGCCGGGCCAGGTGCTGGAGATCCCGACCTCGCGTTTCATCCTGCCGCGCATCGAGGTCGAACTGGCTTTCGTGCTCAAGGCGCCGCTCAAGGGACCGAACATCACGCAGGAAGACGTGATTGCCGCCACCGACTACGTCACGCCGGCGATCGAGATCATCGACGCGCGCATCGAGCAGTTCGACCGCCACAGCAAGGTCATGCGCAAGGTCTACGACACCATCAGCGACAACGCGGCCAATGCCGGCATCGTCGTGGGCGCACGCCGCGTGGCACCGGCCGAGGTGGACATGCCCTGGGTCGGCGCCATCCTGCGCCAGAACGGCGTGGTGGAAGAGACGGGGCTGGCTGCCGGGGTCCAGGGTCACCCGGCCATCGGCATCGCCTGGCTGGCCAACAAGCTCGCGCCCTGGGGCGAACATCTGGAGGCCGGGCAGATCGTGCTGGCCGGCTCCTTCACGCGGCCCGTGCCCGGCAAGGCCGGCGACCTGTTCGAAGCCGACTACGGCCCCCTCGGTCAACTCCATTTCCGATTCACATGAAGACTCCCACCAACCTGTTCAAGCAAGCCATCGCCAAGCGGCAGGCCCAGATCGGCCTGTGGGTCAGCCTGGCCAACCCGATCAGCACCGAGATCTGCGCCGGTGCCGGCTTCGACTGGCTGCTGCTCGACGGCGAACACTCGCCCAACACGCTGACGACGATGCTCGCGCAGCTGCAGGCCGTGGCCGCCTACCCGGGCACGCACCCGATCGGCCGGGTGCCCCTGGGCCATGGCGAAGCGGGTACGGCACTGATCAAGCAGTTCCTCGACCTCGGCTTCCAGACCATCCTGGTGCCCATGGTCGACACGGCCGAGCAGGCTGCGGCGCTGGTGCAGGCCATGCGTTACCCGCAGGACGACGGCCAGGGCGGTATCCGCGGCATGGCCGGCGCAAGGGCCTCGCGCTGGGGCCGTTACCCCAACTACGCCAAGGAGGCCAACGAGCAGGTCTGCCTGCTGGTGCAGGTGGAAACGCGGGCCGGCCTGGACAACCTGGACGCGATTGCCGCCGTGCCCGGTGTGGACGGTGTTTTCATCGGGCCGGCCGACCTGTCGGCCTCGCTGGGCCATGTGGGCCAGGCCACGCACCCCGAGGTGCAGGCCGCCATCGATGACGCGATCCGCCGCATCGTGAAAAGCGGCAAGGCCGCAGGCATCCTGATCAGTGACGAGAAGCTGGCTCGCCACTACCTGGCGCTCGGTGCGAGCTTCGTGGCCGTGGGCCTGGACACCCAGATCCTGGTGCGCCAGACCTCGGCGCTCGCCGCCCTGTACAAGGACGACGTCAAGCCGGTCGTCTCCGGCGACAAGGTGTATTGAGCGATGACTGCAACGCGACGCGTCTGCCTCATCACCGGTGCGGCCACCGGCATCGGGGCCGCCTGTGCGCGCGAATTCGCGGCACACGGCTGGGACCTGGCCTTGAGCTGGCTGGACGACGCCAACCGCGTGGCGCTGGCCGACGTGGCCACCAAGTGCGAAGCCCATGGCGTGAGCCCGCTGCTGCAACACCTCGACGTGAGCGACGACGCGAGCTGCGCTGCCTTCGTCGACGCGGCCTTCAAGCGGTTCGGCCGCATCGACGCGCTCATCAACTGCGCGGGCACCACGCGCTTCATCCCGCACGCCGACCTCGAGGCCTTGAGCCCCGAGGAATTCCACCGCACCTACGACGTCAACACCGTGGGCCTGTACCGCATGACCCGCGCCTGCGCGCCCGCGCTCAAGGCAAGTGGCCATGGCAGCGTGGTCAACATCTCCTCCATCGGCGGGCTCATCGGGCGCGGCTCGTCGATGGCCTACGCCGCGTCCAAGGGCGCCGTCAACACACTCACGCTGTCACTGGCCCGCGCCCTGGGGCCGGAGGTCCGCGTCAACGCCATCGCCCCGGGCTTTGTCGACGGCGGCCTGCCCAGCCGCGTGCTGGACGCCACGCGCCACACGCAGGTACTGCAGGCGCAGCTGGAAGGATCGCCCCTGAAGCGCGTCTCGCAGCCGGAGGAAGTGGCCGCGCTGGCCTGCTTCCTGACCGAGCGCGCACCGGGCATGACCGGCACGGTCATCCCCATGGACAATGGCCTGCACCTCAATGCCGGATGACACCATGACTGACAAGAAGAAGTTCCGCTCAGCCACGATCTACGAGGGCACCATCCGCGCCACCACGCGCAGCTTCCTGCATGCCCTGGGCCAGGACGAGGACGACATCACCCGACCGCACATCGGCGTCTTCCACACCGGCGGCGAAATGAGCCCGTGCAACCTGAACCTGCGCGAGCAGGCCCAGCACGCCAAGACCGGCATCTACGCGGGCGGCGGCACGCCGCACGAATGCCCGGTGGTCTCGGTGTCCGATGGCCTGACCATGGCGCATTCGGGCATGCGCTTCTCGCTGATCTCACGCGAGCTCATCGCCGACAGCGTGGAGGCCTCGGTACGCGGCCACCAGTGGGACGGCATCTTCGGCATCGGCGCCTGCGACAAGAACCTGCCGGGCCTGATGATGGGCATGGTGCGCTGCAATGTGCCGAGTGTCTTTGTGCACGGCGGATCGGCGCTGCCAGGACAGATGCCGGGACCGGAGGGACGCGACCTCAACGTCGTCGACACCTACGAAACCATCGGCAAGGTGCTGGCCGGGGACGCCACGCAGGACGAGCTGGACGCCATCAGCCGTGCCTGCCTGCCCACCGCCGGCGCCTGCGCGGGCCAGTTCACCGCCAACACCATGGGCATGGTGTCGGAAGCGCTGGGCCTGGCGCCCATCGGTTCGAGCATGGTGCCCGCGGTCTTCAGCGAACGCGCGCCGCTGATGCGCCGCGCAGCCAGGCAGCTCATGAAAGCGGTCATGGGTGACGCCCCGCTGCCGCGCGATGTGGTGACACGCGAGGCGCTCGAAAACGCCTGTGCCATCGTCTCGGCCACGGGCGGCTCCACCAACGCGGCGCTGCACATCCCGGCCATTGCGCACGAAGCCGGCATCAGGTTCCACCTCGACGACGTGGCCGCGGTGTTTGCCCGCACGCCGCTGATCGCCGACTTGCGCCCGGGCGGCAAGTACCTGGCGCGCGACGTCTATTACGTCGGCGGCACGGCCGTGATCCTGCGCGAGCTGCTGAAGAGCGGCCACCTGCACGGCGACACGCTGACCTGGACCGGCCGCACGCTGGCCGAGGAAATTGCCGACGCCCACGACCCGGACGGCAAGGTGGTGCGCCGCTTCGAGGACGCGCTGTCCAAAGACGGCGGCCTGGCCGTGCTCAAGGGCAACCTCTGCCCCGACGGTGCGCTGCTCAAGACCGCCGGGCTCAAGACCCTGGTGCACCGCGGCCCGGCCCGGGTCTTCGAATCCGAAGAAGAAGCCCAGGCCGCCGTGCAGGCTATGCGTTACCAGCCGGGTGACGTGATCGTGATCCGCAACGAAGGTCCCCGCGGCAGCCCGGGCATGCGCGAGATGCTGGGCATCACCGCGCTGCTCTACGGCCAGGGCATGGGCGACAAGGTAGCCCTGCTGACCGACGGGCGCTTTTCCGGTGCCACCCGTGGCCTGTGCATCGGCTACGCCGGACCGGAAGCGGCCGACAAGGGACCCATCGCAGCGCTGCGCGACGGCGACATGGTCGCCATCGACGCGCGGCCGCAGGCACGCAGCATCGCCGTCGAGCTCGACGCCGCGGAACTCACGCGCCGCCTGGCCGATGTCAAGGTAAATACGGGGGTCGCCCGCGGCGGCCTGCTGGAAAAATATGCCCTCACCGTGCGCCCCAGCCACCAGGGCGCGGTTACCCATTCGGGCGCCGTCACGTGGCTGCGCGACGATTCGTGAGTCCGACCTTCAACCTACCAGGAGACACCATGTCCATTTCCCGCCGCCACCTCATCCAGTCCGCCGGTGCCTCGGCCTTCCTCGCCAGCCTGGGCCAGCAGGCCCTCGCGCAGGCCCAGATCGAGAACCTGAAGATCGTCACCGGCTTTGCCGCCGGCGGCACCTCGGACAACACCTGCCGCCGCGTAGGCACCCGCCTGACGGGCACCTACGCCAAGGCGGTGGTGGTGGAGAACAAGACCGGCGCCGGTGGCCAGATCGCCATCCAGTACGCCAAGACCCAGCCGGCCGACGGCAGCGTGCTGCTGCAGTCGCCGACCTCGATGTTCACCATCTACCCGCACATCTTCAATAAGCTGCCCTACGACCCGCTGGCCGACGTCTCGCCGGTCTCGCTGGCCTGCGTGTTCGACTTCGGTTTTGCCGTCGGCCCGCAAGTGCCCGCCAGCGTGAAGAACCTGGCCGACTTCGTGGCCTGGGCCAAGGCCAACCCCACCCAGGCCAACTTCGGCTCGCCTGCCGCCGGCTCCACGCCGCACTTCGTGGGCGCGCTGCTGGGCATCAAGGCCGGCATCGACCTCAAGCACGTCGCCTACCGCGGCACCCAGCCGGCCATGCAGGACCTACTGGGCGGCCAGATCGCCGCCGTCAGCGGCCCCATCGGCGACATCACCCAGCACCTGGCCACTGGCAAGGTGCGCATCCTGGCCACCTCGGGCACCAAGCGCAACCGCTTTGCCCCCGACGTGCCGACCTACGCCGAGCAGGGCTACAAGGACCTGACCCACAGCGAATGGTTCGCCTTCTGGCTGCCGCCCAAGGCCGCTCCGGAACTGGTGGCGCGCATGAACAGCGCGCTCAAGGCGGCGCTGGCGTCCAAGGACGTGATCGACGGCCTGGCCACCTTCGGCCTCGAGGCCATGTCGAGCTCACCCGCCGAACTGGCCGACCTGCTGCGCCAGGACACCGGCAAGTGGGCGCCTATCGTCAAGACCATCGGCTTCTCGGCCGACGCCTGATCACACCGCAACCCAGGAGAGCCTGCCATGAGTGCCCTGCAACCTTCTGCCCCTCCGGCCCACATGCATCCGGACGAGTGGCAGGCCCGCCTGCAACTCGCCGCCTGCTACCGCGTCTTTGCCCACCTGGGCTGGACCGAGATGATCTACAACCACATCACGCTGCGCCTGCCGGCCAGCGTGAGTGGCGGCGAGAAGCATTTCCTCATCAACCCCTTCGGTCTGCACTACAGCGAAGTCACGGCCAGCAACCTGGTCAAGATCGACATCGAAGGCCGCGTACTCGACGGCTCGAAGCACCCGGTCAACCCGGCCGGCTTCACGGTGCACGGCGCCATCCACGCCAACCTCGACGAGGCGCACTGCGTGATGCACACCCACACGACGGCGGGTGTGGCGGTGGCCTGCCTGCAGGGGGGGCTCTCCCAGAGCAACTTCTACTCGGCCCAGCTGCACGACATGGTGGCGTACCACGAGTTCGAGGGCATCACCATCCACGCCGAGGAAACGCCGCGCCTGCTCAAGAGCATCGGCAGGAAGCCGGCGGTGATCCTGCGCAACCATGGCCTGCTGGCCTGGGGCAGCACGCTGCCGCAGACCTTTGCCATCCTGTGGACGCTGCAGCGCGCCTGCGAGATCCAGCTCGCCACGCTGAGCATGGGCCAGCCCATCCCGGTGCCGCCCCAGATTGCGGCCAAGTGCACGCGCGATGCGCTGCAGTTCAACCCGAACCATGGCGCAGGCCAGGACGTGTTCGACGCCCTGGTGCGCCAGGTCGACCGGATCGACGCGGGTTACCGCAGCTGAGGCAGTGCCGGGACATCCAGCCCGTTGAGCCGGAACACCGAGACCGTCTGGGCCAGGCGCGAGGCCTGCTCCTTCAGGCTGGCCGCCGCCGCCGTGGATTGCTCCACCAGCGCCGCGTTCTGCTGAGTCATCTGGTCCAGGTGGTTGACCGCGGAGTTGATTTGACCGATGCCGTTGGACTGCTCGGCCGTGGCGGCGCTGATCTCGCCGATGATGTCGGCCACGCGCTTGACGGAGGCGACGATCTCCTCCATGGTGCGGCCGGCCTCCTGCACCAGCTTCCCGCCGGTCTCGACGCCCTGCACGCTGGTGCCGATCAGGGCCTTGATTTCCCT
>DALYHW010000103.1:0-9598 GCA_031970695.1 Hylemonella sp.
AAGGCGCTGGCGGATCCGCCCCGCGGATGTAAGTTGTAAAGTCCGCCCGCTCTTCGACAGCGCAGGGCGGCCCCGGCCGCCCTTTGCATGCCTGCCCCGCCGTGGACCTCGCCACCTTCCTCGTCCAGTGCCTGAACGCCGTGCAGTACGGCCTGCTGCTGTTCCTCGTCGCCTCCGGCCTGACGCTGATCTTCGGCATCATGGGCGTGATCAACCTGGCCCATGGCAGCTTCTACATGATCGGCGCCTACATGGCCTACGCGCTGGCGCCCGTCGTGGCAGCCACTTTCGGCGGCGGCTTCATCGCCACGCTGTTTACCGGCCTGGTGCTGTCCGTGCTGCTGGGTTATGTGCTGGAGTGGGCATTCTTCAGCTTTCTGTATGAACGCGAGCACCTGCAGCAGGTGCTCATGACCTATGGCCTGATCCTGGTCTTCGAGGAAGTGCGCAGCCTGCTTGTCGGGGACGATGTGCACGGCGTGGACCCGCCAGCGTGGCTGGCCGGCAGCTTTGCATTGGGCGAGGTCATGAGCTACCCCGTGTACCGGCTCTTCATTTCCGGTGTCTGCCTCGCGCTGGCGCTGGGGCTCTACGTGGTGTTCACGCGCACGCGGCTGGGCATGATGGTGCGCGCCGGTGCGAGCAACCGCGAGATGGTGCAGTCACTCGGCGTGGACATCAAGTTCCTCTACCGCGTGGTCTTCGCGGCCGGCGTGGCGCTGGCCGTGCTCGCCGGCATGGTGGCGGCACCCGTGTCCTCGGTCTACCCGGGCATGGGCAACCACGTGCTCATCATCTGTTTTGTCGTGGTCGTGATCGGCGGCATCGGCTCCATCCGGGGTGCCCTGCTGGCCTCGCTGCTGATCGGCCTGGTCGACACCTTCGGCAAGGTCTTTTTCCCGCAGGCGGCGGGTGTGCTGGTCTATGTGCTCATGGCGCTCGTGCTGCTGTGGAAGCCGGACGGGTTGTTCAAGGCATGAAGCATTCCAGGTTTCTATTCGTTGCGGCCAGCTTCCTCGCGCTGGCCCTGTATCCACTGATGGCCGGCAGCTACGGCGTCGACCTGGTCAGCAAGATCATGGTCTACGCCATCCTCGCGCTCAGCCTAGAACTGCTGGTGGGCAGCACGGGCCTGGTCTGTTTCGGCCAGGCGGCCTTCTTCGGCATCGGGGCCTATGCCACGGTGCTGCTGTCGCCCGGTTACGAGCCTGTGGCCGTCTGGTGGCTGCTGCCGGCCGCCATGGCCATCGCCGGCCTGTACGCGCTCTTCATGGGCTCGCTCTCGCTGCGGACGAAGGGCGTGTACTTCATCATGGTCACACTGGCCTTCGCCCAGATGGCCTTCTACGTCATCCACGACACGCCGTTGGGCGGCGGCACCGACGGCATCTACCTCAACGCCAAACCGGTCTGGGGCGAGTGGCTCAACCTGGACAAGCCGCTGGTGCTCTACGGCTTCACGCTGGCCTGCCTCGCGGGGACCTTCGGTTTCCTGGCCCTGCTGCTGCGGTCGCGTTTCGGCCGCGCGCTGGCCGGCATCCGCGTGAACGAGCAGCGCATGCGCGCCACCGGTTTCTCCACCTATCCCTACAAGCTCGCTGCCTTCGTGATCTCCGGCAGCCTCGCCGGGCTGGCCGGCTTCCTGTTCGCGGTCAAGGACGGTTTCGTCAACCCCGAGATGCTGGGCTGGCACCAGTCGGGCGCAGTGCTGATCATGATCATCTTCGGCGGCCTCGGGCATCTGCGCGGTGCGCTCATCGGCGCCTTCGCCTTCGTGCTGCTGCAGGAACTCTTCATGTCCGAAGCCGTGTTCGGCAGCTTTGCCAAGCACTGGCACCTGGGCCTGGGCCTGACCATCATCGCCAGCGTGGCTCTGCTGCCGCGCGGCTTGGTGGGCATCCCGGGGCAGCTGGCCGAGCGCATTGCCGGCCGCCGCTCTCCCCCCACGCAGGAGGATCCCGCATGAGCACCGCACGGCCGCCCGAAGGTACTCCCACTGCAGTGCTTCGCTCGGAGGTTGCCCAATGAGCAGCGACAACGTCCTCCTGAAATGCAGCGACATCACCCGCCGCTGGGGTGGCCTGGTGGCAGTCAACCGTGTCTCTCTGGACTTCGAGCGCGGTGCCGTGCATGCTGTCATCGGCACCAACGGCGCGGGCAAATCCACGCTGATCAACATCCTGTCGGGCGAAATCCCAGCATCGGACGGCCGGGTCGAGCTGCTGGGGCAGGACGTGACACGCTGGCCCCAGCCGCGGCGTGCCCGCGCGGGCCTGGGCCGCAGCTACCAGCGCAACACCATCTACCCGAGCTTCACCGTGTTCGAGAACTGCCGTCTTTCGGCACAGGCCCGCACCCAGAAACCCTGGGCCTGGTGGAGCGCGGCCCAGGCCTGCGCTGCCAGCACCCAGGCGGCCCGCGACGCCGCCGCCCGCGCAGGCCTCAACGACGTGCTCGACCGCCCGGCCGGCCTGCTCTCGCACGGGCAGAAGCGCCAGCTCGAGATCGCCATGTGCCTGGCCACTGCGCCGCAGGTGCTGCTGCTGGACGAACCGCTGGCCGGCATGGGCGCCGAGGAAACCGAACGCATGCTGGCCCTGCTGGCCGAACTGAAACAGGGCCACGCCATCCTGCTGGTGGAACACGACATGGACGCCGTCTTCCGCATCGCCGACCGCATCACGGTCATGGTCAACGGCAGTGTGCTGGCCAGTGGCACGCCCGACGCGGTGCGCAACAACATCGACGTGCAGGCAGCCTACCTTGGAGGCGGACACTGAAATGAGCGCCGACCTGATCCTCGACGCCCGCGCCATCCACGCCTGGTATGGCTCCAGCCATGTGCTGCATGGCGTGGACTTCGCAATAGCCCGTGGCGAGACCGTGGGCCTGCTCGGCCGCAATGGCATGGGCAAGAGCACGCTAATCCGCACGCTGCTGGGCCACGTGACGCAGCGCGAAGGCAGCATCCACTTCTTCGGCGAAGACGCCTCGCGCGCCCGCCCGCATGAGGTGGCGCGCCTGGGTGTGGCCTACGTGCCCGAGGGGCGAGGTGTTTTTCCTAACCTCTCGGTACGCGAAAACCTCATCATGGCGGCCCGTGCCGGGCGCGACGGGCGCCGCGACTGGACGCTGGAGCGCGTGCTCACCACCTTCCCGCGGCTGGCCGAGCGCATTGGCCACATGGGTGGCCAGCTCTCGGGCGGCGAGCAGCAGATGCTGTCCATCGGCCGCGCACTCATGACCCACCCGGACCTCATCATCCTGGACGAAGCGACCGAGGGCCTGGCACCGCTGATCGTGGGCGAGATCTGGCGCGTGATCGGCGAGATCCGCGACAGCGGCATCGCCACGCTCATCGTGGACCGCGACTACCGCAAGGTGCTCGCGCGCTGCAACCGCGCCTACGTGCTGCAAAAAGGCCAGGTAGTGCTGCAGGGCGAGGCCCTTGCCGTCAGCAACGACCCGGCACTGGCTGGCTACCTCGGGGTCTGAGAGACACGCGGTTCAGGGTTCAATGCTGCGCGCGGTGGGCCTCGCGGTAGGCCTGGGGCGTCACCCCCGTGCGGCGCTTGAAAAAGCGAGAGAAGTAGGCCGGGTCATCAAAGCCCAGCTCGGCCGCCAGGCTGGCTGCCGGCGCGGCAATGTAGACCAGCCGACGACAAGCTTCGCGCGTCAGTCGTTCGTGCACCAGTTCCAGCGCGCTGCGCCCGCTCTCGGCGCGCGTGAGGCGGTTCAGGCGCTGGGTGGACAGGCCCAGGCGCGAAGCGTATTTCTCCAGCGGCCAGTGCTCCAGAAAGTGCTGCTCCACCAGCAACAGGAAACGCGTGAATAGCGCCTGGTGCCGGTGGCCGCGCTCGCCCTCGGCCTGGTCGCCCTGTGCGCGGACCTGCGCCAGGCGCCAGACCACCGCGCGCGCCAGCCAGCCAGGCACCGGTGAATCGCCCACCCCAGGCTGGGCAAACTCGGCCGCCAGTTCATGCAGCAGGGCATGGAGGCGTTCGGCCGGAACGGCCTCGCGCTCGAAGTCCAGCACCCCGGGCGCCGCAAACAGCGCACGAAAGGCTTCGCCCACGGACTGGAACTCGCCCTCCACGAGAAAGCGCGGGCTCAGCGTGAGTACCAGCCCGTCCGTGCCCGGCGCAAAACGAAAGCCGTGCACCACCCCCGGCGGCACCACGATGGCCGCCGGCCCCTGCACGCGCTGCACCCATTCATCCAGCGCGACTTCGGCCGCGCCCCGCTGCAGCCACAGCACCTGGTACAGGCCCTGGTGCCGGTGCGGCGAGATCTCCCAGTGATGGAGCCGGCTGCGCGACTCCACCGCCTCGATGTGCAGCAGCTCCTCGCCCGGGGCCGCGGCCTCGCCATAGAGGGCGAAGCTGGGAATAGTTGACTTTCTCATTCGATCATTTTGATCGAAAAGTACCAGACTAAGCGCCGCTTTGTGCACGGTCCTTGATCAAGGTCAGCCCTAAAGTTCAAGCCATCACAGCACCGGAGACAAACCATGTTCAGCTTTGATCCCTACTCCCCCGCCATCGACGCGGACCCGTTCCCCTACTACAAGACCCTGCGCGACGAGCACCCCTGCTTCTGGAGCCCCGAGGCCCAGATGTGGATCCTCTCGCGCTACGCCGACATCGTCAGCGCCGGCCAGGACTGGCAGACCTATTCCTCGGCCAGCGGCAACCTGATGACCGAATTGCCGGGCCGCGCCGGCGCCACCCTGGGCAGCTCGGACCCGCCGAAGCACGACCGCCTGCGCGGCCTGATCCAGCACGCCTTCATGAAGCGCAACCTGCTTGCGCTGGAAGAACCCATCCGGGCGGTGGCGCAGCAGGTCTTCGGCCAGTTGAAGGGGGTGCAGACTTTCGACTTCAAGGACGTGTCCTCGCAGTTCACCGTCAAGGTGCTGATGGCCGCCCTGGGCCTGCCCATGGGTGACGAGGCCATCGTGCCCGAGCAGGAAGTCCGCGACAACGCCGTGCTCATGGTGCAGAGCGATTCGCGTACCCGCACCAAGGGCCCCGAGCACATTGCCGCCTACAACTGGATGCAGGATTACGCGGGCAAGGTCATCGCCATGCGCCGCAAGGAACCGCGCAACGACCTCATCAGCCACTTCAGCCTGGCCGAGATCGACGGCGACCGCCTGGACGAGCGTGAGGTGCTGCTCACGACCACCACGCTCATCATGGCGGGCGTGGAGTCGCTTGGAGGCTTCATGATGATGTTCGCCTACAACCTGGCCACCTTTGACGAAGCGCGCAAGGCCGTGGTCGCCAGGCCGGAGCTGTTACCCGACGCCATCGAGGAAAGCCTGCGCTACAACACCTCGGCCCAGCGTTTCCGCCGCCGCCTCATGAAGGACGTGACCCTGCACGGCCAGACCATGAAGGAAGGCGACTTCGTGTGCCTGGCCTACGGCTCGGGCAACCGCGACGAGCGCCAGTACCCGAACCCGGACGTGTACGACATCACGCGCAAGCCCCGCGGCCACCTGGGTTTCGGTGGCGGCGTGCATGCCTGTCTGGGCACCGCCATCGCGCGCCTGGCCGTGAAGATCGCCTTCGAGGAGTTCCACAAGGTCGTGCCCGATTACCGGCGACTGGCCGACCAGCTGCCCTGGATGCCCTCGTCCACCTTCCGCAGCCCGCTGCGCCTGGACCTCGTGGTCCAATAAACGGCAGTCGCTAGCAACCCGACCGCCTGCCCGTGCAGGCGGTCGCCCTTTGAACCGGAGAGCATTTCATGGCCAACATCACCTACGTCGAAGCCAGCGGTCAGTCCACCACCATCAACCTGCCGGACGGCTGGAGCCTGATGCAGGGTGCCACCACCAATGGCATCGACGGCATCCTCGGCGAATGCGGCGGCTCCTGCGCCTGCGCCACCTGCCACTGCTATGTGGACGAATCGCGGCTGGGCGACATCGCCCCGGCCAGCGAGAACGAACTCGCCATGCTGGAAAACGTGGCCTCCGAGCGCAAGCCCAACAGCCGCCTGGCCTGCCAGATCAAGGCATCCCCCAAGCTCGAAGGGTTGATCGTCAGCCTGCCCCTTACCCAGGAATAAGATCGGGCGCATGACGCATCCCATCCTCATCGTCGGCGCGGGCCAGGCCGCCGTGCAGACCGCCGAAGCCCTGCGCGCCGGCGGCTGCGAAGCCCCCATCACCCTGCTCGGCGACGAGCCCCACGGCCCCTACCACCGCCCGCCGCTGTCCAAGGCCTGGCTGGCCGGCGAAATGGACGCCGCGCAACTCGTGATGCGGGCTCCCGAGATGCTGGCGCGCAAGACCATCGAGTTGCGAACCGGCAGCAAGGTCACCGCCATCGACCGCGCGGCCAGAACCGTGACGCTGGCCGACGGCAGCACCCTGCCCTACAGCCAGCTCGTGCTGGCCACGGGCTCCACGCCGCGTACGCTGCCCCTGCCCGGTGCCGGCGCGCAAGGCGTATACGCCCTGCGCAGCCGCGATGACGCCAGCGCCATCGCCGCGCGCATGGCCGTCTGCATCGAGCAGCAGCTGCCCGTCGTCGTGATCGGCGGCGGCTTCATCGGGCTGGAAGTGGCGGCCACCGTGCGCAAGAAAGGGCTACCCGTCACTGTGCTCGAAGCCGCACCGCGCCTGCTGGGCCGCGTACTCGCGCCGGTGCTGTCGGACTGGTACGCGCAACTGCACCGTAGCCACGGCGTGCAGCTCGAGCTGGGTGCGCAGATCGCCGCTGTTGAACACGATGCGGGCAACACCGTGACCGGCGTGCGCATGGTCGACGGTTCGGTGTATCCCGCAGGCCTGGTGGTCGTGGGCATCGGGGTCAACGCCAATGACGCACTTGCCCGCGCCGCCGGGCTGGAATGTGACCGCGGCATCGTGGTCGACGCCTGCGGTCGTACCAGCGATCCGGTTATCGTCGCCGCCGGTGACTGCACGGCACGCCGCCTGCCCGATGGCAGCCTGCTGCGCCTGGAGTCGGTGAACAACGCCACCGAGCAGGGCAAGAGCGCCGCGGCCGCCCTGCTGGGCCAGGAGCGCCCGTTCAGCAGCACGCCCTGGTTCTGGAGCGACCAGTACGACAAGAAACTGCAAATGGCCGGCCTGTCCATGGGCGCGGACCGCTGGGCCGTGCGCGGTGACATGAGCAACGGGTCCTTCACCGTCTACCACTACAAGGGCGACAAGCTCATTGCCGCCGACAGCGTGAGCGCCAGCAAGGACCACCTGCTGGTGCGCAAGCTGCTTGATGCGGGGATCTCCCCCACGCCGGATCAGGCAGGTGACACCGCCTTCGACCTGAACAGCCTGCTGGCCAAATAACCGGCGATCCCCGTCAGCCCCAGAGGTGCCGCTCCCCTGCCGGGACGGCACCTTCCTTGGCACGCTTCTCAGCGGCGCAGCCACTCCGCCAGTGCCGCATTGACCGCCGCGGGTTGCTCCATGGTGCACATGTGACCGCTGTGCTCCACGATGACCAGTCGGGCGCCCGGGATGGCCGCGGCCATGGCCTCGTGCTGGGCCGGGCCACTCCAGCTGTCCTCGCGGCCCGTGAGCACGAGCGTGGGGCACTGGATGCCGGGCAGTTGGGATGCGGCGTCGGGGCGGTTGAGCAACGCCTGGATCTGCGCCGCATATTGCGCCGCGCTGCCGCGGTCGAACATGTCGAGCACCTGCTCGAAGATGGGGCCGCCGATGCGCTCCGGGTGCACCATGCCCTTGGCCCATTCCTGCGCCATCGTCCGCATGCCCTGTTCGCGCGCGATCTTCAGCAGGGCCATGCGACCCGCTTTCTCCTTTTCGCCGGCCTCGCCGGCGGCCAGCGGGTTGGTGCCCGTACTCAACAGCGCCAGGCGCTCGACGCGCTGCGGCGCCAGGCGCATGACCTCCAGCGCCACCCGGCCGCCCATGGAATGGCCCGCCACGCTGAAGCGTTCGGTCGGCGCCGCCTCCAGGACCTGCCGGGCCATGGCCGTGAGCGAGTCTTTCAGGCCCCAGGCGGGGATGATGCAGTGGGCCTGGCCCTGCAGGGCAGCGACTTGCGGGGCCCAGACGGCGGCGTCGCAGTTCAGGCCGGGCAGGAGCATCAAAGTGGCTTGCATCTCAGAACACCTCGGTATCGACTTCGCGGTTGCTTTGTTCGCTGTAGCGGTTGCCCACCACAGTCTGCTGGTTCACGACAGCTTCCACCCTGGCCATGAGCGGGGGCGTGAGCTTCACGCTCGCAGCGGCGACATTCTCGGCCAGGTGCTCGAGGCTGGTGGTACCGAAGAGCGGGATCACGTTGCTGTCCTTGTGCAGCAGCCAGGCCAGGGACAGTTGCGCCGGGGTGCAGCCCGCTTCCTGCGCCAGGGCCTCGTAGGCTGGCAGCAGCCTGAGGTTGCCCGCGTAGTTGGCCGGCTCGAAGCGTGGCATGCCGTGGCGGATGTCCTTGGCGTCCAGCGCCTTTACATCGCGCAGCCTGCCGCTGAGGAAACCACGTGCGACCGGGCTGAAGGCCACGAAGCTGACGCCCAGCTCGCGGCAGGCCTGCAGCACGGCGATCTCGGGATTGCGGGTCCAGAGCGAGTACTCGGTCTGCAGCGCGGCAATCGGATGCACGGCGTGGGCCTTGCGCAGCGTGGTAGCCGAGACCTCGCTCAGGCCGATGGCGCGCACATGGCCGCGTTCGACCAGGCGCGAGAGCTCCCCCACGCTGTCCTCGATGGGCACCTTCTTGTCCCAGCGGTGCAGGTAGTACAGGTCGATGACATCGGTGCCCAGGCGGCGCAGGCTGTCTTCGCAGTTACGGCGGATGGCCTCGGGCCGGCCGTCGATCACGCGTACCAGCTTGCCGTCGCCGGCCACGTCCACCCCGGCCATGCCGCCCTTGCTGGCCAGAACAATCTTGTCCCGATGGGCCCTGAGCACACGCCCGACAAGCTGTTCGTTCACGCCGAAGCCATACAGCGCCGCCGTGTCGAAGTGCGTGATGCCCGCGTCCAGCGCGGCCAGCAGCACACGCTCGCCATGTTCGGGCGCGGGCGGCACGCCGTAGGCATAACTCAGGCTCATGCAGCCCAGCACCAGGGCGGACACCTGGAAGGGGCCGAGTTTGCGTTCTTGCATATCCGTTTCCTCGCAGAAAGTACGAAGGGGTCAGACCACGTCGCCACCGGCGCGCGATCCGACCCCTCGGGTCATGCGGCAATCCTACCGGATCAGCCCGCGTTCAACTGCTGCTCCAACTGGTGCAGCACCTGGTAGCAGGGCAGCACCTGCGCCACGCTGGCGTTGGGCTCGCGGCCTTCGCGGATGGCAGTAAAGAACTCGCGGTCCTGCAGCTCGATGCCGTTCATCGACACATCGACCTTGCTCACGTCGATCTTCTCGTCCTTGCCATTGAAGAGATCGTCGTAGCGGGCGATGTAGGTCGCGGTGTCGCCGATGTAGCGGAAGAAGGTGCCCAGCGGCCCGTCGTTGTTGAAGGACAGGCTCAGCGTGCAGATGGCCCCATTGGCGGCCTTGAGCTGGATGCTCATGTCCATGGCAATGCCGAGGTTCGGGTGGATCGGGCCCTGGATGGCGTTTGCCTTCACGATGGGGCTGCCGGCCTGG
>DALYHW010000104.1:0-9469 GCA_031970695.1 Hylemonella sp.
GTGCCGATGTCCATGCCGCGGTAGACCAGGGCCGAGTCGACGCTGATGATTTCCACCGGCAGCTCGGCCGCAATGGCCAGCGCGGCTGCGGTCTTGCCGCTGGCCGTGGGCCCGGCAATTGCCAGGCAGGGCGGGAAGTCAGTGGCCGAGCTTGCCATGCTTTTGCACCAGGGTCCAGGCCGAGAGCGCGATCATCACGCTCCAGAAACACACGCCGTACATCAGCGGGCGCACCGTCCCGTCCATCGTCTCGCCCAGCACGGCGCCGACGATGAACGACGTCGCGGCCATCAGGAAACCGTTCAGCGCCGACGCGGCGCCCGCTGCATAGGGAAAGGGGCTGACGGCGCCGCTCTGGCTGCAGGGCTGGTGTACGCCGTGCGCCAGCATGAAGAGGTAGAAGGGCAGCATGATGGCCCAGCCGTTGTGCAACCCGGTGAAAGCGAAAACGCCCATCAGCGTGCCGCCCGTCAGCGTGAAGCCCGCCGCCACCGCGACGGTGCGACGCACGCCCCAGCGCGGCAGCAGGCGGCGGCAGATCAGGGTGCCGATGATGTAGGTGCCCGACACCGTGCTCATGATCAGGCCGTAGGACGGACGTGACAGCCCCAGCACCTGGATGAAGACGAAAGACGAGGAGGCCAGCACCGTGAACAGCCCTCCGTAGGAGGCGGCCGACAGTGCCGAGTACGCCCAGAAGGTGGGGTGGCGCACGATGTCGCGCCAGGTCTGCAGCAGCGTGGCCGGTTGCAGGGCCTTGGGGTTGCGCTGCCGGAGGGTCTCTTCGAAGCGCAGCAGCACCAGGGCCAGCGTGCCTGCACCGAACACCGCGAGCGCCAGCAGCGCGATGCGCCAGCCGGCCCAGCCCGCCAGCAGCCCGCCCAGCGGCCCGCTGAGGCAGGCAATGACCCCCAGTCCCGTGAGGCCCTTGGACATGACGCGGGCGCCGTCGACCGGGCGGTACAGGTCGCGCACGATGGCACGCGCGCACATCACGGCCGCGCCCATCGCGGCGCCTTGCAGGATGCGGGCAACGATGAGCAGCGTCATGGACGGCGCCAGCGTGCTCACCACGGACGCCAGCACATAGGCGCCCAGGCCCCAGACGAGGATGGGCCGACGGCCATAACGATCCGACAGCGGGCCCCAGACCAGCTGGGACAGGCCGAAGGCCAGCAGCAGCGCCGAAAGCGTGAGCTGGGCCTGGGGCAAGGTGGCGCCGAAGCCCTCGGTGAGCGCCGGCAGGGAGGGCAGGTAGAGGTCGGTGGTGATCGGTTGCAGTCCCAGCAGCAGGGACAGGACCAGCACGATCAGCGCGGGTGACATGGCGGAAACGTGGGGCGCGGGCGCGCCGGCAGAGGAGGCAGGCATGGGTCCCGGAGCCTACCAGATTGGTGGTTTCCCCGAGTCACCGCCGGCCCAGGCCCCGAGGTTCTCTCTGCGCGGAGAATTGGCAGCTGGTTCATCCACAGAGTCCCCGCCATGTCCGACAGCGTCTTCACCCGCATCATCCGCCGCGAGATCCCGGCGGCCATCGTCTACGAGGACGAGCGTGTCATCGCCTTCATGGATGCCGGCCAGGTCAACCCGGGCCATGTGCTGGTGGCCACGAAGCGGCAGGTGGAAACCGTGATGGAACTCGATGAGGCCGAGGCGGCCCACCTGTTCGTGGTGGCCACCCGCATCGCCCGCGCGGTGCAGGCAGCGTTCAAGCCCGAAGGCATGACGCTGCTGCAGACCAACAAGCCGGCTGGCTGGCAGACGGTGCCACACGTGCACATCCATGTGCTGCCGCGCCATGCGAACGATGGCGCCGCACTCGTTTGGCCGCGCAAGGAGCCTGGCCTGGCGCTGCTGCGCGAATATGCGGCGCGCATCGTGCTCTGAGCGCCGGGCATGAAAAAGCCGCCCGAAGGCGGCTTGTGACGGGAGCGCGGGGTGATCAGATCACACCCTGGGCCAGCATCGCATCGGCGACCTTCACGAAACCGGCCACATTCGCACCGTCCACATAACTCACGCTGCCGTCGGCGCGCTTGCCATGGCGCAGGCAGGCGCCGTGGATGCTGCGCATGATGCCGTGCAGGCGGGTGTCCACCTCGTCGCGGCTCCACATCAGGCGCATCGCGTTCTGGCTCATCTCGAGCCCCGACGTGGCCACGCCGCCGGCGTTGCTGGCCTTGCCCGGCGCGTACAGCACGCGGGCATCTTCGAAGACGCGCACCGCATCCAGCGTGGAGGGCATGTTGGCGCCCTCGGCAACGCACTTGACGCCGTGCCTGACCAGTGTGCGGGCGTCGTCGCCATTGAGCTCGTTCTGGGTGGCGCAGGGCAGGGCCACGTCCACCGGCACATGCCAGGGCGTGGCGCCGGCATGGAACTTCGCGCCCACGCGCTGGGCGTAGTCGCTCACGCGGCCGTACTGGTGGTTCTTCACGTCCATCAGCTGGGTCAGCTTTTCCGGGGTGAAGCCGTCCTCGTCAACCACGGTGCCGCTGGAGTCGGACACGGTGATGACCTTGGCGCCCATGCTCATGGCTTTTTCGACCGCGTACTGCGCCACATTGCCCGAACCCGACACACTCACGCGCAGGCCCTCGAAACTCATGCCCCGGGTCTTGAGCATTTCTTCGGCGAAATAGACCGTGCCGTAGCCCGTGGCCTCGGGGCGGATAAGCGAGCCGCCGAAGGACAGGCCCTTGCCGGTGAAGACGCAGTCGGCGCGATTGCTCAGCTTCTTCACCATGCCGGCGATGTAGCCCACTTCACGGCCGCCCACGCCGATGTCACCAGCCGGGACGTCGGTGTCGGCACCGACATGGCGGAACAGTTCGGTGGCGAAGGCCTGGCAGAACCGCATGATCTCGCCCTGGCTCTTGCCCTTGGGGTCGAAGTCCGAGCCGCCCTTGCCGCCGCCCATGGGCAGTGTGGTCAGTGCGTTCTTGAAAGTCTGCTCAAAGGCCAGGAACTTGAGGATGGAAAGATTGACCGAGGGATGGAAGCGCAGCCCGCCCTTGTACGGACCGATGGCCAGGCTGTGCTGGATGCGGTAGCCGCGGTTCACCTGGACCTGTCCCTTGTCGTCGAGCCAGGACACACGGAACATGATGATGCGCTCGGGCTCCACCAGGCGCTCCAGCAGGCCCTGCTCGGCGTATTTCGGGTTCTGCTCGATGTAGGGCCACAGGCTCTCCATCACCTCGGTGACGGCCTGGAGGTATTCGGGCTGCCCGGGGTTGTGCTTGGCGATGTGTTCAACAAAGGCGTGCGGAGAGTGATGCTTCATGGATGGTCCGAATTGGTGCAAATTTTGAATAAACACGAAATTTTGCCCGGTGTTAATCCCATTGTTGGTGCAAATTCCATAAATATTTGTACGTATTTGGTGCGTTAATGTTCTTCTTTGGTGCGTTATTGGCGCCTGTGCCGCCAGCCCGGCCTCATCGCCCTTGATGCCCGAGGCCTGCCATCCCCCTGCCTTTCCCTTTAGGACGCTTGGGCCAGGCCATTGTGCGGCGTTGTCCTGCCCCGCGCATCCGTGCGGGCAGGGCGTCATCCTTTCGGGTAATGGCCGGCCGCGCGTCCGCGCACTAGCATGCGGTCGCATGTCTGACGTGAAACGTTATACCGACCTGATTGCCGACTGCCTGCCGACCGTGCGGGAAATCATGCCCTGGGACCTGGTGGACAGGCTGCGCCAGCCCGGACCGCCCCTGCTGCTCGACGTCCGCGAACCGCCGGAGTTCGACGCCCTGCACCTTGCGGGTTCCCTCAACGTGCCGCGTGGCCTCCTCGAGTCGGCGTGCGACTGGGACTACGACGACACCGTGCCCGCGCTGGCGGCCGGTCGTGCGCGCGAACTTGTCGTCATCTGCCGCTCGGGCAACCGCAGCGTGCTGGCGGCCTACACCCTGCAGCAGATGGGCTTCACGAACGTGGTGTCGCTCAAGACCGGCGTGCGCGGCTGGAACGATTTCGAGCAGCCGCTGGTCGATGCTGCCGGCCAGCCCTTGGACATCGAGCACGCCGACCAGCTGCTGGCCAGCCGAGTGCGGCCCGAGCAGCGCCGGCCGGGCTGATACGATGGTCGCCATGGCCTTCTCCCTGACCGCACGACGCAGGCACAGTCTGCTTGCACTGCTGTTCCTGGCCCTGCTCGCCGGCGGCTGGTTGCTGTGGAGCGACCGCCGCCCGGGCGTGGCGCCCACGCCTTTCAACGCCCAGGCCTGGCGACAGCCCTCTGCCGATGGCAGCAACGAACCGGCCTGCGTGCGCAGTGCCATGGCGCTGGACCTGATCGACAACAACGCGCTCATCGGCAAATCGATGCAGCAGGTCACCGAGCTGCTGGGTCCTGCGGACGAACAGGGCAAGGACTACCTGACCTACCACCTGGGCCGCTGTGCCGGCATGGGCTGGGACGACAGCGACCTGCGTCTGGGCCTGGACGGCAACAGGACGCAGGTGCTGCGCGCCACCGTCGAGCACGTGACGGTGTCGGAGAGCCGCTGACGCTGGCCGGACGCGCTGGTGCCTGCGGCGCCTGTCGCGGTCGCGGTACCATGCGCGGCAACAACAATCCCGGGGAGGAAAGCCATGACAAGTCAGGACACCGGCACGGGCAACGTGACCCATGTGCTCTCGTACATGACGCTGCGCAAGGCCGTGGGCATCATCGCGATTGCCCTGCCGCTGGTGCTGATCGCCGGCAAGTGGCTGCTCGAGGGGCCGGGCCTGCCGCGTTCCATCAGCGCCTACTACTACACGGGCATGCGCGACGTGATGGTGGGTAGCCTGTGCGCGATCGCCGTGTTCCTGTTGTCCTACAAGGGCTATGACCAGCGCGACGACGTGGCGGGTGACGTTGCCTGCGTGTTTGCACTCGGCGTGGCGCTGTTTCCCACCGTGCCCGATGGCGGCCATACGCCGACGCAGGGCATCGTGTCCGTCGTCCATTCCCTGTCCGCGGGTGGTTTTTTCCTGACCCTGGCGTATTTCTCGCTGGTGCTCTTTCGCAAGGGCAGCGCCTTTCCCACGCCCCGCAAACGGCTGCGCAACCACATCTACGCCGTCTGCGGCTGGGTCATCCTGCTGTGCGCGCTGGGGCTGGGCCTGGTGCACCTCCTGCCCGCGTCGTCGCCCGTCTTGGCCTGGTCCCCCACCTTCTGGATCGAGGCCGCCGGCATCTGGGCCTTCGGCTGGTCCTGGTTCACCAAGGGCGAAGGCATCCTGCAGGACGAGGAAGTCTGAGTCAGGTCGGTGTGCGCCTGGCGCAGGTCGTGAACGGAGGGACTTTCCATGAATCCGAGCGAACCCAAGGATGGTGATTACGCGTCGATGCTGGATGCGATGGCGAACCGCCAGTCGCTGTCGATGGAGCAACACGTGGAATTGCCGCCGCGTGAGCCCGCCGCGAGCCCGGCACCGCGCCATGATGACCCCGAGGAATTGACGCCAGAACAGATTGCGGCGCTGATTGCCGAAGTGGAGCCGGGCATCATCGAGCGCCAGGGGCGTACCAAGGCAGAACTCGATGCCTTGGCTGAATTGCAGGCGTTGCCAGAGCTTTCCGAGGAAGAACTCGCGCGCCAGGCGCTGGCGCATCCCGGCGCCGACGACGACCCGCGCACCGCCGAGTAGCGCCGAGTCGCGCCGAGTCGCGCCGAGTAGCTTCGGCGTCGGCAGGGCGCTTAACGGCCCCGCAGGAACAAGGCGTCCAGGTCCTTCAGGGTGACTTGCCGCCAGGTCGGGCGGCCATGGTTGCACTGGTCGGAGCGCTCGGTGTCTTCCATCTGGCGCAGCAGTGCATTCATTTCTTCCAGCGTGAGCCGGCGGTTGGCCCGCACGGCGCCGTGGCAGGCCATGGTCGCCAGCAGCTCGTTGCGGGCGCGTTCGATCACGGTGCTGCCCTCGTGCTGGGCCAGCTCGGCCAGCACGCTGCGCGCCAGTTCCACCGCGTCGCCCTGAGCCAGCGTGGCGGGCACAGCACGCACGGCCAATGTCTTGGGGGAGAAGGAGCTGATTTCCAGGCCGAGGGTCTGCAGCGTGTCGGCCTGTGCTTCGGCCGTGGCCACTTCCTGCGGCGTGGCCGCGAAGGTGGCGGGGATCAGCAAGGGCTGGCTGGTGATCTGCTGCAGGTCGAGCTGGTGCTTGAGGCGTTCGTAGACGATGCGTTCGTGCGCGGCGTGCATGTCCACCACCACCAGGCCCTGGGCGTTCTCGGCCAGGATGTAGACGCCTTGCAGCTGCGCGAGGGCGCGCCCCAGAGGCCAGGCGTTGCCGGCGGATTCGTAGTTCTGCGTTTGTGCCGGGCCGGCTTCCGCGGCCGTCGTCGCGAGGGGCGCTGCCTCCAGGGCCACCGAGCCCGGCGCGCGCGTGACCCAGGCCGCCGTTGCAGCGGGCGCCGCCGCGGTGACGACGGTGGCTGGCTGCCACAAGGCGCCGAGGTCGCGCACCTCGTGACCCCGCGCCGATGCCTCGAACGCTCTGAAATTGATAGCGTCCTGTGACCAGGCAGGCTGTACCGCGGGTTGCGCGATATCGGCCAGCGGCGCACCCGCGACTGGGCCACCCTGTGCCAGGGCCTGCGCGCGCGGTGCCGCCAGCGCGTTTTCCACGGCGTGCCGCACGGCCTGGTGCACCTCGCGGCTGTCGCGGAAGCGCACTTCGATCTTGGTCGGGTGCACGTTCACGTCCACGCGTGCCGGGTCGATTTCCACATACAGGGCGTAGACCGGCTGCTTGTGGCCGTGCAGCACGTCTTCATAGGCGCTGCGTGCGGCGTGCGTGAGCACCTTGTCGCGCACGAAGCGACCGTTCACATAACAGAACTGGTGGTCTGCCCGCGAGCGCGCGGCATCGGGGATGCCGGCACGGCCCCAGACCCGCACGCCATGGAAAGCGCTGCCTGGCGTGACCGAGGTGCTGAAGTCCACCGTGATCGATTCGGTGATGAAGTCCTCGCCCAGCACGTCGGCCAGGCGCTGCGACAGGCCCTCGGCGCCCGTACAGGCCCGCCACTGTTCCACCAGCTTGCCTTCGTGCCAGATGGCGAACCCCACATCGGGCCGGGCCAGCGCGTGGCGGCGTACGGACTCGATGCAGTGCGCCAGTTCGGTGGCGTCGGTCTTGAGGAATTTGCGGCGCGCCGGTGTGCTGAAGAAGAGTTCCTTCACTTCGACCGTGGTGCCGGTGCTGCGGGCCACGGGCTTGATCTCGCCGGTACGACCGTCCAGCAGGAAGGCGCTGGACTGGTCGGGCGTGCGCGACAGGATGGCCATGTCCGCGATGGAGTTGATGGCGGCCAGCGCCTCGCCACGGAAGCCCATCGTGCCCACGGTCTCCAGGTCGTGCAGGTTGCTGATCTTGCTGGTGGCGTGGCGCTTCAGGGCCACCGGCAGCTCATCGCGCGGGATGCCCAGGCCGTTGTCCTCCACCGAAATGAGGCGCACGCCGCCGGCCAGCAGGCGCACTGTGATCTGGGTAGCGCCCGCGTCCAGCGCGTTGTCCACCAGCTCGCGCACCACCGACGCCGGGCGTTCCACCACTTCGCCCGCGGCGATCTGGCTGATCAGCTCGTCGGGCAGTTCTCGGATGGGGCGGCGCGGGGCAGGGGAGAGAGGGGCGTTCACGCAGGCATTTTAGGCGGACCCACCTGCTGTCCCGTGCCTTGGTGCGGCGCCAGACGCCCGGCCTGCGGGCGTCGGATGCACCTCAGTCCCTCATTCCGGGACGTGTCCCAGCGCGCGCAGGATCTTCTCCGGAGTCACCGGTTGTGACCAGACTTCGGCCTTAAGCGGGCGCAGCGCATCGTTGATGGCGTTCACCACGGCGCCCGGCGCGCCGGCCGTGCCGGCTTCGCCCGCACCCTTGGCGCCCAGCACCGAACTGCGCGTCGGTGTCTCGACGTGGGCCACTTCGATGTCCGGCATCTCGCCGGCCATGGGCACCAGGTAGTCGGCCATGCTGCCGTTCTTCATCAGGCCCTGGTCGTCGTACAGGCATTCCTCGAACAGCGCGCCGCCGATACCCTGCACGATCGCACCGCGGATCTGCTCGTCCACCAGTTTCGGGTTGATGACACGGCCGCAGTCCTCCACGGCCCAGTGCTTGAGCAGCTTGACGAAGCCGGTCTCCACATCCACCTCCACGTACGAGGCCTGCACACCGTTGGTGAAGATGAAGGGGTAGTCGCGTTGCGCGTAGTGGCGCGTGACCATCAGTTCCGAGGTGAAGCCTGCGGGCAGCGTGTCCGGGCGGTAGTAGGCTACGCGGCCGAGTTCGACCAGCGGCAGCAAGGTTTCGCCGGTGGCGGCGTCCTTCACCACGCCGTCGTGCACCGTCATGCCTGCTGCGTCGCGCTTGAGGATGGCCTCGGCCACCTTCAGGATGTTGGCGCGCAGCGCCAGTCCGGCCTGCAGTACGGCTTCGCCGCCGATGCCCGCGCCACGCGAGGCCCAGGTGCCGCCGCCGTAGGGAACGGTCTCGGTGTCGCCGGTGACCAGGCGCACCGCGCTCATGGGCACGCCGACTGCGTCCGCCGCAATCTGCGCAAAGATGGCCTCGGTGCCCTGGCCCTGCTCGCCGACGCTGACCATCACGGCCACGCCGCCCGTGGGCTCCAGGCGCAAGGTCGCGCCGTCCTGCGAGGAGATGCGCGCCCCACCCACGCCATAGAAAGCGGCACTGGGATTGGTCAGCTCGATCAGCGTGGCAAAGCCGATGCCGCGGTAGATACCCTTGGCGCGCAGTGCCGCCTGCTCGGCGCGCAGCGCGGGGTAATCCATCAGTGCCTCGATCTTGCGCAGGCAGGCCTCGTGCGACAGCACCTCGAGTTTGATGCCTGATGCGCCAGTGGCCGGATAGGCGTTGTCCGGGATCACGTTGCGGCGGCGGAATTCCAGCGGGTCCATGCCCAGCCTGGCGGCCGCCAGGTCGACCAGGCCCTCCGTCACCGCGCAGGCGATCGGGTGGCCTACGCCGCGGTACTGGCAGGTCGGGGTCTTGTTCAGGAACACTACGTTGAGCTTGGCGCGGTATTCCTTGTGCTTGTAGGGCCCCCCCGTCAGGTTGACGACCTGGTTGCCCTCGATGCCGCTGGTGCGCGGGAACATCGAGAACGGGCCGATGCCCGTGACGTCGTCAATCTCGAAGGCCAGGATCTCGCCGGCCTTGTTCGCGGCGATGCGGCCCTTGATGCGGTGCTCGCGCGCATGGATGTCGCTGACGAAGGATTCGAGCCGGTCGGCCACGAACTTGATCGGGCGCTTGAGCAGCATGGCGATCGCCACGGTGGCGAAGTCGTCCGGATAGGCGTGCACCTTGATGCCGAAGGAGCCACCCACGTCCTTGCAGATCACGCGCACCGCGGATTCGGCCAGGCCGAACTGGCGCGAGTACAGGTCCTGCATCATGTGCGGCGCCTGCTGCGAGTGGTAGACCGTGAGCTGGCCCGAGGCCGGGTTGTAGT
>DALYHW010000105.1:0-9460 GCA_031970695.1 Hylemonella sp.
CAATTCCCGCATGAACCTTCCCTACGAACTGTCCCTGGGCTGGCGCTACACGCGCGCTGGCCGGGCCACCCGGCGCAACGGCTTCATTTCCTTCATCTCGGGCGTGTCGATGCTGGGCATCGCGCTGGGTGTGGCGGCGCTCATCATCGTGCTCAGCGTGATGAACGGCTTCCAGAAGGAGGTGCGCGACCGCATGCTGGGGGTGGTCTCGCACATCGAGATCTTCTCGCCTTATGGGGCGGCGTTGCCGGACGTGGCGAAGACGCTGGCGCAGGCCCGCGCGAACCCGCAGGTCATCGGTGCCGCGCCTTTCATCGGCACCCAGGCCTTGCTGGCGCGCGGCGAGGACATGAAAGGCGCCGTCGTGCGCGGCATCGACCCGGCGCTCGAGGGCGAGGTGACGGACCTGGCCGCCGGCCTGCGTGGCGGCGTGCTGAGCCAGCTTGTTCCCGGCGAGTTCGGCATCGTGCTCGGCCGCGACCTGGCCCGCCAGCTTGGCGTGCGCGAGGGCGACAAGGTCACGCTGGTGGCCCCCAGCGGGCAGGTGACACCGGCCGGCGTGGTGCCGCGGCTCAAGCAGATGACGGTGGTGGGAACCTTCGACTCGGGCCACTACGAATACGACGCCGGCATGGCCATGATCCATGTGGAGGACGCGGCGCGCATCTTCCGGCTCGAGGGCCCGACGGGCATCCGCCTCAAGCTCAAGGACCTGCACCAGGCGCGCGATGTGGGCGCCCAGCTCGCCGCCACACTCAGCGGCGACCTGCTGGTGCGCGACTGGACGCGCCAGAACCGCAACTGGTTTGCGGCGGTGCAGCTGGAAAAGCGCATGATGTTCATCATCCTCACGCTCATCGTCGCCGTGGCCGCCTTCAACCTGGTCAGCACGCTGGTGATGACCGTGACCGACAAGCGTGCCGACATCGCCATCCTGCGCACGCTGGGCGCCAGCCCGGGCAGCATCATGGGCGTGTTTGTCGTGCAGGGCGCGGCCGTTGGCGTGATCGGCACGCTGGCCGGCCTGCTGCTGGGCCTGGGCGTGGCGTTCAACATCGATGTGATCGTGCCCGCGCTGGAGAACCTGTTGCACGCCAGCTTCCTGCCCAAGGACATCTACCTCATCAGCCGCATGCCCAGCGACCCGCAGGCCAGCGACATCGTGCCCATCGGTGTCATCTCCCTCGTGCTGGCCTTCGTGGCCACCCTCTACCCGAGCTGGCGCGCCAGCCGCGTGAACCCCGCGGAGGCACTGCGATATGAATAACCCCCAGGCGGCGCGCACTGCGTGTCCCTTCGCCACCCCCCTAAACGGGGGCGCCACCAGCGGCCCGGCGAAGCCGGTTCCGCTGCGTTCCGAGGTTTTTCTGGTTTGGAGTCCGGTATGAGTGGTGCAACTGCCAGCGTCGTGTTGCAGGCTACGGCCCTGGACAAGCGCTACACCGAAGGCCGGCTGGACGTGCACGTGCTGCGCGGGGTCGACCTGCAGGTGCATGCCGGCGAAATCCTGGCCATCGTCGGTGCCTCGGGTTCGGGCAAGAGCACGCTGCTGCACCTGCTCGGTGGCCTGGACGCGCCCAGCAGCGGGCGCGTACAACTCATGGGGCAGGACTTCTCGACGCTTTCGCAAACCGTACAGGGCCAGTTGCGCAACCGGCACCTGGGATTTGTCTACCAGTTCCATCACCTGCTGCCCGAGTTCAGCGCACTGGACAACGTGGCCATGCCGCTGTGGATCCGCCGTACGGACCGCGCCGAGGCGGCCGGGACGGCATCGCGCATGCTGGAGGCCGTGGGCCTGCGGGAACGCCTGCTGCATCGTCCCGCCGAGTTGTCGGGGGGGGAGCGCCAGCGCGTCGCCATCGCGCGCGCGCTCGTCACGCAACCGGCCTGCGTGCTGGCCGACGAGCCGACCGGCAACCTCGACCGCGGCACGGCCGAGGGGGTGTTCGAGCTGATGTTGCGGCTGGCCCGGGACCAGGGGACGGCCTTCATCGTGGTGACGCACGACAACACCCTGGCGGCGCGCTGCCAGCGGCAGTTGCGGCTGGAACAGGGCCGTTTGATGGCATGATTCGCGCTTACCCGCGGGGGTGTCGGTCGCGCGTGGCCCGCCCCCGGCGGAACCCCCACATCCAGTGAGCGAGACATGAAGAATTTCCGGCTTTTCCTGCTGGCCGGCGCGGTGGCGCTGGGCCTGAACCTGCCCGTGGATGCCCAGACGGTCAAACCGCTGCGCATCGGCTTGATCGGCCCGTTCTCGGGGGCTTCCGCCGACTTCGGCATCCCCATGCTGAATGGCGCCCAACTGGCCGTGGACGAGATCAACGCTGTAGGCGGCTACCTGGGCCGGCCGCTGGAACTCGTCATCAAGGACGACATAGCCAGCCCCGATGTCGGCCTGCAGCGCTCCCAGGAACTGCTCAAGGATCAGGTGGTCGCCACCATCGGCTTTTGCAACACCGGTGTGGCGATGAAGGCGCTGGACGTCTTCCAGAACGCCAAACTGCCGCTGATCGTGCCCTGCGCCACCGGCACCCCGATCACCGCCAAATACCCGGCTCCCGAAAGCTACATCTTCCGTACCTCGGCGAAGGATGCCATCCAGGCGCCTTTTGTCGTCGAGGACATCGTCAGGCGCGGCTGGACCAGGGTGGCCATCTTTGCCGACAAGACCGGTTATGGCGAGGCGGGTTTGCAGGACGTGGTCAGGGCGCTGGACGACAAGCAGCTCAAGCCCGTGCATGTGGCGCGCTTTGACCTCGGGGTGAAGGACCTTCAAGCGGAACTCAAGGCCGCGCAGGCCGCCGGTGCCAATGTGATCTTCAGCTACACCGTGGGGCCGGAGAACGCGGTCATCGCGCGCGGCCGCCAGGCCCTGGGCTGGAAGGTGCCGCAGGTCGGCGCCTGGCCCCTGTCCTTCCCCTTCTTCATCGACGGCGCCAGGGAGGCCGCGGACGGCGCCCTGATGGCGCAGACCTTCATTGCGGAGCCCAGCAATGAGCGGCGCACCGCCTTTCTCACGGCCTACCACCGCAAGTTCAACACGAAGAAGATCACCGTGCCCATGGCGGCAGCGCAAGCCTACGACACGGTCTATCTGCTGACCTACGCGCTGTTCGGGGTGCGTGATGGTGAGCTGTCCGGTCCGGCCGTGAAGAGCGCCCTCGAAAACCTGAACCGGACCTACTACGGGGTCACGGCCACCCACGATCACCCGTTCAGCAGGATGGACAAGGACGCCATCACCAGCAACATGCTCGTGATGGGCATGGTGAAGAGCGGCGCGGTGACTTTCGCCTACCCGGAAGACCGCACGCGCAACCTGATGGTCCAACGCAAGCGCTGACCGCGGTCGGGGCGCCGGTTCAGAGACGCTCCAGGTCGCGGCGCTTCTGCTCGAACTCGTCGCGGTCGATCTCGCCGCGTGCGTAACGCTGGGCCAGGATCTCCAGTGCCCCGGGGCCCGGCGCCTCGTGGGGTGGCTCTGGCGCCGGCGCGGTGGTGCCGGTCAGCCAGCGCACCAGGGCGATGGCGGCCACGATCAGCAGGCCCCAGAACAGCAGCATGCCCCAACCCATGCCACCCCAAGCCGTGCCGTACATCATTGCGATGCTCCCGCACGGGACGGCGACTGGCCGTACTCAGTCATCGCCCATCATCCAGCCGCGGCGGTAGCTGTTGCGCAACTGCTCCTTCTGCTCCTTGTTAAGCAGGGCTTCGACGCGGTTGTGCGCATCGACCGAGGCTTCGAGCATCTGGCGGCGCAGGTCGGCGATCTTCATCGCCTGCTTGCCGATGGCGGCGGGGTCGCGCTTGTCGGCCAGGAAGAGGTCGCGCATATGGGACTGCTCGTCGATCAGCTTGCCCATCACGCCCCAGTTCCTGCGCCGGGTCTCGTCCTGGATCTGGTTGATCTTGCTGAGCTGTTCGTTGCTGAGGTCCAGGGCCTGCAGAGGGCCCAGGCCCATCATGCCGCCACGACCGTAGCCATGGCCGTAGCCGCCCATCATGCCGCCACCCATCATGCCCGGCCCGTAGCCGCCGGCACCTGCGCCATAGCCGCCGCGGCCTGGTCCGTAGTTCCCCATCATGCCGGGACCGTAGCCGCCCATCATGCCCGGGCCCCAGCCGGGGCCTTCTCGCGGCGGCGTCTGGGGCTGGGCGACGGCGGACAGGGCGAACGCAGTCAAGGCCGAAGCACAAACGAACGACAGCTTGTTCATGGTGATTCCTCCTTCTGGTGACGGGGCCCCTGGCCGGCACCGGCCATGACGTCAGGCCCACGCGCTTCATCCTAGTCATCACCGCGTGAAATTGCCAGCAAGACCCTGCCGACGCAGCGGCTTGGGGCATGATTGCCGCATGAACGGCTGGATCGACACCCATTGCCATCTTGACGCACCCGAGTTCGCGCAGGACGTGGCGGCCGTGCGCGCGCGGGCGCGCGAGCGCGGCGTGGCGCATTGCGTGTTGCCGGCGGTACAGGTGCGCGATTTCGAACGGGTCCGTGCCCTGGCCCACGAGTTCGGCGACAGCTACGCGCTGGGCCTCCACCCGCTCTACGTCTCGCAGGCGGGTGACGGCGACCTCGCGCGGCTCGACGAGGCGTTGACGCGCTGGCGCGACGATCCACATCTGGTGGCGGTCGGCGAGATCGGTCTGGACTATTTTGTGCCTGAACTGTGTGAACTGCCGCTGCGCGAGCGGCAGGAGCGCCTCTACGTGGCGCAACTCAAGCTGGCACGCAAGCACGGCCTGCCGGTGATCCTGCACGTGCGTCGCTCGGCGGACATGCTGCTCAAGGGCTTGCGGTCGGTGGCCCAGGGTGCGTACCCATGGCGCGGCATCGCGCACGCCTTCAATGGCAGCCTGCAGCAGGCGCAGGCCTTTGTCGCGCTGGGTTTGAAGCTCGGCTTTGGTGGCGCGCTGACCTACGAACGCGCCAGCAACCTGCGCAAGCTGGCCACCGAGCTGCCGCTGGAGGCCATCGTGCTGGAGACCGATGCACCCGACATGCCGCCGCACTGGCTGTACGCCACGGCGGAGCAGCGCAGCCACGGGCAGCCCCAGGGGCGCAACGAGCCCCGTGAACTGCCACGGATCGCCGAGGTGCTGGCCGGACTGCGCGCAATGCCGGTGTCCGAGCTTGCGGCGCGGACATCGGCCAACGCAGGCATGGCCTTGCCTCGCTTGGCGGCCGTACGGTGGTCGCATGACGCATGACATCGGGGACTGATCGCCTGTCTGGCCTGCAGCCCGTGGTGGGGCCCGGGACGCGGGTCCTCATCCTCGGCAGCTTTCCCGGACGGGCCTCACTGCAGGCGCAGCAGTACTACGCCCATCCGCAAAACCAGTTCTGGAAGATCCTGCAGGCTCTGTGGCCGCAGCATCCGCTGCCCGCGTCGGACGCCTACGAGCGCCGGTGTGCGTGGCTGCTGGCCCGTGGGCTGGGCCTGTGGGACGTGTATGCCAGCTGTGAGCGCCAGGGCAGCCTGGACAGTGCCATTCGCCATCCGGAGGCGAACGACTTCGCTGCGCTCAAGGTGCGCTGTCCGGCATTGCAGCTGATTGTTCACAACGGTGGCGAAAGTTACAAGCATGCGAAGCTGGTGCGGGCGGCCATAGGGGCGGAGCATTTCCCGCTGGTCAAGCTGCCCTCCACCAGTCCCGCCAACGCGAGCTGGAATTTCGCGCGCAAGCTGGCGGCCTGGCGCGAGGCCGTGGCACAGGCGGGGCTGTTGTGACAGCGATAATCCCCCGATCTTGAGCACGCGCAAAACCACCCTGCCCGAAGTCCAGTTCTCCGACGAGGGCCACATCCGCCACCTGCACCTGGGCACGATCTGGATCCAGGGTTCCATGGATACCCGCGACCCGCTGAAGCTGGTGCATGAGTACATCCAGCGCATGATGGCCTGGACCCTGTTTGTCGATCCCGAATCGGTATCCAGGCGGCAGGCCATGCAGCTGGGCCTGGGGGCGGGCTCGCTCACCAAGTTCTGCGCCAAGGTGCTGCGCATGAAGACCACCACCATCGAGCTCAACCCGCAGGTGCTGCACGCCTGCCGGGGCTGGTTCAAGCTGCCGGCCGATACTGCGCGCATGCAGGTGATCCTGGCCGACGCGGCGCAGGAAATCCAGAAGACCGAGTGGTGGGGCACGGTCGACGCCCTGCAGGTGGACCTCTACGACCACGAGGCCGCTGCGCCCGTGCTTGACAGCGCCGAGTTCTACGCGCACTGCCGCCGCCTCCTGACGGACGAGGGCTGCATGACGGTCAACCTGTTTGGCCGCTCCTCCAGTTTCACGAAAAGCGTGGACAAGATCGCCGCGGCATTTGCCAGGGACGCGGTCTGGGCTTTCAAGGCGACGCGTGAAGGCAACACCGTCGTGCTGGCGCAGCGTACACCGTCACGCCCGCCGCGTGCCGTGCTTGCCGAGCGGGCGGAAATCATCCAGACTCGGTGGGGCTTGCCGGCGCCCAAGTGGCTGCGCGGCTTCAAGCCTGTGTTTGACTGACCATCTCATCCCCATGAATGCTCCGGTGAAGTCCAAGTCCCTGTCCAAGACCGAGCACGTCGGCCCCATCAACTGGCGGTTGCTGACGGAATGGCTCGAGGCCGACGGGGTGATTTCTGCCGAGGAAGCGCAGCGCGTCACGGCCCGTTGTTCGGCCGCCGAGAGCTCGCAGCACGCCCTGCTGCGCCTGGCCAGCGTATCCATGCGCCGCGCAGCCGACCACAAGGCCTTGGACGTGGAGCTGCTCACCCAGTGGCTGGCCGGCCGTTGCGGGCTGGACTACTTCCGCATCGATCCGCTCAAGGTGGACGTGGGCAAGGTGGGCGAGGTGATGAGCGCTGCCTATGCCGAGCGCCACCGTGTGCTGCCGGTGCAGGTGACCCCCAGTGAAGTGGTGGTGGCGACTTCCGAGCCCTTCATTTCCGACTGGGTGGCCGAGGTCGAGCGCCAGACCCGCCGCGGGGTGCGCCGTGTGCTGTCCAGCCCGGGCGAGATCCAGCGGTACACGGCCGAGTTCTTCGCGCTGGCCAAGTCGGTGCGCGCCGCGCAGAAGGCCGGGGGCAATTCCGGCGGTGCCAGCTTCGAACAGCTGGTCGAGCTGGGCAAGAGCAACAAGCAGCTCGATGCCAACGACCAGAGCGTGGTGCAGGTGGTGGACTGGCTCTGGCAGTACGCTTTCGACCAGCGCGCCAGCGACATCCACCTGGAGCCGAGGCGCGAGCAGGGCGTCATCCGCTTCCGCATCGACGGCGTGTTGCATCCGGTCTACCAGATGCCCATGGGCGTGCTCAACGCCATGACGGCACGCATCAAGCTGCTGGGCCGCATGGACGTGATCGAGAAGCGCCGGCCGCAGGACGGCCGCATCAAGACGCGCAACCCCGGCGGTGACGAGGTCGAGATGCGTATCTCCACGTTGCCCACGGCCTTCGGCGAGAAGATGGTGATGCGTATCTTCGACCCGGACACCACGGTCAAGGGCCTGGACGAGCTGGGCTTCACGCCGCATGACGCGCAGCGCTGGGAAGGACTGGTCAAGCGGCCGCACGGCATCATCCTGGTGACCGGCCCCACCGGCTCGGGCAAGACCACCACGCTCTACTCAACGCTCAAGCGCGTGGCGACCGAAGAGGTCAACGTCAGCACGGTCGAGGATCCGATCGAGATGATCGAACCGGCCTTCAACCAGACCCAGGTGCAGCCGCAGCTGGACTTCAACTTTGCCGAAGGCTTGCGCGCGCTGATGCGCCAGGACCCGGACATCATCATGGTGGGCGAGATCCGCGACCTCGAGACCGCCGAGATGGCGGTGCAGGCCGCGCTCACCGGCCACTTGGTGTTCTCCACCCTGCATACCAACGACGCCCCCTCGGCCATCACGCGCCTGATGGAGCTGGGGGTGCCGCCCTACCTGCTCAACGCCACGGTGCTGGGCGTGCTGGCGCAGCGCCTGGTGCGCACCCTGTGCCCCCAGTGCAAGGTGCGCGACGAGTCGGCGACCAAGGAGCAGCTGGCCGACATCGTCAAGCCCTGGAGCATCAGTGGCGGCTACAAGCCCTACAAGCCCGTGGGCTGCGTGGACTGCCGCATGACCGGTTTCCAGGGGCGCATGGGCCTGTACGAATTGCTGGTGATTTCCGAGGCCTTCAAGGAAAAGGTCAGTCGCGAACCCAACATCGACGCCCTCAAGCGCCAGGCGGTGGCAGATGGCATGCGCCCGCTGCGCCTGGCCGGTGCGCTGCGTGTGGCCGAGGGCCTGACGGTGATCGACGAGGTGCTGGGCGCCACGCCGCCCCTGACCTGACGGCTAACTGACCCAAGGGTATTCCCGCATCGAAAACCCTGTCCGTCCGGGGACACGGGTAGGTGAAACCCACATCCGTCCCAGAGGGTATTCCGGGGCAGAATCGCCCGGTTGAGTACTGCTCTTAGGAGACCGTTCGTGAAAATCGGAAGTCAGAAAGACTTTTTTTCCGGGCTGATGTTCACCGTCGTCGGTGTGGCATTTGCCTGGGGGGCGTCCACCTACAACGTGGGCACGGGTGCCCGCATGGGCCCCGGCTATTTCCCGCTGATGCTGGGCATCGTGCTGGCCATCCTGGGGTCGCTGATCATCTTCAAGGCCGTGGTGGCAAAAACCGAAAGCGGCGACAAGATTGGCAAGTGGGCCTGGAAACCGCTTTGCTACATCATCGGCGCCAACCTGTTTTTCGGCGTGATGCTGGGTGGCCTGCCCAAGATCGGCCTGCCGCCCATGGGGCTGGTGGCCGGCATCTTCGGCCTGGTCATCATCGCCAGCCTGGCGGGTGAGAAATTCAAGCTCAAGGAAGTACTGGTGCTGGCTGCCGTCCTGAGCGTGGGCAGCTACCTGGCTTTCGTGAAGCTGCTGAGCCTGCAGTTCCCGGTGTGGCCGACTTTCATCACCGGCTGAGGAGCGCAAGAACATGGAACTCTTTAACAACCTCGCGCTCGGTTTTGGCGTGGCCTTCACCGCGCAAAACCTGCTGTACGCCTTCATCGGCTGCATGCTGGGCACCCTGATCGGCGTGCTGCCGGGCGTGGGCCCCATCGCCACCATCGCCATGCTGCTGCCAGCCACCTATGCGCTGCCCCCGGTGGCGGCGCTGATCATGCTGGCCGGCATCTATTACGGCGCGCAGTACGGTGGTTCCACGACCGCCATCCTGGTGAATCTGCCGGGCGAGTCGTCCTCCGTGGTGACCGTGATCGACGGTTACCAGATGGCCCGCAAGGGCCGGGCCGGTCCCGCGCTGGCCGCGGCCGGCATGGGCTCCTTCTTCGCCGGCTGCGTCGGCACGCTGATCCTGGCGGCCTTCGCGGCGCCGCTGACCGAGGTCGCGTTCAAGTTCGGCCCGGCCGAGTACTTCTCGCTGATGGTGCTGGGCCTGATCGCCGCGGTCGTCCTTGCGCACGGATC
>DALYHW010000106.1:0-690 GCA_031970695.1 Hylemonella sp.
GCCTCGTCGCTTTGCAGCGCGCGCAGGTTCTTGGTGTTGGGGCTGGAGATGTTGATCGTCACGTAATCGGCGTGCGGGTAGACACCGGCCAGGCCGATCAGGTAGTCGTCGGTGGCGCGCTCGATGGGCGTGGCCGCGTTCTTGCCGATGTTCAGACCGAGCAGCATGGGCGTGGCGCCTTTCTTGCGGAAGGCGGCGCGCTGGACGTTGGCGAGGAAGGCGTCCAGTCCGTCGTTGTTGAAACCCATGCGGTTGATCAGCGCGTTCGCTTGCGGCAGGCGGAACATGCGCGGCTTCGGGTTGCCCGGCTGAGCCAAGGGCGTGACCGTGCCCACCTCGACGAAACCAAAGCCCATGGCTCCCAGGCCATCAATGCAGCGCGCGTTCTTGTCCAGGCCAGCGGCCATGCCGACGCGGTTGGGAAAGTTAAGCCCGGCGATGGTGACGGGGTCCTCGACGCGCGTGCTGCTGTAGGTGCAGGCCAGCGGCGTGTTCTGGGTGCGCGCCAGCATGTCGATGGTGAGGTCGTGGGCGGCCTCGGGTTCGAGGCGGAAGAGGACGGCGCGGGAGAGGGCGTAAGGGATCAGGGACATCGCATAATTCCAAGTTGACGATATTTTCCCAGATCAGCAGATCTCCCTTATGGATCGGACCACAAATGCTTAACCAAGATGAACTCAAAACCCTGGT
>DALYHW010000106.1:700-9448 GCA_031970695.1 Hylemonella sp.
CCGCCACCGAGATGCAGGCGCGCTACGACGCCCGCAACCCGGCCGCGCTGAAGACCCTGGTCGGCCAGGCCGCCCTGCAATACGTGGTCCCCGGCGAAATTGTCGGCGTCGGAACCGGTTCCACTGTCAACAAGTTCATTGACGCGCTGGCGTCCATGAAAGGCCGGATCAAGGGCGCGGTGTCGAGCTCCGTGGCCAGCACGCAGCGCCTGCAGGCCCTGGGGATTCCGGTCTTCGATGCCAACGAGGTCGGGGAGATTTCCGTCTACATCGACGGTGCTGACGAGATCGATGGCAAGGGCTACATGATCAAGGGCGGTGGTGCCGCGCTTACGCGCGAGAAGATCGTGGCGGCGCAGTCGCGCCGCTTCGTCTGCATCGCCGACGAATCCAAGCTCGTGTCGGTGCTCGGCAAGTTTCCGCTGCCGGTGGAAGTGATTCCCATGGCCACCCAACGCCTGGTGCGCCAGTTCGCCGCGCTGGGCGGAACGGCCCGGGTGCGCCTCAGGGACGGCGCGCCGCTGGGGACCGACAACGGCCAGCACATCCTCGACGTGACCGGTCTGCAGATCAGCGACCCGCTGGACTTCGAGTCGCAGGTGAACCAGTGGCCCGGCGTGGTGACGGTGGGGGTGTTTGCGCACCAGGGCGCACAGGTCTGCCTGCTGGGTACCGCCAGCGGCGTGAGGACACTGAGCTACTGAGCGGCGATGACTGCATCGCACCATGAACAAGGGCCCCTCGGGGCCCTTGTTCGTTGGGGGGCGTGTCGTCAGAACACGATGCCGGTCGGGTTGTCCGGGGTGGGACCCGGCGGCGGTGCGACGGGCTGCACCGGTGCTGGTGCTGCGGCGGGTTGTGCCGGTGCCGGCGTTTCCGGTGCCGGGGCCAGGGGTGCGGGGGGCGGGTTGCGATAGCCCGGCGGCAGGCGGGAAGAGCGCGGGTAACCGGCCGCATCCAGGTACTCGCTCCATTCGGTCTCGGCATAGCCCTTGAGACGCTGGCTGCCGATGGTGCCATACGGCAGCGTGAGTTCCATGCCCATGCGTTTGAGGGCGTTGATGTCGCTGTCGGTCGAGATGGTCCGCTCGGTGTAGGGCACGCCACGGGCCTTGAGCAGATTGCGGGCTGCATCGCAGGGAGCGCAGCTGTCCTGGGTGTAGAGCGTGACGGGGTAACGGTTGACGATCTCGCGCAGCTCGAAGGGCAGGTTGCCCGCGGCACCGCTGTCGGCCGAGCGTCCGCCCGGACCCAGGGTGGTGGCCTTGGCAGCGTCGGCCGGCGGCTTGTCGGAGAAGGTGACGCGGCCGTCGGGGCCGACAATGCGGTAGATGGCCTGGGCGCCGGCGAGGGCTGGCGCCAGTGCCAGGACGGCGGTGACCGCCAGCAGGGCGGCCTGACGGGGGCTCGGCAGCGTGATGTTCATGTCTTCATTATTCCCTATAGACGGGCCATGCCCTGGTGGCGCAGCAGGGCGTCCAGGCTGGGTTCGCGGCCGCGGAAAGCCTTGAACGATTCGATGGCCGGTCGGCTGCCACCGGCTTCCAGGATGGCCTGGCGGTATTTTCGCCCGGTTTCCACGCTGGGCAAGCCGTCCTTACCGCTTGTTTCCTCGAAGGCCGCGTAGGCGTCGGCGCTCAGCACTTCGGCCCACTTGTAGCTGTAGTAGCCGGCGGCATAGCCGCCGGCAAAGATGTGGCTGAACGTGTGGGCCGTGCGGCTCCAGGCCGGCGGCTGCAGTACTGCCACCTCGGCGCGCACCAGGTCGAGCAGGGGCAGGAAGTCCTGCGCCGGGTCGTGTTCGGTGTGCAACAGCATGTCGAAGAGCGAGAACTCGATCTGGCGCAGGGTCTGCATCCCGCTCTGGAAATTCTTGGCGGCGATCATCTTGTCGTAAAGTGCGCGTGGCAGGGGTTCGCCCGTCTCCACGTGGGCGGTCATGTGCCGCAGGACATCCCATTCCCAGCAGAAGTTCTCCATGAACTGGCTGGGCAGTTCGACGGCGTCCCACTCCACGCCACTGATGCCCGAGACGTCGCGCTCGTTTACCTGGGTCAGCAGATGGTGCAGGCCGTGGCCGCATTCATGGAACAGCGTGATGACATCGTCGTGCGTGAGCAGCGGCGGCTTGCCGTTCACGCCTTCGGCGAAGTTGCAGACGAGATGGGCCACCGGCGTCTGCAGTCGACCGTTGTCCGGGCGCAGCCAGCGCGAGCGCACGTCGTCCATCCAGGCGCCGCCACGCTTGCCGGCGCGGGCCGGCTGGTCCAGGTAGAACTGCCCCACGAGGTGGCCGTTGCGCTCGATGCGGTAGAACTCCACCGCCGGGTGCCAGACGGGCGCCGTGTCGCGCCGGATCGAGACCTCGAACAGCGTCTCGACGATCTTGAAGAGGCCGGCGATCACACGCGGCGCGGTGAAGTACTGCTTGACCTCCTGCTCGCTGAACGCGTAGCGCGCCTCCTTGAGTCGCTCGGAGATGTAGGGCCAGTCCCAAGGCTGCGGGTCGGTCATGCCGAGTTCATCCCGCGCGTAGGCGCGCAGGTCGGCCACATCCTGCTCGGCATAGGGCCTGGCCCTTTGCGCCAGGTCACGCAGGAAACGCACCACCTGTTCGGGGGTGTCGGCCATCTTGGGCACGACCGAGACCTCGCCGAAGTTCAGGTAGCCGAGCAGGCGGGCCTCCTCCTGGCGCAGCGCGAGGATCTCGCGGATCAGGGCGCTGTTGTCGTACTGGCGGCCGTCGCCTTCGGCCTGGTCGGACGCGCGTGTGGTGTACGCGCGATAAAGCCGCTGGCGCAGCTCGCTGCTGCGCGCGAACTGCATGACCGGCAGGTAGCACGGCATCTTGAGCGTGAGCTTGTGGCCGTCCTTGCCCTCGGCCAGGGCTGCGGCGCGCGTCGCCTGCCGGACGTCCTCGGGTACGCCTTCGAGTTCCGCCGCACTGGCGTAGTAGGCCCAGGCGTCGGTCGCGTCCAGCGTGTTCTCGCTGAATTTCTGGCTCAGCTCGGCCTGTCGTTCCTGGATGGCGGCAAAGCGCTCCTTGGCCCGACCGCGCAGTTCGGCGCCGCCGAGCACAAAGTTGCGCAGGGCATTGGTGTGGGCCTGGCGCTGCTCGGCATTCAGCGTGGACGGGTCGATGGCCTTGTACTTGGCGTACAGGCGTTCATCGGCACCCAGGCGCGTCCAGAACTCGGTCACGCGCGGCAGGGCCTCGTTGTAGGCGGCGCGCAACTCGGGCGTGTCCGCCACGCTGTTGAGATGGCTCACCGCGCCCCAGGCGCGACCCAGCTTTTCCGTGGCGACGTCGAGCTCACGGGCGATGGCGGTCCAGTCCGCGGGAAAGTTGTGCGCGGTGACGTGCTCGAGTGCAGCATTCGATTCCTGCAGCAGGGCGTCCATGGCGGGGGCCACGTGCTCCGGCCGGACCTGGTCGAACAAGGGGAGGTCGGAAAAATCGAGAAGGGGATTGGTCGTCGTCATGGCTCAAATATTAAGGCCGGCGCTGGTCGCTTCAACCAGGCCGGCCATGGGGATTTCCTATGAACCCGATCAGCGGGCCGCCGCCATGCGTTCCGCGGCTTCCATCGTGTTGACCAGCAGCATGGTGATGGTCATGGGGCCGACGCCGCCGGGCACGGGGGTGATCCAGCCGGCGACCCGGCTGACGCCGTCGAAGTCCACGTCCCCGCAGAGCTTGCCCTCGTCGTTGCGATTCATGCCGACGTCGATCACCACGGCACCGGGTTTGACCATGTCGGCGGTAAGCACGTTGCGCTTGCCCACGGCCGCCACCACAACATCGGCCTGCAGCGTCATGGCTTTGAGGTCCCTGGTGCCGCTGTGGCAGATGGTGACGGTCGCGTTCTGTCCCAGCAGCATCAGCGCCATGGGCTTGCCCACGATGTTGGATCGCCCGATGACCACGGCGTGCTTGCCCTTGAGGTCGAAGTTGATGCTTTCCAGCATCTTCATGCAGCCGTAGGGCGTGCAGGGCCAGAAGCCGGGTTGCCCGACCATCAGCGCGCCAGCGCTGGCTACGTGGAAGCCATCGACGTCCTTGGCAGGGGAGATGGCCTCGATGACCTTGTGTGCATCAATGTGCGCGGGCAGCGGCAGCTGGACCAGGATGCCGTGGATGGACGGATCCCGGTTCAGCGCGTCGATGCGCGCCAGCAGCGCGGCCTCGGTCATGGAAGCCTCGTATTTCTCCAGCACCGAATGCAGGCCGCTGTCTTCGCAGGCCTTGACCTTGTTACGCACATAGACCTGGGACGCCGGGTTGTCGCCGACCAGGATCACGGCCAGGCCGGGGGTGATGCCGCGGGCCTTGAGCGCGGCGGCCCTTTGGGCGACTTCGCCGCGCAGTTGTTTGGACAGCGCCACGCCGTCAATCAGTTTTGCGCTCATACAAAAATTCTTCCAGGGTTCAAGCAAAAACGCCCGCAGGGCGGGCGTCGGGGTTGGTGAAATCGCCGCTCAGGCCTTGGCCGCCTGACCCAGCGCGATCTTGAGCAGGTCGGCCACGGTGTTGGCGTTGAGCTTTTCCATGATGTTGGCGCGGTGCGCCTCCACCGTCTTGATGCTGATGCCGAGGTCGTCGGCGATCTGCTTGTTCAGCCGGCCAGCGACGATGCGCTCAAGCACCTGGCTTTCACGCAGCGTGAGCTTGGCTAGCAGGGCCTCGCGGCTGGCGGCCTGCTGGTGCACATTGAACGTCTCGCGCGCGCGGTCCAGCATGCGTTCGACCAGGCTGACCAGCTGGTCTTCCTTGAAGGGCTTCTGGATGAAGTCCATCGCGCCCTTTTTCATGGTGTCCACCGCCATCGGCACGTCGCCGTGCCCCGTGATGAAGACGATGGGCAGGGGCGAGTGGCTCTCGAGCAGGCGGTTCTGCAGCTCCAGGCCCGTCATGCCTTCCATGCGGATGTCGACGATCAGGCAGGCCACCTCACGGGGGTCGTAGCGGCTCAGGAAGGATTCCGCCGAATCGAAACAGCGGACCCGGTAGTCCTTGCCCTCGAGCAGCCACTGGAGGGAATCGCGTACGGCCTCGTCGTCGTCGACGACGTACACCGTGCCTTTTTTCGGAATCAGACTCATGCTCTAACCTGAGATCTTCTCTGCGTTGGAAGGGGCCAGGACCGGCGGCGCCAGCGTCTCCCCCACGGGCAGCCAGAAGGAGAAGCGACAGCCGGTCACCTCGGAGCCATTGTAGAGGTTCTCTGCCTTCATCCGGCCGTGGTGCGACTCCACGATGGAGCGGCACAGGGACAGGCCGATGCCCAGGCCCTCTGCCTTGGTGGTGAAGAAGGCCTCGTACAGGCGTTCCATCATTTCGGGCACGATGCCACGCCCGGTGTCCGTCACCGTGAATTCGACGACCGGGCGGCCTTCGACGGTGGCCGGCAGCACGTGCAGCTCCACGCGGCGCAGATCCGGCGGGCGTTGGGCCTGGGCAATGGACTCGGCCGCGTTCTTGAGCAGGTTCACAAGGACCTGCTCGATCAGGATGGGGTCGACCACCACGGGCGGCAGGTCGGCCATGAAGTAGCTCAGGCGCACGCCATAGCGGCGCAGCTCGATTTCCGCCAGCTCCACGGCTTCGTTGACCATGACCGCGACTTCGGAGAGCGTGCGGTTGGGCTCGCTGCGTTTCACGAAGGCGCGGATGCGCTGGATGATCTGGCCCGCCCGCTGGGCTTGCTTGGCGGTCTTTTCCAGCGCGCCCAGCAGGTCTTCCTCGGAGATCTGCTGGGCCTTGATGCGCGACACCATGCCGTTGCAGTAGTTGTTGATGGCGGTCAGCGGCTGGTTGAGTTCATGCGCCACGCTGGAGGCCATCTCGCCCATGGTGATCAGGCGGCTCGCGGTCTGGGCCCGCTCGGTCTGCGCGGCGGCCTGTTCCTCGGCCAGCCGGCGGGGGGTGATGTCCGTGGCAATGACCATCTGCGCCAGGCGACCGTCCACCCAGGTCAGGTACCGGGTGCGCACCTCCAGCCATTTGTCGAGCTCCTCAACGAAGATCTCGGCGTTTTCGGCGTCGGCATCGTGCAGGCTGCTCGTGGGCATGCCCACCAGGCTGTCGACGTTGTCGCGGCTGTCTTCGCCCGACACACGCGGCGGCGCTCCGGCATGCGAGGACAGGCGCACATGGCCACTGCTCTGGTCGCCGAACCAGAGCCGGTACATCTTGTTTGCGAACAGCAGCTCGTCCGTGCCCAGCGGCGCTACCGAGACCGAGGCGTCGAGCGCCTCGAGCACCGTGGTGAAGCGCTCATAGGAGGCGTAGAGCTGCTCGCGCACGCGGTTGGGCTCGGTGATGTCGGTCATCGACGTCATCCAGCCGGTCTGCAGGCCACGTGCGTCGATCAGCGGGGAGACGTGGATGCGCGCGTCGAACAGGCTGCCGTCCTTGCGCTTGACCCGCACCTGGAAGCCACTGGGCGTGACGCGACCGCTGAGCTCATCCTCCAGGCGCGCGGCCAGGGTTTCGCGGTCTTCCTCGGGCCAGTAGGGGAAGGGGGCGGTGCAGCCAACAAGTTCACTCTCGCTCCATCCGGTCATCTGGCAGAAGGCGGTGTTGACGTAGGTGATTCGGCCCTGCAGGTCGAGCGCCCGCATGCCTGTGGGCATGGAGTTCTCCATCGCACGCCGGAAATTGGTCTCGACCACCAACGCCTGCTGGGCCTGCATGCGCCGGCGGGTGTGGCGCCAGTTGGCCAGCAGCATCCAGGCCGTCATGACGCTCAGGGCGCCGACCAGCCAGAACAGTCCGCTGCCGATCACGCCCAGGGAGGCACGGTAGGCCTGGGCATGCAGCACCAGGCCGTTGCCGACCGGTGACACCGGCACCTCATACTCGTTGGCATGCGAAGCCCACGGCAGCAGCTGGCTGGCCCGGTTGCGCCGCGGGCTGGTGCTGCCGGCTAGGACATCGCCCCGCGAGTCGCGCAGCGAGACGGCATAACGCGCCGACACCTCGGGTGGCACCCCGTAACGATAAAGCGAGTCCAGCGAGTACTCGGCCATCAGCACCCCGGCGAAGTGGGTGCGCTGGAACAGGGGAATGTGCAGCTCCAGGACGGACGTGCCGTCCAGAACGGCATTGCGTTGCACATACAGGGGCTGGCGCAGTTCGCGCGCCAGCGCGTAGGCATTTTCGGTCTCGGTAGGTTTGTCGCCGGCGTTGCCAGGGCGCGAAACGGTATTGCTCAACGCCAGGGCCAGGCTGTTGTTGCCCTGGCCACCGCGGATGCGGCGGCGCTCGTCAAGCCAGCTCAGGCCCTGCAGCTCGGGATATTGCGACACCAGCACGCCAGCCCGGTTGCGGAACTGCTCGCTGTCGACCTCGCGGTTGGATATCTGCTGGGCCAGCCGGACGAGTTCCTCCTGCCGCTCCAGCAACCTCAGGCGCATGCGCTGCTGCGCGTACTCGACATCGCGCCTCACGGCCTCCTGCTCGCGCTCCATTTCCTCGAAGCGCAGGTAACCGAAGGCCACGACGATGGCGGCAAAGAACATCAGCACGGCCACCAGCGGCGCCAGCATGGCGTAACGGTCCTGGCGATAGGGCGACTGGCGGCGCCACCACTGGCGCCAGCGCGCCAGCGCGGGCAGGGCGCGCAGCGGAGGTAGGAGGTCGGTCAGGCGCTTGAGCATGTCTGGAGCGGCAAGTGTAGTCGGCGCCATTTGCCGCATTGCAACAATAATTCGTATTGTGAAATAGAAAAGCACACTTTGAAATGTGGACAAAACTATGCGAAACTCGCGCTTCGTTCTACATTGGCCATAAGCCTGAAACACTGAGGAGCCAAGCATGTCCGCCATGCCCCAGAACCTTCCCGGACTCAATGTCGAAGATCTCGACAGCCAGGAAACACTTGAATGGAAACACGCCCTGGAGGCCGTGATTGCGCAGGAGGGCCCCGAGCGTGCCCACTTCCTGCTGGAGCAGCTGCTGGAGCATGCGCGCGAGCACAGCATCGACATGCCGTTCTCGGCCAACACCGGCTACGTCAACACCATCCCCCCTGAGGAAGAGGCCCACAGCCCGGGCAACCTGGAACTGGAAGGTCGCCTGCGCGCCTACATGCGCTGGAACGCCATGGCCATGGTGGTCAAGGCCAACCGGCTCGACCCGGCCGACGGCGGTGACCTGGGCGGCCACATCAGTTCCTTCCAGTCGCTGGCCCACATGTTTGCGGCCGGCTTCAACCATTTCTGGCATGCCGACAACACCGACGAGGGCGGCACCCATGGCGGCGACCTGCTGTACATCCAGGGCCATTCCTCGCCCGGCATCTACGCACGCGCCTTCCTGGAGGGCCGTATCTCCGAGGTGCAGATGCTGAACTTCCGCCAGGAGGTCGACGGCAAGGGCCTGCCCAGCTATCCGCACCCCAAGCTGATGCCCGGCTTCTGGCAGTTCCCCACGGTGTCCATGGGCCTGGGGCCCATCATGGCCATCTACCAGGCCCGCTTCCTGAAGTACCTGCACGCTCGCGGTATTGCCGACACCAGCCAGCGCAAGGTCTGGGTCTTCTGCGGTGACGGCGAGATGGACGAGCCGGAAAGCCTGGGCGCCATCGGCCTGGCCGCGCGCGAGAAGCTGGACAACCTGGTCTTCGTGGTCAACTGCAACCTCCAGCGCCTCGATGGCCCGGTGCGTGGCAATGGCAAGATCATCCAGGAGTTGGAAAGCGAATTCCGCGGCTCCGGCTGGAACGTGATCAAGCTGATCTGGGG
>DALYHW010000107.1:0-9442 GCA_031970695.1 Hylemonella sp.
GCGGCCTTGGCCTGCGAGCGCGCCGCCCCGGTGCTCGCCCCCCTCAAGACCTGCTACGAGCAGAACCCGACGCTGGACGTGCTCGAGGCCATCGTTACCCTGGAGTCGGCCACGGGCAGTGCCACCAGCACCCGCGACTGGTACGTGCGCCACCTGGAACGCGAGCCCTCGCTGGTCGCGGCGGCCCAGTGGATCGCCGGTGAAAAGCTGGAGCACGAACAGTTCCACCCGCAGGTGCAGCGCGCGCTCGACCACGCCGTCAAGCCGCTCACGCGCTACCGTTGTGCCGCCTGCGGCTTCGAGGCCAAGCAGCATTTCTGGCAATGCCCGGGCTGCCAGACCTGGGACAGCTACCCCGCCCGTCGCGTAGAAGAACTATGAAAATCACCCAAGCCCAACTCGCCAAGTCCCGCGTTCTCGTCGTTGGGGACGCCATGATCGACCGCTACTGGTACGGCGCGGTCGACCGCATCAGCCCGGAAGCCCCCGTGCCCGTGGTACGGGTCACGCGCGAGGAGGTTCGTATCGGCGGTGCGGCCAACGTCGCGAGCAACGTGGTCTCGCTGGGTGCCCAGGCCACGCTGCTGACGGTGGTGGGCGATGACGACGCCAGCCACACGCTGGAAAAGCTCGTGGCCCAGACCGGCATCACACCCCACTTCGGCCGTGACGCCGACCTGCAGACTACCGTCAAGCTGCGCGTGATCGGCCGCCAGCAGCAGTTGATCCGCCTCGACTTCGAAAACAGCCCCAAAAGCGAGGTGCTGGCGTCGCAGACGGCGGACTTCCTCAAGTTGCTGCCGCAGCACGATGCGGTGCTCTTCTCCGACTACGGCAAGGGCGGGCTGGACCACGTGCACCACATGATCGAGCATGCGCGCGCTGCCGGCAAACCGGTGCTGATCGACCCCAAGGGGTCGGACTACTCGCGCTACAGCGGGGCCACCGTGATCACTCCGAACCGCGCCGAACTGCAACAGGTGGTCGGCAAGTGGAGCAGCGAGGACGATCTGCGCGCCAAATCCCGTGCCCTGCGCGAACAGCTGGGCCTCACGGCCCTGCTGCTCACCCGCAGCGAGGAAGGCATGACTCTCTACGATGCCCAAGGTGAAGTCAGCGTCGCCGCACAGGCACGCGAGGTGTTCGACGTCACCGGCGCCGGCGACACGGTGATCGCCACCCTGGCCGCCCTGGTGGGCGCGGGACTGTCCCTGCGCGAAGCCATGCCGCTGGCAAACCAGGCCGGTGGCATCGTGGTCGGCAAGTTCGGCACGGCCACCGTCAGCTACGCCGAACTGTTCGGCAGCAAATAAGTTACTGAGGACCACAACATGACACGCGTCGTCGTCACCGGGGCAGCCGGTTTTATCGGTGCCAACATCGTCAAGGGCCTGAATGCGCGCGGTATCGACGACATCATCGTCGTCGACGACCTGAGCCAGGGCGACAAGTTCCGCAACATCGTGGACCTGAAGATCGCCGACTACGTGGACCTGGACGACTTCTATCCCAACTTCGAGGAAGGCTACTACGGCAAGGTCGAAGCCGTGTTCCATGAAGGCGCCTGCAGCGACACCATGGAGCAGGACGGCAAGTACATGATGGACAACAACTACACGCTCTCGTGCGAGTTGTTCCAGGCCTGCCAGCGCTACGGCTCGCGCCTGCTGTACGCCTCGTCCGCGGCCACCTACGGCGGCTCGGAAACGTTCAGGGAAGAACCGCAATTCGAAGGCCCGCTCAACGTCTATGGCTACTCCAAGCTGCTGTTCGACCAGCGCATGCGCCGCGAGCTGGGCACCAACTTCGAAAAGGCCAAGGTCCAGGTCGCGGGCTTTCGCTACTTCAACGTCTACGGCCCGCGCGAGCAGCACAAGGGCCGAATGGCCAGTGTCGCCTTTCACCAGTTCAACCAGTTCAAGGCCGAAGGCAAGGTCAAGCTGTTCGGCGAATACGGCGGCTACGGCCCCGGCCAGCAGGTGCGCGACTTTGTCTTCGTGGATGACGTGGTGGCCGTGAACCTCTGGTTCTTCGACAACCCGGGCAAGAGCGGCGTGTTCAACCTCGGCTCCGGCCGCGCCCAGCCCTTCAACGACGTCGCGGTCGGCGTGGTCAACACCCTGCGCGGCCTGGAAGGCCAAGCCGCACTCTCGCTGGCCGAAATCGCCGCCCAGGGCCTGATCGAATACATCCCCTTCCCCGACGCCTTGCGCGGCAAGTACCAGTGCTACACCCAGGCCGATCTCACGCGCCTGCGCGCCGCCGGCTGCAACCACCAGTTTGCCGACGTGCAGACCGGTGTGTCGCAATACGTGAAGTGGCTGGCCGGCAAGGCCTGATCCCGACCAGGCAGGCAATAAAAAGGGCCGGTGGTTTCAGCCACCGGCCCTTTTTATTTGGCGCATCGTGCTCAGGCTCCGATGAGCTTGCAGTAAGCCGCGCGGGTCCCGGACGACACGCTGTCGATCAGCTGCTCGTAACGCGTCTGGTGCCGCGCCAGCGTGCGCGCAGAGGCCACAGCCTTGGATCGGCAGAACCAGTGGCAGCTGTGCTGCATGAGCAGCAGTTCGGCGGTCATGGTGTAGGCCTTGTCACGCAGCGACAGGTTGTGGCGGTTCTCGGCCGCGGCCGCAATGCCCTCGGCGTGGATGGCCAGGGCCTGGCGCAGGTCGAAGGCCTGGCGCGGAAAGAGCTTGTCCGCATAGGGAAAGGCCCAGGACAGCGTACTGACCTGGGTCTTGTCGGCCCAGACCTTGGCGAAGTCCTCGGCAAATCGGCTGAACTGCCGGCTCAGCTCCTGCTCGGCGCCGGCCAGCATGCTCCAGATCTGCGCGCGGCGCTCCGGATCGCTCTCGTCGAGCGCGCGCAGGTAGCCGTCCGTGACGTTCTCCATCAACTTCTCGATCTGGTACTGGCTGAGGTAGCCCCCCAGCAGGTAGATACGGCGGCGTTGCTCTTTCGCCTTGAGGTACTGGAAGCCCAGCACGAGGCCCAGGGGCAGGAGGATCAGGATATCCATGAAGGGCGGAGAAACGTCGGAAAGCAGCGAGTGTAGTGGCAGCGCACCGGCTCAGCCGGGCCGGCCGTAACCCCCACCCCCCGGTGTGTGGATTTCAAACACATCACCGGTCTGCATCTGCGTCTGCCCGATGTGCCCCAGCAGCTCCGCGCGGCCGTCCGCCCTGACCACCCGGTTCACGCCGGCTTGCCCCGGCTGGCCGCCGGCCATCCCAAAGGCACCGGTCTTGCGGCCATTCGAGAGGATGCTCGCCGTCATCGGCTCCAGGAACTGCACGCGCCGTACGCCCCCGTCGCCGCCGGTCCAGCGGCCGGCGCCACCCGAGCCCTGGCGGATCTCGTAGCCCAGCAGGCGCACCGGGAAACGGAACTCCAGCACCTCGGGATCTGTCAGGCGCGAGTTGGTCATGTGGGTCTGCACCACGCTGGTTCCGTTGAACCCCTCCCCCGCGCCGCTGCCCCCCGAGATCGTCTCGTAGTACTGGTGGCTTGCGTTGCCGAAGGTGAAGTTGTTCATCGTGCACTGGCTGGCCGCCATCACACCCAGCGCGCCGTACAGCGCGTTGGTCACGCACATGCTCGTTTCCACGTTGCCGGCGACGACCGCAGCCGGATGGCGCGGGTTGAGCATGCAGCCCTCGGGCACGATCACCTGCAGCGGCTTCAGGCAGCCGGCGTTGAGCGGGATGTCGTCGTCGACCAGGGTGCGGAACACATACAGCACCGCGGCCATGCACACCGCCGTCGGCGCATTGAAATTGTTCGTCTGCTGCGGGCTGGTGCCCGTGAAGTCGATCTCCGCACTGCGTTGCTGCGCATGCACGCGAATCGCCACACGAATCTGCGCGCCGTTGTCCAGTGGCAACGTGAAGGCGCCATCCTTCAGCCGTGTGATCACGCGGCGCACCGACTCCTCGGCGTTGTCCTGCACGTGGCGCATATAGGCCTGGACCACCTCCAGCCCGAACTGCGCCACCATCTTGCGCAATTCCTGCACGCCCTTCTCGTTGGCTGCGATCTGCGCCTTCAGGTCCGCCAGGTTCTGCTGCGGGTTGCGTGACGGGTATTCCCCGCTGGCCAGCAGCGTGAGGATCTCCGCCTCGCGCAGCACCCCGCGCGCCACCAGCCGGAAGTTCTGGATCTGTACGCCCTCTTCCTCGATGCGGGTCGAGAAGGGGGGCATGGAGCCGGGCGTGGTGCCCCCGATGTCCGCGTGGTGCCCCCTGGAACCGACGTAGAACAGGGGTTCCGCCCCGCCCTCCAGGTAGACGGGGGTGATCACCGTCACGTCCGGCAGATGGGTGCCGCCATGGTAGGGATCGTTCAGCACGTACACATCCCCCGGCTGCATCTTGCCGGCGTTCTCGCGGACCACGGTCTTGATGCTCTCGCCCATGGAGCCCAGGTGCACCGGCATGTGGGGCGCATTGGCAATGAGGTTGCCCTGGGCGTCGAACAACGCGCAGCTGAAATCCAGCCGTTCCTTGATGTTCACCGAGTAGGCCGTGTTCTGCAGCTGCAGGCCCATCTGCTCGGCAATGTTCATGAACAGGTTGTTGAACACCTCCAGCAGCACAGGATCGGCCGTGGTGCCGGCGGCAAACTGCTGCTCGCGCGGCACCCGGCGCGTGAGCACCAGGTGGTCGCGCTGCAGCTCGATAGGGCCGGGCGCGGTAAGTCGCGCCTGCCAGCCGGGCTCCACCACCGTGGTGGCATTCTTCTCGGCAATGACGGCCGGCCCGGGGAAGCAGTCGCCCGCCCGCAGGTCCTCGCGCACCACCAGCGCCGCATCGTGCCACTGGGCACCCGAGTACAGGCGCACGGTATCGCGCCGGGGCACGGTGCGCACAGGATGCAGCGCGTGCCGGGGCTCCGCGGGCGCGTCCCCGGCAACCACCGCCTCGACGGAGACGGCCTCCACGATGAGGCGCCGCCCGGGCATCAGGAAGGCAAAACGCTGGCGATAGGCCGCCTCGAACGCTGCCGTGATGTCACCCACGTCGCCATGGGGCACGATCAGCGCGGTGTCGGTGCCCTCGTAGCGCACATGGACGCGGCGCTGCACCCGCAGCGCGCCGGCACCCAGCTGCTGGCTCTGCAACTCGCCCTGCGCAGCTTGCGCGAGCGCATCGAGGCGCCCGGCAACCACCGGCAGCGACGTGGCCTCCAGCGGCAGTTCCACTGCCTGCTCCCGGATCACGTTCTGGTCCGCCAGGCCCATCCCGTAGGCCGACAGCACACCGGCCAGCGGATGCACCAGCACCCGCGTCATGCCCAGGGCATCGGCCACCAGGCAGGCATGCTGCCCGCCGGCGCCGCCAAAGCACTGCAGGGTGTAGCGCGTCACGTCATACCCGCGCGCCACGGAAATCTTCTTGATGGCATTGGCCATCTGCTGCACGGCAATGGCCACAAAGCCCTCGGCGACCTCTTCTGCAGTGCGCCCGGTCTGCGCCGCCAGCGCGCCGAACTTCTCGTGCACCACGTGGTCGTCCAGGGCCTCGTTGGCCGCTGGTCCGAACACATGGGGAAAATGCGCCGGCTGGATCTTGCCCAGCATGACGTTGGCATCGGTCACGGCCAGCGGGCCACCACGCCGGTAACAGGCCGGCCCCGGGTTGGCACCGGCGCTCTGCGGACCCACACGAAAGCGTGCGCCGTCGTATTGCAGGATGGACCCGCCGCCCGCGGCCACCGTATGGATGCTCATCATGGGCGCGCGCATCCGCACCCCAGCCACCTGGGTCTCGAACTCGCGTTCGAATTCACCGGCATAGTGACTCACGTCCGTGGACGTACCGCCCATGTCGAAACCGATCACCCTCACGGTGCCCGCAGTCGCCGCCGAGGCATCGCTGAACGCCAGCTCCGCCGTCCTGGACATGCCCACGATGCCGCCGGCCGGACCGCTCAGGATGGCATCCTTGCCCTGGAAGGCCTGCGCGTCGGTCAGGCCGCCGGACGACTGCATGAAGAACAGCTTCACGCCCGGCATCTCGCCCGCCACCCGGTCCACGTAGCGGCGCAGGATAGGCGACAGGTACGCATCGACCACGGTCGTGTCCCCGCGGCTGACAAATTTCATCATCGGGCTGGTACCGTGCGAGGTGCTGACCTGGGCAAACCCGATCTCGCGGGCCATGTGCGCGGCCGCAGCCTCATGGGCCGTGTAGCGGTAGCCATGCAGGAACACAATGGCCACGCTGCGCAGGCCCGCATCGTAGTGCGCCTGCAACTCACGGCGCAGCGCCGCCTCGTCCAGCGGCATCACCGGCTCGCCACGCGCGCCCATGCGCTCATCCGCCTCCACCACGGCGCTGTAAAGCAGCTCGGGCAGCACGATGTGACGGTCGAACAGGCGTGGCCGGTTCTGGTACGCAATGCGCAACGCGTCGCGAAAGCCGCGCGTCGTCACCAGCAGCGTGGGCTCGCCCTTGCGCTCGAGCAGCGCATTGGTCGCTACCGTGGTGCCCATCTTCACGCACTCCACCCGGTCGGGCGTGATGGGCTCGTGCGCCTGCAGTCCCAGCAGCTGGCGTATGCCGGCCACCGCGGCGTCGCGGTACTGCTCGGGGTTGTCCGACAGCAGCTTGTGCGTGACCAGGCTGCCGTCGGGCCGGCGCCCCACGATGTCGGTAAAGGTGCCTCCGCGGTCGATCCAGAACTGCCAGCGGGCCGGTGTCGTCTTGTCTTGCATGGTGCACGCCATGTTAGCGGCCGCCAGCATCGGGGTATGCCCGAGGTTTCGACAACCGGGTTAGCACTTATCCTAATTCCACTTTCACCTGAACCGGAGTCGCCATGAAATTCAAGCTCTCCCTGGCCCTGGCCGCGCTGGCCATGTCCGCCGCATCGATCGCCCAGACCAAGTGGGACCTGGCCGCCGCCTACCCCGCCACCAACTTCCACTCCGAGAATCTGGTGCAGTTCGCCAGCGACGTGGACAAGGCCAGTGGCGGCAAGCTCAAGATCACGGTGCACGCCAACGCGTCGCTGTTCAAGGCCCCCGAGATCAAGCGCGCCGTCCAGGGCGGCCAGGCCCAGGCAGGCGAGGTGCTGATGGGCGTGCTGCAGAACGAATGGCAGATCTACGGCGCCGATGGCCTGCCCTTCCTGGCCGACAGCTATGACGCCTCGGTCAAGCTCTGGAGAGCCCAGCGCCCGCTGGTCGAGAAGAAGCTGGCCGAACAGGGCATGGTGCTGCTGTACGCCGTGGCGTGGCCGCCCCAGGGCATCTACACGAAAAAGCCCGTCAACAGCGCGGCCGACCTCAAGGGCATGAAGTGGCGCGCCTACAGCCCCAACACGGCGCGCATCGCCGACCTCGTCGGCGCCCAGCCCGTCACCGTGCAGGCCGCAGAGTTGCAGCAGGCCCTGGCCACGGGCGTGGTGGAATCCACCATGACCTCGGGCGCCACGGGCGTAGACAGCAAACTGTACGAGAACCTCAAGTACTACTATGACACCCAGGCGTGGTTGCCCAAGAACATGGTGATCGTGAACCGCAAGGCCTACGACGCGCTGGACAAGCCCACGCAGGACGCCCTGCTCAAGGCCGCCGCGGCCGCCGAAGCCCGCGGACTCGCAGCCAGCCAGCGCGTGGACAACGAGACCAAGGACAAGCTCAAGGCCAATGGCATGCAGGTGCTGGCGCCTTCGGCCACCCTCAAGGCCGACATGAAGAAAGTCGGTGACACCATGCTCAAGGAGTGGCTGGAAAAGGCCGGCCCTGAAGGCAAGGCCCTGATCGACGCCTACCAGCGCTGAGCGTACCGGCATGAGCTCCGCCGCAAGCGCCCGGCCCGGCCCTCTACGGCGCGCGCTGGATGGCCTGTACCTCACGGGCGGTGCGCTGGCCGCACTGTGCGTGCTTGCCATTCTGGTGCTGATGATCGGTGCCTCCGTCGGGCGTTACGCAAACTGGCGGGTCTCCTGGATCAACGACGTCGTGGCGTGGCTGTGCGCCGCCGCCGCCTTCCTGGGCATGGCCTACAGCTTTCGCAATGGCGATTTCGTACGGGTCACGCTGTTGCTCGAATCCGTGCCAGCGCGGGCACGCCGCTGGCTCGAGATCGGCTCGCTGGCCGTGGCCAGCGTCGCCATCGCCTACCTGGGATGGTGGGCCACCCGCTTCACCTACGAGAGCTGGGAGTTCAACGACATCGCCGGCAATATGGTGGCCATCCCGATCTGGATTCCGCAGATGAGCTTTGTCATCGGCGCGCTCATCCTCGTCGTGGCCGTCATCGACGAATGCGTGCTCGTGTTGCGCGGCGGCCGACCCAGTTACGTGACGCGGGTCGAGGAGCGTCACGCGCGCGGCGATTTTTCCGAAGAACTGTGACTTCCCCATGTCCCTGCTAGCCATCGGCGGTCTGCTGCTGTTCCTGATGCTCCTGCTGCTCTCGGGCGGCGTCTGGATCGCCATGACCCTGGCCATCGTGGGCTGGGTGGGCCAGGCTTTCTTCACCAGCACCCAGCCGGGCAAGAACCTGTTCTCGGCGTTCTGGGAAACCACAACCAGCTGGGAGCTGGCCGCCCTGCCGCTCTTCATCTGGATGGGCGAGATCCTCTACCGCACGAAACTGTCCGAGCAGATGTTCGACGGCCTCTCGCCGTGGCTGTCGCGCGTGCCTGGCCGGCTCATGCACACCACGGTGCTGGGCTGCGGCATCTTCGGTTCGGTCTCCGGATCCTCGGCCGCTACCTGCGCGACGATCGCGAAGGTCGCCCTGCCCGAGCTGGAGCGTCGTGGCTACGACCGCAACATCGCGCTGGGCTCGCTGGCGGCCGCCGGCGGCCTGGGCATCCTGATTCCGCCATCCATCACCATGGTCGTCTACGCCGTGGCGGCCGACGCCTCGGTCATCCGCCTCTTCCTTGCCGGTTTCCTGCCGGGCTTCCTGCTCATGGGCCTGTTCTCGGCCTATATCATGTGGTGGAGCCTGCGCAACCCCGACAAGGTGCCCGCGGCAGAGGCCCCCACCACGCTGGTTGAAAAGCTGCGCCGCTCAGGCAGCCTCATCCCCTGCGGCCTGCTCATCGTCTTCATCGTCTGGGTGCTGGTGGCCGGTATCGCCACCGCCACGGAGTGCGCCGCCTGGGGCGTGGTGGGCTCCCTGGCGATTGCCGCCGCCAGCCGCACGCTGACGCTGCGCAACTTCTGGGATGGCCTCATGGGCGCCACCCGCGTGAGTTGCATGATCATGTTCATCCTCGCGGGTGCCGCGTTCCTTACCAAGACCATGGCCTTCACCGGCATCCCGCGCGAGCTGGCCGAATTCGTGCACGGCCTCAATCTCTCGCCCTACGGCCTCATCGCCGTGCTGGTGGGTGTCTACCTGGTGCTGGGCACCGCGCTGGACGGTATTTCCATGATCGTGCTCACCAGCGCCGTGGTGCTGCCCATGGTGCAGAAAGCCGG
>DALYHW010000108.1:0-8933 GCA_031970695.1 Hylemonella sp.
GAGGCCGAATTGAGCGACTCGCGTTCCACCCGCAACAGCCACTGGTCGGCATCGCGCGCGATCAGCTGCGACTGCAGCGCGAGTTCACGCACCAGCGCCGTCACGGCCTCGGCGGCCACCAGCTCGCGCACCACCTGATGCCAGAAGCCCCCCTCCTCCGTCGGCACCAGGGGCGAGCCCTGGGCCGCGGTCGCAACAGGCGTGTCCACACGCGACTCGGGCGCCACACGCACCGGCACGGCCACCACCTTGGCGGCAGCGGGCGTGACCGCCACCGGCGCTGCGGGCGCCACAGGATGGGCGGCATCGACCACCGGGAGCACCTGCCCGGATGGCACGCCGGCAACAGCCGATCGGCCTGCGACGGGCGCAGAGGGCGTGATCGGACGGGCCGCCGCGGGCGGGGCGGGGGGTGCCGGATGGGCCGCAGGCTGCGGACGGGCCGCCGCGGCGGTGCCGCCGACAACCGGCTCAGGCGTTTTCAGTGTTTTTTTTTCAGCCGATCCGGGATAGATGCCCGGTTTGAAGGCCAGCAGGCGCAGCAGCACCATCGTCAGCGCGGCATACTCGTCGGGCGCCAGCCCCAGTTCGCCGCGGCCGTGCAGGCACAGGCTGTAGAGCAGTTGCGTTTCATCGGGCGGCAGCAGGGTCGCCAGGCGCGCCGTCTCGGCCGCCTCCGGGTCGGAGTCATCCGCCGCGTCGGGCACAGCCTGCATCACCGCCATGCGTTGCAAAACGACCGTCATTTCCTCCAGCGTGGATGCTGCGCTCAGGCCATTGGCCCGCAAGGCCTCGGACGTTTCCACCACGGTCTTGCCGTCGCCGCGGGCCAGCGCGTCGATCAGGCGGTCCACGCTGCCCAGCATCTGGCGCACTGTGGCTTCCTCGAGCTGGCCGGACCCGAAGGCAATGGCCTGGTCGGTCAACGAGAGCGCATCGCGCATGGAGCCGCGCGCCGCGCGCGCCAGCAAGCGCAGCGCCTGGGGCTCGGCGGGCACGTTCTCGGCCGCCAGCACGCGCGTGAGGTGCTCCAGCACGGTCTCCGGCGCCATGGGGCGCAGGTTGAACTGCAGGCAACGCGACAGCACGGTGACCGGCACCTTCTGCGGGTCGGTGGTAGCCAGTACGAACTTGAGGTACTCGGGGGGCTCCTCCAGCGTTTTGAGCATGGCGTTGAACGCCGTGTTCGAGAGCATGTGGACTTCGTCGATCATGAAGACCTTGAAGCGCCCCTGCACCGGCTTGTAGACCGCCTGCTCCAGCAGGGCCTGGACTTCGTCCACGCCGCGGTTCGATGCCGCGTCGAGTTCGGTGTAGTCGACGAAACGGCCCGCATCGATGTCGGTACAGGCCTGGCAGACGCCACAGGGCTGGTCGGTGATGCCCCCGTTGCCGTCCGGCCCCGTACAGTTGAGCGACTTGGCCAGGATACGCGAGACCGTGGTCTTGCCCACGCCGCGCGTCCCGGTGAAAAGATAGGCATGGTGCAGGCGCTGCGTTTGCAGCGCGTTGCCCAGCGCCCGCACCACGTGCTCCTGCCCCACCATTTCGGTGAAGCTCTTCGGCCGGTACTTGCGGGCGAGCACGAGGTAGGACATGCGCAGGATTCTACGGGCAGGACCGGTCGATTTTTCTTTGCCATCGCCCTTTAAGTTCGGGCACCAGCCCTTACAATTGAACATGACGGGCCTTCCCGCATGGTGAAGCGGCCAACCGGGTCAGGTGGGGAACCAAGCAGCCCTAACTGTGGAGCCAGTGCCGGGGTCAAGGTCCGTCAACCCGATCCCGAAAAGCCGCGCCTCGTCGCGGCTTTTTTATTGGGCCGTACGGGCCTACACTGGGACCTTGTCCAAGCAGGAGCCCGCACATGATCGGTTATGTCACCCTCGGTACCAACGACCTCCCACGCGCCGCCGCCTTCTACGATGCCTTGCTGGCCGAACTCGGCGCCAGGCGCTTGTGGGATTTCGGACGCGGCATCGGCTGGGGCACGGCAGAGGACAAGCCCAGCCTGGCCATCATGCAACCCTATGACCAGCAAGCCGCAACCGTGGGCAATGGTGTCATGGTGGGTCTGCTGGCCGACAGCAAGGAGACAGTAGACCGCGTGTATCGTAAGGCCCTGGCACTCGGCGGTCGGGACGAGGGCCCGGCAGGCCCGCGCGGCGAGGGCTTCTACGTGGGCTATTTCCGCGACCTCGACGGCAACAAGCTCTGCGTGTTCAAGGCCGGCTGAGCCAGCGCAAGGCGCCCTCACCTGCACGCCGGCCGCTCGCAAAACAGGCCGTGAGCAGATAGCCGCCGGTTGGCGCCTCCCAGTCCAGCATCTCACCCGCACAGAACACGCCGGGTCGGGCCTCGCACATCAGGTCGCCATTGAGTGCCTCGAACAGTACCCCGCCGGCGCTGCTGATGGCCTCGTCGATCGGGCGGGCGGCCACCAGGCGCAAGGGCAAGGCCTTGATGAACCCGGCCAGTGCTGCGACGTCATGCATGGCATCCTTGCCCAGCACCTCATACAGCACGGCGGTCTTGATGCCATCCAGACCGAGGCGGCTCTTGAGATGGCTGGACACGGAACGCGAACCACGCGGGTGGGCAACCTCGGACCGTACCCGCTCGGCCGTCATGTCGGGCAGCAGATCCAGGTACAACGTGGCGTGGCCGGTGCGGATGATCTCGTCGCGCAGCAAGGCGGCGGCCGCATAGACCAGGCTGCCCTCCACGCCGGTCGCGGTCGCGACAAACTCGCCCTTGCGCTCAAAGGTCCGGCCCTGCCCGTCCGCGCAGCGGATGGCCACCGTCTTGAACGGCTGGCCGGCAAAACGTGCGGCAAAGTAGTCACTCCAGCCCACAGGCGCGGGCACGGCCTGCACCGCCATGGCCTCCCCCTCGGGGGGCATGTGGGCGCGGGCCACATCGAAGCCGCAATTGGCCGGCAGCAGCGGCGCCACGGCCACACCCTGCGCCGCCAGCAGCGGCACCCAGGCGCCATTGGAGCCCAGCCGCGCCCAGCTGCCGCCGCCCAGCGCGAGCACCACGGCATCGGCGGCCACCGTGGTCTCGCCCTGCGGCGTCTCAAAACGCAGACGGCCTTCACCGTCCCACCCCGTCCAGCGGTGCCGCATGTGGAACTGGACCCCAGCTCCCCCATGGGCCGGGTGGCGCAGACGCTGCAACCAGGCGCGCAGCAGCGGTGCGGCCTTCATGTCGCGGGGGAAGACGCGACCGGAGGTCCCGACGAAGGTCTCGATGCCCAGGTCCTGCGCCCAGTCGCGCAGCTGCTGCGCACCGAGGTCGCGCAACAGGGTCTCGATCTGGGTGCGCCGCGCGCCGTAGCGCTCGGCAAAGCGGTCGGCGGGCTCGGCGTGCGTGAGGTTCATGCCACCTTTGCCCGCCAGCAGGAACTTGCGGCCCACCGAGGGCATGGCGTCGTACAGATCCACGGCGAGGCCGGCCTTGACCAACACCTCTGCGGCCATCAACCCGGCCGGTCCCCCGCCGATTACGGTCACATTTTTCTTGTTCATCTCAGTTGTCCACTGCGCCGAAACGCGATCCGCATACCATGCCAGGGGCACGACAGCACCCGCCGCGCCAGGCCGTGAGCGCCGCTCCCCGCCTGCCAGCGATGAGCGGGAGCAAAGGCGCGCAAAAGCTTGACACCATCTTCATGGCGTTCATTGGATCTCTTCCACGCCACCGGTGGCGCTCAGAAAGGCCGCACGTACCGTCGCGCCTGGGTTGGCTGCCCGCACCGCCGCACGATAGGCGCGCAACTGGGCCTGCAATTCCTCGCGCGACTGCGGTTGTGACGCGGACTTGTAGTCCAGCACCCACCAGTCGCCATCCACGCGTTGCACGAGGCGGTCGATACGGCGCACCGCGCCCTGTAACGTGACGGGGACCTCGTTGCCCTGCCAGCGCACCTGATCGGAGCGCCACGCCCAGGCCCCAGCGCCCTGCAGGATCCGCAGGGCCATCGCGGCAGCCTGCCCGGCCTGTGCCGCATCCAGTCCAAATTCGGCGCCCGCGCACTGCACCTGCGCCGCCGTCCAGCCCGTGGCGTCCAGTGCGACCCACTCGAGCAGGCGGTGCATCGCCTGACCGATCCGGGCCTCGGCCGTCGCTGGCTGCGCTGTCACGGCCCCGGCAACAGTCGCCGCCGGCAGGCCGGCCGTGGCCGGCAGCACCTGCAGGACGATGGGAGTGGCATCGCCGGGTGCGGCGGCCGAAATCAGGGGCGCCGTAGCGTCCACCGAAACGCCCTCACAACCCGGCAGCAGGCGTTGCCACCAGCTTGCGCCGTTGGCGTTGTGCGGCTGCACCGAGGACAGCACCAGCCGCTGTTGGGCACGTGTCATCGCCACGTACAGGGCATTGAGTTCCTCGCGCTGGCGCGCAAGCTCCTCGGCCGCCATGGCCTCGCGTGCGCTCGGCGGCACGCGGCTCTCGCTGGCAAGGAACACAAAACTGCGCGGCGCCTCGGCCTCACCCGGCCAGTCCAGCAGCACACTCATGGTCTGTGCGCGCTGCGCGGGCGCGTCGGTGTCGAGCAACAGCACCAGCGGCGCTTCCAGCCCCTTGGCACCATGCACGGTCAGCAGCCTCACGGCATCGGCGTCGGCCAGCGTGGGCGCCGGAACGCCGCCGGCCTTGAGGGCACGCACAAAAGCATAGGGCGTGGCATAACGTGCGCCATCCACCTGCAAAGCCGCGGCTAGCAAGGCCTCCAGGCTGGCGCGTGTCGCATCGCGCTGCGTCGGCGGCGCCGCCGCGACAAACCGCGCCACGACATCGCCGTCGTCGTAGATGGCATCCAGCGCATCGTGGGGAGGCAGCGTGTCAACCCAGCGCTTCCAGCGTTGCAGCTGCGCGCCGATGCGCTGCAGCGCCGGCGGCTGTGCAACCTCCTGCAGCAGGTCGAACCAGGGCAGGCGACGCGCCCGCTGCTGCAAGGCCAGCTCGATGAGCGCCTCGTCGGCCAGGGCAAACAGGGGCGACCGCAGCGCGCGCGCCAGCGACAGGTCGTGTGCCGGCGACACCAGGGCGTCGAGCAGCGCAACCAGGTCCTGCACCTCGGGGGCATCGCCCAGCAGGGTCTTTTCCGGCTGTTGCGACGCAATGCCGAGCGCACGCAGCTCCTGCTGCATGGCCGCGAGCCGGTCACGCTTGCGCGCCAGCACCATGATGTCGCGCGGATGCAGGCCCAGGTCGATCTGCTGCGCCAGCCAGCGTGCCGCCTGCCGGCATTCCAGCGCGCGCAGCGTCTCCTCGACCTTGACACGAGGCGTCGTCAGGCTGTCGCGCCACCCCGCCACCGGTGCAGGTCCCCGCGCGTCGCGGTCCGGCCGTGCAATCTGCGGCAGCGCAAGCGCAGCGCCCGCGACCTGCGACTCGGTACTGTGGCCCCGGAAGCCCGGGTACTCACCCTGCGCCAGCGCCTGCCCCATGACCTGGTTGACCTGCGCCAGTACGGCCGGCGCATTGCGGCGGGTGTGATCGCAGCTGAGCAGGTCACCGCCCAGCTCCCGGACGAACTCCTGGGCCGCTATGAAGACCTGGGGCTCGGCACGACGAAAGCGGTAAATGCTCTGCTTGGGGTCGCCAACAATGAAGAGTCGTGGCGCCTGCGCACCGCCTCCGCTGCCGGCATAGGCACTCAGCCAGGCATGAAGCGCCTGCCACTGCAGGGGGTTGGTGTCCTGGAATTCGTCGATGAGCAGGTGCCGGGTCCGCACATCCAGCCGCTCCTGCACCCAGCCGCCGAGCACGGGGTCGGACAGCAGGTGCAATGCCGCCCGTTCAACGTCGTTCATGTCGACCCAGCCCCGATCACGCTTCAGGGCGGCATAGGCATCGACCAGGACCCGCGTCAGCCTGGTCATGCGCTGCTGATACAGCCAGGCTTCATGTTGCTGTTGCGCGGCGCACAGGACCTGCAGCTCTGCCTCGGCCTCCTGGGCCGCAGGGTATTTTCTCAGATGCTGTGTCAGCCGGTCTTCGCCCGCAACGAAAAAACCGGCACGCAACTGCTCCAGCGCGCGCGCTGCAAGCGTCGCCGCCTCGGGGCCCTCCAGCAGGCTCAGGGCGTCGATGACGGCCGCCGCAGCCTTCTGCGGTGTCTTGTTGCCCTCCTGCCCCAGGGCCTGGGCCCGCGCCAGCCAGCGTTGTCGTGCCGGCGCCTGCAGCAGGGCCAGACCGGGCTCGGCCAGGCCCGCCAGCGCCGGGAACAGCTGGCCGAAGGCCGGAACCGAGGGCAGTACACGGTCCTGCGCGTCGGCCAGGGCGAACTCCACGCGGCGCTGGAGCGCTGCGGCCAGCGCGTTCTCGGTCTGGAAACGGCCATACGCTGCCACCACGGCCTCGTAGTCCGCGCGCGCAGCAGGCTCGCGCAGCAGCCGTGCCTGGAAGGGGCGCCATACCTGGGCCACGGCCTCGGCATCGTCCTCCAGCAGCTCGTAAGCGGCGGGCAGGCCAAGAGCATCCAGCACCGAGATCGGCGCGTTGCGCAGCAGCGCGGCAAACCAGCTGTGGAACGTACGAATCTGCACGGTCCGGCCCTGGGCCACCAGCTGCGCATACAGCGCACGCAGTGGCCCGACCAGCTCCTGCGCGCGTGCCGCCTCCACGCCGCGCACCCGCAGCTCCTGCAGGAGCGTATCGTCGGAGGCCACGGAAAACGCCTGCAACCACTCCATGAGACGCTGGCGCATCTCCCCCGCGGCCTTCTTGGTGAAGGTGATGGCAAGGATCTCCTGCGGCGCCGTCCCCTCGAGCAAGGCGCGCAGGATGCGCGAGACCAGCATCCAGGTCTTGCCCGCGCCGGCACAGGCCTCCACCGCGACGTCGCGTCGCGGATCACAGGCGACCCGGTAAAACGCTTCGGCGGAGACCGGCTGCCGGTTGAGCTCGTAGGCAGGCAGGCTCATGACACGCCCTCCTCGCCCGGATCGGACCAGAAGTCCCGTCGGCACAGCCCGCGCGCGGCGCAGAAGTCGCACACACTGCCGTCCCCCAGGGCTGGCAGCGCCGCGCCCCGGGCGATGCGCCCGAGGTCATCGGCCATGCCTTGCAGCAGGGCGTCGCGCACCGGCACCACGTCCACCTGCTCGAAAGTCCGGGTGCCCTCGCGCTCGCCCACGTTGACGTAGGCGGCACGCAGCGTGTCATCGGGCAGCAGCGCCGCGTAAAAGGCGAGCTGGGTATCCTCGAAAGGCTCGCTGATGCGACCCCGCGTCACGCCCTGCGACTCGGTCTTGTAGTCGATCACTATGGCCTCACCGCCAACCGAGCGGTCGACCCGGTCCAGCCGCCCCACCAGCACCAGATCTCCGAGCCCCTGGCTGGCGTCACGCTCGCCCTCCGCGTAGTGCAGGCCTCCGGATTCATGCTGTGCCAGCCACTCGAGGTAGCCGTCGCGCACCCGCGGCCAGGCTGCCCGGAAGGGCAGGAACTCGTCTTCGGCCAGACGCAGTGCCTGCGTCACCTCGTCGGCCGCGGCGTCCAGCAAGGCGCGCCGCGCCCCGGGGCCGGTGGCAGCGGCATCCCGCAGCCGCTCGTGAAAGCTCTTGAGTACGGCGTGCAGCCAGAGGCCGAAGTCGCGCTTGTCGAGTTCCCCCTCAAGCTCCTCAGCTTCCTTCAAGCCCAGCTGGCGCAACGCGAAATAGCGGTAGGGGCAGTCGCGCAGGTCCTGGTAGGCACTGGCGGAGACGCGGAGCGTGGTCAGCTGCGGTGCGGACGGGGCCGGCCGCAGGACGGTCACCGGCGATAGCACCCGGCCGACGCGCGGATCCGCCCCCTGGCGATCGCCCGCCTGCAAGATAACCTGCTGCACCAGCGGGCTGGGCAGCAGGGGCTCGCCACCGTCATCGCTGGTACGCCACAGGACATCGACCGCAGGACCCGACAGGGCGTGGCGCCAGGCGGCACGCAGGGCATCCTCCAGCACCGTACGCGCGGGCAGGCCCAACGCGGCGCGCTGGACCGCAGTCCACAGCCCGGGTGGCTCGGGTGAGGGAGGGAGGCGTACCTCGTCGCATCCGGGCAGCACGACGGCCGCAAAAGAACGCCCGAGCATCTGGGCCAGGGGCAGGATCACGACTTGCTCCTGCAGCGGGTACTCGGGCCGGAAGCTGGCAGCCTCCAGCACCTCGTCGACCCAGCGCGTGAATTCGGCCAACGAGAACCGCCGGCGTGACCACAATGCATCGTCCGGCAAGGTAGTGCCGGCTTGCGCCAGACGCAGCGCCGCCAGCACGGCGTCTCCGGCCACGTCATCCTGCAACAACGCCCACTGGCCCGAGGCCTGCAACAAATCGCGCAAGGCCACCAGCCACTGCCCCAGGACACGACCCCGCGCCAGCCGTTCACGGTGCGCTTCCACCTGCACCAGCAGCGCGTCCAGCTCGGGCTGGTCGCGCGTCACCAGCGCCGACGGCACGTTGCGCCAGGCCCGCTGGGGCTGGCGGCGTAAGGCCGCCTCCAGCTGCCGCACTGCACCCGGGTCGTAGACCGGGGAATGCTTGAGCCAGTCGAGGACGGCATCGCTGGCCGCATTCCACGCACAGGCCCGCAGCGCGAGCATCACGTGCGCACCGGCGCGACTGGTGGAGAGCTTCCAGCCGGTCTCGTCGCGGATCTGCACGTCCTGGCGGGCGAGCATTGCACGGACCCGGCGGGTCAGGGCACGGTCCGTCACCGCCAGCGCCACGGGCGTGCGACCCGCCTGCACGTGCTGCAGCACGCAGGCGGCGGCACGTTGTGCCTCGTCCTGCGCGTCGCGGGCCCGATGCAAGGCCGGCGCCGCCATGGGCGCATCGTGCCGGCCGTCCAGGGGCAGGATCGCCATGCGCTCACCCCAGACCGCCTGCAGGGCGACTGGCAGCGGGTCGGGCTGGAAGCCCTGCACGGCGACCAGGGCGTCCGTTGCC
>DALYHW010000108.1:8943-9306 GCA_031970695.1 Hylemonella sp.
AGTGTGTACAGCACATCACTGGCATAGGCCGAATGGGCCGCCCAGGTCACGGCCAGCTGGCCGACAGCCGCTTCCAGTGCGAGGGCGCCGCCCTCCAGGCCCGCCAGGGCGGCGCCCCGGGCGCGCGAGCCCCAATCGGTCCGTCCGCCCGGCGGTACGGCCGCAGCCAGCGGCGCGAGCTGCTGTGCGGCCTCGAGCAGGAGCGGCGCAGCGGCATCCGCGCGCGCGCCCAGACCAGCCTGTTCCAGCAGGGCACGGGCGGTCAGCGCGTCGAGCGCAGGGTCGCCGCTCAGGTCGGTCGCCGCGGGAGTGAACCCGCCCAGGCTGCGGCACCAGTTCTGGGTGGTCTCGAACCGTGGTGCG
>DALYHW010000109.1:0-9291 GCA_031970695.1 Hylemonella sp.
CCGCGCAAGGCGGCCGCGGGCCTCACGCCGAGCGCGGAGCTGGCGGCGGTCATCGGCAGCGAGCCGGTGGCGCGCACCGAGGTGGTCAAGAAGCTGTGGGACTACATCAAGGCCCAGGGCCTGCAGGACGCCAAGGACAAGCGCACCATCAATGCCGATGCCAAGCTCAAGCCGGTGTTCGGCAAGGCCTCGGTCACCATGTTCGAGATCGCGGGCATCATCGGCAAGCACCTGAGCTGATACCACGCGGCCCGGCCCCTATGTCCAACCTTCGGGAGATCATCGTGAAACAGACCCTTTTGGCACTGACCCTGGCCAGCGCTACCGCGCTGGCCGCACCGGCCCAGGCCGCCGGCTTCAAGCTCTCCAGCCCCGAACTCAAGGCGGGCGCCATGATGCCCAGGACCTTCGAATTCAACGGCTTCGGCTGCTCCGGCGACAACAAGTCACCGGCACTGCAATGGAGCGGCGCGCCCCAGGGCACCCGCAGCTTCGCCGTCACGGTCTATGACCCGGACGCGCCCACCGGCTCGGGCTGGTGGCACTGGTCGGTGATCAACATCCCGGCCGACGTGCACGAACTCAAATCCGACGCGGGCAACGCCAGCGGCGCCAACCTGCCCGCCGGAGCGCGCCAGGTGCGCATCGACTACGGCGTGGCCGCCTGGGGTGGCACCTGCCCGCCGCAGGGCGACAAGCCGCACCGCTACGTCTTCACCGTGCATGCGCTCAAGATCGACAAGCTCGACATCCCGGCCGATGCCACCGCGGCGCTGGCCGGCTTCATGATCAACGCCAACAGTCTGGGCAAGGCCAGCTTCACGGCCAAGTACGGTCGCAAGAAGTAAACCAGAAGGCCCCTTGGGCGGCCCCTGCATTCCGACCGGGTGCGCGGGCCGATCCCTCAGTGGACGAAACGGCCGTCGCGGCCGATGATGGTGAGGTCGGTGTAGCTGGAGCCCGAGTGATCTTTGGCCGAGTAGCTGATCTCGAAGCCACCGAGGTTGACCTCCTTCATCGACTCCAGGCCGGCAATCAGGGACTCGCGTGTCGGGCTCTTGCCGGCGCGGCGCAAGCCTTCGACAAAGACCTTGCCGATCAGGAAGCCCTCCATGCTGGAGAAGTCGAACTCCTTCTCGCCCATGTCTTTCATGCGCTGCTGATACTCGCGCACGACACTCGACGAGGGGATGTAGGGGAAAGGCACCACCTGGGAAATCACCACGCCCATGCCCGCCGGACCCAGCTCGTCGGCCAGCGCCTTGGAGCCAACGAAACTCACGTTGAAGAACTGGCCACCGTAACCCTTGCCCCGCGCCTGCTTGATGAACTCGGCACAGGCCTTGTAGGCGCCGATCTGTACCACGGCCTCGGGCTGGGCGGGCAGGATGGCATTGAGCGCGGTGGTCACATCCGGGCTGTTGCGCTCCACAGTGCCCAGACCCGCCGGTTTGAGCTGTCGCTTGGCCAGGGCACGCGTCACGCCTTCGAGGCCGGCCTTGCCGTAGGCATCGTTCTGGTAGAACACGGCGATCTTCTTGACGCCCAGCGTCGTGAGGTGCTGGACGATACGTTCGGTCTCGTCGAAATAGCTGGCCCGCACATGGAAGACATGGCGATTGAAGGGCTCGCGCAGACCCTGCGCACCGGTGAACATGCCCACCAGGGGTACCTTGGCCGCGGTCAGCACCGGCACCGCCGCCAGGCCGGTGGGGGTGCCTACCGAACCGACCAGTGCGAACACCTGATCCTGCTCGATCAGCGCCTTGACGGCCGCTACGGCCTTGTCCGGCTCGTAGCCGTCGTCACGGGTCAGCAGGCGCAGGGTGCGTCCGTTGACGCCGCCCTGGTCGTTCACGGCCTTGAAATAGGCCTGGATACCTGCATTGAGGCGCTGGCCGAGCTGGGCCGCGGGTCCGCTCATCGCGGCGAACTGGCCGACCACAATCTCCTTGTCCGTCACCCCCGTCTCGGCCCGCGCGCCCCCTGCGGCAAGCAGCGACAGGGACAGAAACAACCCGTGTAACAGCCTCATGGCACTTCCTCCGTTTTTCTTCTGACGCACTATGTACAAAATTTCCTAGGCAGGCAAGCGCCGGGCCGGGCAAAAGCGGGCCGGAACGAAAAAAAGGCCTGTACCGTCACCGGTACAGGCCTTTGTGGCGGGTCGGTCGTTTACTTGGCGACCACGCGCGCCATCTCGAGGCACTTGTTGGAGTAGCCCCACTCGTTGTCGTACCAGGCCACAACCTTGATGAAGGTCTTGTCCAGGGCAATGCCGGCTTCGGCGTCGAACACCGAGGTGCAGGTTTCGCCGCGGAAGTCGGTGGCGACGACCTTGTCTTCCGTGTAGCCCAGGATGCCCTTGAGCGCGCCCTGGCTCTGGGCCTTCATCTCGGCGCAGATTTCCTTGTAGTCGGCTTCCTTGTTCAGCTCCACCGTCAGGTCGACCACGGAGACGTCAGACGTCGGCACGCGGAAGGACATGCCCGTGAGCTTCTTGTTGAGCTCGGGAATCACCACGCCCACGGCCTTGGCAGCACCCGTGGAGGAAGGGATGATGTTTTCCAGGATGCCGCGGCCACCGCGCCAGTCCTTGTTGGACGGGCCGTCCACGGTCTTCTGCGTGGCCGTGGCGGCGTGCACGGTGGTCATGAGGCCGCGCTTGATGCCCCACTTGTCGTTCAGGACCTTGGCCACGGGGGCCAGGCAGTTGGTGGTGCACGACGCGTTGGAGATGATGGCCTGGCCCGCATAGGTCTTGTCGTTCACGCCGAAGACGAACATGGGGGTGTCGTCCTTGCTAGGGGCGGAAATGATGACCTTCTTGGCACCGGCAGCCAGGTGCTTCTCGGCACTGGCCTTGTCCAGGAACAGGCCGGTGGACTCGATGACCACGTCGGCGCCCACATCCTTCCACTTCAGGTTGGCCGGATCGCGTTCCTGGGTCAGGCGGATCTTCTTGCCATTGACGATCAGGTTGCTGCCCTCGACGCAGACCTCGCCCTTGAAGCGGCCGTGCACGCTGTCGTACTTGAGCATGTAGGCCAGGTAATCGGGCTCGAGCAGGTCATTGATGCCCACGATCTCGATGTCCTTGAAGTTGGCGACTGCGGAACGCAGCACGTTGCGGCCGATGCGGCCGAAGCCGTTGATACCTACTTTGATCGTCATGGTGTGCTCTCTGGTTAATGAAAAACTGGAATCTCAGCGGCGGGCCAGCACGGCTTCGACCGTCTGCGCCACGTTCTCGGGAGTGAAGCCGAAGTACTTGAACAGCACCGGCGCCGGGGCTGATTCACCGTAGCAGTCGATGCCGACCACGGCGGCGCAGCCGTATTTCCACCAGCCCTCGCTCACGCCCATCTCCACGGCCACGCGGGGCAGGCCGGCCGGCAGGACTGCCTGCTTGTAGGCGACCTTTTGCTGGTCGAAGGTCGTGGTGCTGGGCATGGAGACCACGCGCACGGCGATCTTCTTCGCGGCCAGCTGCTCCTGGGCCTTGAGGGCCAGCTGAACTTCGGAGCCGGTGGCAATGATGACGGCCTGGGCCTTCTTCTTGAGGCCCACGTCGGCCGGCTCGGACAGCACGTAGGCGCCGCGGCTGATGTCGCCCAGGTCCTTCTTTGGGGCGTAGGGCAGGTTCTGGCGCGACAGCAGCAGGGCCGTGGGCTTGTTGCGGTTCTGCAGTGCGACAGCCCAGGCCACGGCGGTCTCGGCCGTGTCGGCCGGGCGCCAGACGTCCAGGTTGGGGATCAGGCGCAGGCTGGCCGCATGCTCGATCGACTGGTGCGTGGGCCCGTCCTCGCCCAGGCCGATGGAGTCGTGCGTGAAGACGTGCACCACGCGCTGCTTCATCAGTGCGGCCATGCGGATGGCGTTGCGCGAGTAGTCGCTGAAGGTCAGGAAGGTGCCGCCGTAGGGGATGTAGCCGCCGTGCAGGGCCACGCCGTTCATGATGGCGGCCATGCCGAACTCGCGCACCCCGTAGTTGATGTGGCGCCCGCCATTGCCGTTACCGTCGGCGTCGAAGCGCAGGTTGGGCGTGGAACTGGTGTTGGTGAGGTTGGAGCCGGTCAGGTCGGCCGAGCCGCCCAGCAGTTCCGGCAGCGCTGCCGTGAAGGCTTCCAGCGCGATCTGGCTGGCCTTGCGCGTGGCCACGGTCTCGGCCTTGGTATGCGCTGCGACGGCGGCATCGACGGCCACCTGGTGGAAGCTCTTGGGCAGCTCCCCCTTCATGCGGCGCTCGAACTCGGCGGCCAGTTGCGGGTGGGTGGCCTTGTAGGCCTCGAACTTGCGCTCCCAGGCGGCCTGGGCCGCGGCGCCGCGCGCCGTGGCATCCCAGTCAGTGGCCACGTCCTGCGGGATCACGAAGGGCTCGTGGTTCCAGCCCAGGGCCTCACGGGTCAGCTTGATCTCCTCGGCACCCAGGGGCTCGCCGTGCGCCTTCGCGGTGTTGGCGCGATTCGGGGAGCCGTGGCCGATGGCCGTCTTGCAGATGATGAGCGTGGGCTGGTTGTCCGACTGCTTGGCGCGCGCGATCGCCTCGGAGACGGCTGCCACGTCATGGCCGTTGATCGGGCCGATCACGTTCCAGCCGTAGGCCACGAAGCGCAGGGCCGTGTTGTCGCCGTACCAGGGCGTGACCTGGCCGTCGATGGAGATGCCGTTGTCGTCGTACAGCGCAATCAGCTTGTTGAGCTTCCAGGCGCCGGCCAGGGCCGCGGCCTCATGGCTGATGCCTTCCATCATGCAGCCGTCGCCGAGGAAGACATAGGTGTGGTGGTCGACGATGCTGTGGCCGTCGCGGTTGAATTCCCGGGCCAGCAGCTTTTCAGCCAGCGCCATGCCCACCGCGTTGGTGACCCCCTGGCCGAGCGGGCCCGTGGTGGTCTCGACACCCGGCGTGTGACCCACTTCGGGGTGGCCGGCCGTCTTGCTGCCGAGCTGGCGGAAGTTCTTGAGTTCCTGCACGGGCAGGTCGTAGCCGCTCAGGTGCAGCAACGCGTACAGGAGCATGGACGCATGGCCGTTGGACAGCACGAAGCGGTCGCGGTTGGCCCATTGCGGGTTGGCGGGGTTGTGCTGCAGGTGCTCACCCCACAGTGCCACGGCCATGTCGGCCATGCCCATGGGCGCACCGGGGTGTCCGGAGTTGGCTTGTTGTACGGCGTCCATTGCCAGCGCGCGGATCGCGTTGGCCATCTGTCGGGTATTTGCCATGGAGGGCGGCTCCGGTGTGAGGTAGCTGGGGAAACCCCTGATTTTACCGGGGCGGCGGAATCACCCGGCCGGCGGCGTGGCGCCGGCCGGGGATCGTCTAAAGTCAGGTCTGTGCAAGGCCTCCACCTCATCGCCGACCTCCACGACTGCCAGTGCGACCCCGCCTGGCTGACCGATGCCCCCCGCCTGCTGGTACGTTGCGAGCAGGCGGTCCTGCAGGCCGGCCTGCAGGCCGTGGCACGGCTGGCCCACACCTTCCCCGCCGTGGCGGGGCAGCCTGCGGGTGTGACCGCGACCGTGCTGCTGGCCGAGTCCCACCTGTGCGTCCATACCTGGCCCGAGCAGGGCGCGGTGACGCTGGACGTCTACGTCTGCAACTTCGGCGGCGATCATTCCGCCCGGGCCCGGGCCCTGCTGGTCCACCTGATCGAACTGTTCGACCCCGGCCATGTGGAGCAGCAGGCCTTGCACCGGGGTGACGTGAAGAGCCCCAGTCCATGAGCACACACATCCGGGCCATGGTGCTGGCCGCCGGCCGCGGCGAACGTATGCGCCCCCTGACAGACGCCACGCCCAAGCCGCTGCTGCAGGTGCAGGGCAAGGCCTTGCTGCAATGGCACGTGGACGCGCTGGCCGCAGGCGGGTTCCGGGAGCTGGTCATCAACACCGCGTGGCTGGGCGAGCAGATTCCCGCGCACTTCGGCGAGCAGCCGCTCAGCAGCCAGGGACACGCGCTGGACATTGCGTATTCGCACGAGGGCCGCGACTTCGGGGGGGCACTCGAGACGCTGGGTGGCATCGTGCGGGCGCTGCCCCTGCTGGGCGACATCTTCTGGATCGTGGCCGGTGACGTCTACACGCCGGGTTTTGCCTTCAGCCTGCAGGCCGTGCAGCGCTTTGCCCGCAGCGACAAGCTGGCCCATCTCTGGCTGGTGCCCAACCCGCCACACAACCCCAAGGGTGACTTCGGCCTGGCCGCCGACCCCCGGGCCCCCGGCCGGCAGCTGGCACGCAACCGCGCCGCCGTGCAGTACACGTACAGCACCATCGGCCTGTACCGGCGCGAGCTATTCCAGCGCCCCTGGTGCGACATCCCGGGCGGCAACCCTGGCGGCGTGAAGACCCCGCTGGCACCCCTGTTGCGCACGGCGATGGACAATCAGCGCATCAGCGCCGAGCTCTACACCGGGGCGTGGACCGATGTGGGCACGCCCGAACGGCTGGAGCAACTGAACGAAACAGGCAACACATGACGACCGTCCCGAACGCCAGCCTCTACGCGCAGCGTCGCGCCCGCCTCGCCGCACAACTCGGCCCCGATGGCGTGGCCATCGTACCCACCGCGCCGGAACGCCTGCGCAACCGCGACAGCGAGTTCCTGTTCCGCTTCGACAGCTACTTCCACTACCTCAGCGGCTTTGGGGAACCCAACGCCTGGCTGGTCATCACCAGCGAAGGCCACACCACGCTGTTCTGCCAGCCCAAGGACCTGGAACGCGAGATCTGGGACGGCATCCGCCTCGGGCCCGAGGCGGCGCCGCAAGCGCTGGGCATCGACGCCGCGTTCCCCGTGACCGAACTCGACCAGCGCCTGCCGCGGCTGCTGGAAAACAAGGCCACGGTCTGGTACCCCTTCGCCACCCACGCCGGCCTGGAAGGCCGCATCGACGGCTGGCTCAAGGCCGTGCGTGCCCGCGTGCGCTACGGCGCGCTGTGCCCCGAAGCCCAGCGTGACCTCTGCGGCCTGCTGGACGAAATGCGCCTGGTCAAGGACGCGCACGAACAAGCCGTGATGCGCCGCGCGGCGCAGTTCAGCGCGGGCGCCCACGTGCGCGCCATGCAGCTCTCGGCCCGCATGCTGCGTGACGGCCAGGACGTGCGCGAGTACCACCTGGACGCCGAGCTGCTGCATGAATTCCGCCGCCACGGCTCGCAGTACCCGGCGTACGGCTCCATCGTCGCCGCCGGCGCCAACGCCTGCGTGCTGCACTACCGCGCCGACAACGCCCCCATCCGCGATGGCGAACTGGTGCTGATCGACGCCGGCTGCGAGCTCGACGGTTATGCCAGCGACATCACCCGCACCTTCCCCGCCAATGGCCGGTTCACCGCGCCGCAGCGTAGCCTGTACGAGCTGGTGCTGGCCTCGCAGGATGCGGCGGTGGCCGCAACCCGCGCCGGCGCACGCTTCACGGACCCGCACGAGGCCACAGTGCGTGTGCTCGCACAGGGCCTGCTCGACCTGGGACTGCTCGACCGCCACAAGGTCGGCACCGTGGACGACGTCATCGCCAGCCGCGCCTACTTCCGCTACTACATGCACCGCACCGGCCACTGGCTGGGCATGGACGTGCACGACTGCGGCAGTTATGTGGAGCCCAGCGAGCTGGGCCAGACCAGCGAGCGCAAGGACCCGCTGTCGGGAGAGACCATCAAGGACCGCCCCAGCCGCATCCTGCGCCCCGGCATGTGCCTGACGATCGAGCCCGGCCTCTACGTGCGTCCGGCCGAGGACGTGCCGCGCGAGTACTGGAACATCGGCATCCGTATCGAGGACGATGCCTTCGTCACCGCCGACGGCTGCGAACTGATCACGCGCGACGTACCCGTGAACCCGGACGAGATCGAGGCGCTGATGCGCGCCTGAGCCGGCGGCAAGGGTAAACCCCGAGCAAATTTCCGCCCGGCGAGGGAATCGAGACCGGGATTTCACGCTCTCTTGCACATGTTCCTGAATTCCGAGGCCCGCTACAACCAGTGGGTACGTGATCACTACCGCTTCCTGATGCGCAGCGCCTGGGCCCTGACGGGTTCGCGCGCCGTGGCCGAGGACGTCGTGCAGGACTGCTACACCAACGCCTGGAAGCACCGTGACCAGTTGCGCGACCCGGCGCTGGTGCGGCCCTGGCTGTTCCAGATCATGCGGCGCAGCATTTTTCGCCATCTGCCGCCCTGCACCATCTCGCTGGAAGACAGCGAGGAGGACGCGCCTAGCGAGGCCATGGTCGACGGCATCGACGACCGGCTCGATATCGTGAAAGCGCTCAGCCGCATCGCGCCCATCCATCGCGAGGTGCTGGTGCTCCACTACTTCGACGACATGCCGACCGCGCAGATTGCCGAAGCACTGGAAATCGCGCCGGGGACTGTCCTCTCGCGCCTGGCCCGTGCACGCGAAGCCCTCAAGAACGCCATGACGACCCCGGTACCGGCCACGGCGCCAGCGGCAGTCGTGACCAACGTCACCTCGATCAGAAAGGTCTGAACGGGGAGTCCTGCCATGTCGTACCCACATTCCGAAGACGATTTCGACCTGCGCGCCCGCGCCGAACTGGGGCTGGCCTACGAAGCCGGCGAGGCGCCAACCCACCTCTACCGCCACACGCCCTGGCTGTCGCGTCGCTGGGTGCAGGCGTGCTGCGTGGTGGCGTTGGTGGCGACCACGGCGCTGGGTGGCGTGCTGGCCATCCGCCCGCCCGAACTTGTGCGCGGCGCCATCGAGCACGAGTATTACGAACGCACGCTGCGCGGCAGCTTCATCGATACCAGTAGGCTGCTCGCGCAGCTCGGACTGGAGCCCAGCCGGCCCGTGCCCGGGTACCCGCAGCTCATGCGGCCCTGCGACATCAACGGCCGCCTGGCCTACCACCTCACCACCTTTTTTGAAAAGGGCGGGCTGGTGACCGTGTTTGCGTTTGACCAGCCGGTCACGCTGGCCGAGGGCGAAGGCTGGTGGAACGACGTCTACTGGCAGGTAGTCACCGGCCGCGACGGGCGGCCGATCGTCATGGTGTCCGAGAAGAAGAAGGCGCTGGGCGTGGCCCAGCGGGTGTTTGCGCAACCGCCGGCGTGACTGGCCATCCGGCTTCATCCGTCATCGAGATTCACACAAGAAACAGTCCAGCATGAGTTCCGGAACAAACTGTCGCAGTGGTGGGGTCCCGGCCTGGGCCACCCCTGGTCAGCGCGTGCCATTTTTCCAACCCGTGTTTTCCATCGTTGAGGTATCCCATATGCAAACTCGTCGCGAGACACTGAAACAAAGCGCTGTGGTGGCTGGCCTGCTGG
>DALYHW010000110.1:0-9063 GCA_031970695.1 Hylemonella sp.
AAGGCAGCGGACGACGGCGACTGGGAAACCTTCTAGGACGTCAGGCCTTGCCCCCGCCCTTGATGCGCGCGCGCGGGTGCGCGGCGTCGTAGGCGCGCGCCAGGTGCTGGAAATCCAGCCGCGTGTAGACCTGCGTGGTCGTGATGTTGGCGTGCCCCAGCAGCTCCTGCACCGCGCGCAGGTCGCCGCTGGACTGCAGCACATGGCTGGCAAAGGAATGCCGCAGCATGTGCGGATGCACGGGCGTGGCCAGCCCGGCCTGCAGGCTGCGACGCTTGAGCCGCTGCCAGACTGACTGCGCTGTCAGGCGCGTACCCTGGCGACCGATGAACAGGGCCGGCTGCCCTGCCGGCGCCCCGGCCGAGGCACGCAGTGCGAGCCAGCGGTGCAGTGCGGCCAGGGCGGCGGCACCCACGGGCACGGTACGGCGCTTGCTGCCTTTGCCCAGCACATGGGCCTCGCCGGCCTGCAGGTCGATCCAGCCGCGCGCGGCACCACTGGCTGCCACGTCCAGCCCCGTCAACTCTCCCACGCGCAGGCCACTGCTGTAGAGCAGTTCGGCAATGGCGGCGTCGCGCGCTTCCAGCCAGGGATCGGCCTCGTCGGCACGAAACCCCGCCAGCTGCACGGCGTCATCGACACTCAGCGCCTTGGGCAGGGGCTTGGCCACCTTGGGCGCGCGCACGTCCTGCACCGGGTTGCTGGCGACCAGCCCCTCGCGCCCCAGCCAGGCGTAGAAACCCCGCCAGCCCGACAGAATGAGGGCAATGCCGCGCCCGCTGCGGCCGCCACCGTGCATTTGCGCGATCCAGCGCCGCACATGCGCACTGTGCACGTCGCGCAGGGAGACGCCGGCCTGCCCCGCGAACTCCCCCAGCTTGCGCAGGTCCAGCGCGTACAACTCGACCGTGCGCTGCGCGAGACGCTTCTCGACCCGCACGTGCTCCAGGTATCGCTCGATCAGCGCCTGATCGCTGCCAGCGGGCACGGCGCTCGACTCCACGATCTACCTCAGCGGCGACAGCGCGGCACTCGCGACCTCGGCGATGCGCGCCAGGAACTCGGTGCCCATGGTGCTGGTGTAGCGCTGCGAATCGGGGGAAGCCAGCACGACCATGCCGAAAGCCGGCCCCTGGGTGCCAGCCTCCAGCGGACGCAACGGCAACAGCGCCAGCGAAACGGCCTGGCCCGGCTGCTCCAGCCAGCTGGTGGCCTCGAAACCGGAATTCACGCCGCAGAAAGGCTCGTGCAGGGAACTGGCAAACAGCCGCGCGTCCTCGCTCACACCCTGCGCGAACGCCGCCCCCGCATAGGCCGGCGCCACATCCCAGACGCGGATCGCCACCTGGGGCACGGCGAACTGCAGCTGGATGGAACTGGCAATGGCCGCGGGCCGGTCGGCCGGCGGGTGGGTGAGGAACAGGTCGCGGGCCCAGCACAGCATGCGGTCGGACAAGGCCAGGTTGTCACTGCCGTGCCGGATCATTTCGATCAGCCGGCCTTCGAGCATGCGGATCTTCTCGCGCAGCATCTCGGCCTGGCGCTCCTGCAGGCTCACGGCGCGCCGGCTGTGCGGGCTGACCAGGCGCACGTCGGCCAGCAGATCGGCCTGACGCTCGAAAAAATCGGGCGTGCTGCGCAGGTAATTGGCGATGTCTTGTTCGGTGATGGTGCTCATGGCTTCCTGTTTCACAAATTGGGCACGTCCACTTCGCCCTGGAAGACGGTGGTGGCCGGGCCGGTCATCAGCACGGGACGATCGCCGCCGGCCCACTCGATGGTGAGCACGCCGCCGCGGGTCTGCACGTCCACGCGCGCATCCAGCAGCCCCAGCCGGATGCCGGCCACCACGGCCGCACAGGCGCCGGTCCCGCAGGCCAGTGTCTCGCCGGCGCCGCGCTCCCAGACCCGCAGCTTCACATGCGAACGGTCCAGCACCTGGAGGAAACCGGCATTCACACGACGCGGGAACCGTGCGTGGTGCTCGATCTGCGGGCCCTGCTGGTGCACCGGCGCCGCGTCGACGTCGGGCACGAGCTGCACGGCATGCGGATTGCCCATGGACACCACGGCCACCTGCACGGTGTGGCCGCCGACCGGCAAGGGCCAGGTCTGCCAGGAGCCGCTGGCTGCGGCGGTCAGACCGGCACCATCGAAAGGAATGCGCTCGAGCTCGAAGACGGGCGCCCCCATGTCCACGGTGACGCGCCCGTCCGCCGTCAGGCGGGGTTCGATCACGCCGCCCAGGGTCTGCACGCGGATCGTGTCCTTGGCCGTGAGCCCCTGGTCGCGCACGTAACGTGCAAAGCAGCGGGCACCGTTGCCACATTGCTCGACCTCGGCACCATCGGCGTTGTGGATCACGTATTCGAAGTCGAGGCCGGCGGCCGGGGCCGGCCGCACGGTGAGGATCTGGTCGGCACCGACGCCGAAATGGCGGTCAGCCAGCCAGCGGTACTGGGCCGTGCTCAGGCCCAGGCGGCTGCGGGTTTCGTCCAGTACGACGAAATCATTGCCCGCGCCCTGCATCTTGGTGAAGCGGATACGCATGGCCGCAAATTATCCGCCGATTCACGGTTTATCCTTGGCGCTTCACCCACCCACCGACGAGAAAACAACGATGCGACTGCCCGACTGGACCCCCGAGCGCAAGACCCAACCCGCCGAACTGGTGGAGGCCATCAAGGTACGCCGCGGCGGCACCCTGATCAACCTGGACAAGGCCCTGCTGTGGAGCGAGCCGCTGGCGCGCGGCTGGAACACCTACCTGCGCGCCGTGCGCACCGAGCTGCCCACCAGCCGCAAGCTGCGCGAGCTGGGCATCTGCACCGTGGCGCTGCTGACCGGCGCCCAGTACGAGTACCACCACCACGCGCCGGACTTCCTGGCCGCCGGTGGCACGCAGGCCCAGCTCGATGCGCTCAATGCCTTCGTCAAAGCCAATCCCCGGGGCGTGCCGGCCGACCCGGCGCTGGACGACGTCGAGGGCCTGGTGATCCGCTACGCCGCACAGATGACGCTGGACGTGAAGGTTGCGGACGAAGTCTTCGACGCGCTGCGCCGGCACTTCGACGAAACCGGCATCGTCGAACTCACCAGCGCCATCGCCACCTACAACATGGTCGCCAGGTTCCTGGTCGCTCTGCAGATCACGCCGGAGCACTGAACACCCGGGAGCAAAAAGGGGCTGCGACGTCCTGCCGCAGCCCCTGCAGTCCGGCCATGCCGGCGCTGGATCAGTCGGGTTTGATGTCGTTGTCCTTGACGACCTTGGCCCAGATGTCCATCTGGCGCTCGATGAAGGCCTGCCCGGCCTGCGGCGTACCGCCCAGCACGTCGATGCCCTGCGTGTCCAGGCGCTTGGCCACCTCGGGATTCTTCATCACCTTGTTGATGGCCTCGTTCATGCGCTTGATGATGGGCGCGGGGGTCTTGGCCGGGGCCAGCACGGCCCACCAGGCCGGGGCTTCGAAACCGGCAAAACCGCTTTCGGCAATCGTGGGCACGTCCGGCAGGTCGGCGGCGCGCTTGCTGCTGGTCACGGCCAGCGGGCGCATGCGTTTGCTGTCGATGTGCGGCTTGACCACGAAGACGGAGCCGATGGCCAGCGGCACATGGCCGGCAACCGCGTCATTCATCAGCGGGCCACCGCCCTTGTAGGGCACGTGCACGAAGTTCAGGTTGTTGTTCTTGCCCAGCAGGGCCATGGCCAGGTGTCCCAGGCTGCCCGAGCCGATGGTGCCGTAGCTGGCGCCCTTGGCGCTCTTGCCCGCCGCGAGCACGTCGCCAAACGTCTTGAACTCCGAGCCGGTGTGGGTGGCCAGCACCATGGGCGAGGTGCCGACGACCACGACCGTGCTCAGGTCCTTGCGCGAATCGAAAGGCAGGTTGGGAATGAGGCTGGGATTCACGCCATGCGTGTCGAACACGACAGCGAAGGTATAGCCGTCGGGGGCCGCGGCAGCCACCTGGGCTGCGCCGATGGAGCCCGAGGCGCCCCCCTTGTTCTCGACGACCACGTTCTGACCCAGCTCCTGCTGCAGGTGCGGCGCCAGCAGGCGGGCCACCTGGTCCACGGATCCGCCAGGCGGGAAGACCGCCACCAGCTTGATGGGCTGTCGCTGCGGCCAGTCCTGGGCCTGCGCGGCCAGCGGCGCCGCCAGGGCCGATGCGGCCAGCGTCAGCATGGCCATCCATTTCACGGGTTTGAACATGTCTTTGTCTCCTGTTGGACGCCGTCATCGCGGCACGTGTGAACTGCTTTTTGGCTGCAGAATCGCTGCATGGTAAATCCAAACCCCCAGCGCTCGCATACGCAGGAACCGCAGGGTGGCCTGCTTTCGGCCCCGCCCTGGCAGCACAAACAGGCGGTTCGCCTGCTGCCCGAGGTCGTGCGCGTCACCGCCAACAACGGCAGCGTGATGACCGGCCCGGGCACCAACAGCTACCTGGTCGGCTCCACCGCCTGCGGCTGGATCGTCATTGACCCGGGGCCTGACGACACCGGCCACATCGAGCGCCTGTGGCAGTGCACGGCGGGCGACATCCGGTTGATCGTCTGCACCCACTCCCACGCCGACCATGCACCCGCCGCACGCCCGCTGCAGGCCCTGTGCGCCGGGCGCAGCGGCCGCAGGCCCCCGGTGCTCGGCCTGCCCTCGGCCGCAACGGCGAGCCCCTCCAGCCGCTTCACGCCCGACCGCGCGCTCGCCCAGGGCGAGCAGTTGTCGCTGCAGGATGCCGATGGCCGGGTCCACCACACGCTGCAGGTCATGCACACACCGGGCCATGCGGCCAACCACCTGTGCCTGCTGCGCGTGGCAGCAGACGGCGACGGCCTGTTTTTTTCGGGGGACCACATCCTCAACGGCAGCACCACCGTGATCAATCCGCCAGACGGCAACATGACAGCCTACCTGGACGCGCTCGACGCGCTCGACGCCGCCTGCGCGGCGCATGGGCTGCGCTACGTCCTGCCGGCGCATGGCCACGTCATGGACGACGCGCGCGCGGTGATTGCCCATCTCAAGGCCCACCGCCTTGCCCGCGAGGCCAAGGTCCGCGTGGCGATGCAGGCACGACCCGACGGCACGCTCGACGACTGGGTGGCGCTGGCCTATGACGACGTGCCCGCGAGCATCTGGCCGGTGGCCAAGCGCTCGCTGCAGGCCCACGTTGAACGGCTGCAGGCCCTGGGCCACCCATGACCGAACCGGTCCGCCTCTCCAAGCGGCTGGCCGCCCAGCTGCCCTGTTCGCGCAGCCAGGCCGAGCTGTACATCGAGGGCGGCTGGGCCCGTGTCGACGGGCGTGTGGTGGAGGAGCCCCATTTCCGTGTCACGGACGAACGCATCGAACTCGACCCCGGCGCGAGCCTGCAGCCGCCGGTGCCCGTCACATTGCTGCTGCACAAACCGGCGGGGCACGCAGCGCCCCAGCAGTTGCTGCAACCCGGCACACACTGGCCGTCCGATCCCAGCGGCTTGCGCGTGCTCAAACGGCATTTCAGCCAGCTCTCCCCGGCGCTCGGACTGGAGACGCTGGCCAGCGGCCTGATGGTCTACACCCAGGACTGGCGCATCGCACGCAAACTCACCGAGGAAGCCCATCTCATCGAGACGGAACTCATGGTCGACGTGCAGGGCGACGTCACGCCCGCCCAGCTGCAGTTGCTGCAACAGGTCCCGGCAACCCCGCCTCAGGCCGGCCCGGTGCAGCTGCGCGCCAGCGTGAGCAGCCGGCGCGACGGCCACAGCCGGCTGCGCCTGGCCATCAAGGGCGGGCCGTCCGGCCTGGTCGCCAGCCTGTGCGAACGCGCCGGACTCCAGCTGCTGGGCCTGCATCGACTGCGTATCGGCCGCGTGAATCTGGCGGCCGTACCGCCAGGGCAATGGCGCTATCTGCAGGCGCATGAACGCTTCTAGGGCCAACACCTTCCTGGCCTCCAGCGCAAACAGACGCGGGGATGACGCGGCATTGGACCGGATGTGCCACGTTAAACTGGATCGCAACGCACAACAGCAGGGAGCCCCATGGAACGCAGCGCCGGTCGACATGGCATCGATGCCTATCGCCTTCGGTTTTCAGGCACAGGCGGGGAATACTTCCGCGTCTGGATCGTCAACATCCTGCTGACCATCGTCACGCTGGGTCTGTACACCCCCTGGGCGCGGCGGCGTACCGCGCGCTATTTTTACGACCACACCGAGGTCGCCGGCAGCCCGCTGGAGTTCACCGCCCCGCTGCGCAAGATGGTGTTCGGCTTCCTGATGTTCGCCCTGCTCTATGTGGCGTTCAACATCGCGTCCGAAACCGGGCAGGACACCGCGGTCGCCCTCTTCATCCTGGCCGCCGCACTCCTGGCGCCCTTCATCTGGGGCAGTGCCATGCGTTTTCGACTCAGCAGCACGCGCTGGCGGGGGCTGCAACTGCACTTCTCGGCCAGCTGGCGCGAGGTCTATCTGGCGAGCTGGCCGATCTTCGCCCTGGCAGTCGTGTGGATCGCCATCATCTTCGGGCTGCATGCGCTCGCACCGGACCTGGCGGCACCCCCTTCGTCCGCCCAGGCACCGGGCGCCCCGGCCTTTCCGGTGCTGCCGCGCATCAATGCGGCCATGGGCGGGCTGTTCGCGCTGGGCCTGGTGCTGAGCGTGCTGTGCATCATCCGCATCGAATACAACTACAAGAGCCTGCTGGTACGCCGCGGCGGCCTGGGCCAGCAGGCCGGCCGCTGGAAGCCGGTGTACAGCGATTTCGTGCGCATCTGGCTGACCACCGTGGGCGTATTCATCGGCGGCGTGGTGTTGGTCCTGCTGATTGCCGTCGGCTTGGTCCTCGGCGCGCAGGTGCTGTTGACGCCGGCCAAGGGCATGGGGTCGCTGATGTTCCTGCTGGTGTTCGTCGGTGTGCTGGCCATCATGCTTGGCCTCGTCATCGCCACCGCGCCGGCCCGGGCCTACCGCGAAGCCCGCATGTTCCAGCTGATCTGGAACAACATCGGCCTCAGCCATGTCGCGCGCTTTCGCAGTGACCTGCAGCCCTGGGCCTACGTCCGCCTGCGCCTCAAGAATCTGCTGCTCACGGTGGTCACGCTGGGGTTTTACCGGGCGTTTGCGCGGGTGAGTGAATACCGATTGAAGGTGGACTCCGTGACCCTGCACGTCAAGGGCGGCATGGACCAGCTGGTCGGCCAGCTCGCGAAACAACAAGGCGGCCTGGGCGACGCGCTGGCGGATGCCGCCGGCCTGGACCTGATCGGCTGACGTGATGCCCGCCTCGTCCGAGCCCGCCGAGCTGCTCAAGGCCCGCTGGTACAACGGGCAAAGCAGCCGCGGGCGTGAGGTACTGGTCGCGCTGGAGCCCGGACGCAAGGGGCCAGCCTTGCGCCTGCACGTGCTGGACCAGCCCTACCCGGCCTCGCGGCTGTTCCCGCACGACGAAGTCGAATGGCCGCCACTCTGGAGCGCCGACCGCACCCCCGAACGCCTCACGGTCGCGCTGCGCGACCACGGCAGCATCGAGCTGGACCAGCCCCGCGCCTGGCAGGCGGCGCTGACGCGCGCCGGCGCTCGGCACGGGCTGGCGCAGCGCATGCAGATGCATTGGCCGGTGCTGCTCAGCGTGCTGGCCGTGGCCATCATCGGGCTCGTTGTGTTCTATCGCTACGGTACGCCCTGGGCGGCGGCCCAGCTGACGCGGCAGGTGCCGCTGGCCTGGGAACTCGACCTGAGTCAGCAGGCCCTGGCGCAGGTGGACCAGGCCTGGCTCAAGCCCAGCCGCCTGCCCGCCGCCCGCCAGGCCGAACTGCGGGCGCAATTTCGCGAACTGCTCGAACGCATCGAGCCCCCGCTCAAGCGCTATCGTGCCTACGCGCCCCGTTACGAACTGCAGTTCCGCCGTGGCATGGGCCCTAATGCCTTTGCGCTGCCCGGCGGCATCGTGGTCATGACCGACGAGATCGTGGAGCTGGCAGGCCAGCGCGGTTATGGCGACGACGCCCTGCTGGGCGTACTGGCCCACGAGATCGGCCACGTGGAGCACCGGCACGGCACGCGCCTGGTGGTGGAACAGGGGGTGCTCAATGTCGGCCTGGGCCTGGCACTGGGCGACGTCTCCAGCGTGGTCTCCATGACCAGCACGCTGCTCACCGGCCTGGCCTACCGGCGTCAGCACGAAAACGAGTCCGACTGCTTCGCCCTCGCGCTCATGGCGCGCGCCCAACGCCCTACGGCCCCCATGGCCGATCTGTTGTTGGGCATGTCCCGCGGCAGCAAGGCAACGGACAGGCACAAGGACGAGGCCCCATCGGGCAGCAGCGTGCTTGGTGACTGGCTCAGCACCCACCCGGCAACGCCCCAGCGCGCGGAGCGGTTGCGCGCGGGCCAGACCTGCACACCGGCCTGAGTACCAGCCTAGCCCTGGAACAGGCGGCCACGCGCGGCACGCGTGATCGCCACCACCGCGGGATGGGTGATGCGTCGCTCCACGGAAACCGCGTAGAACTCCTCGAGCAGTTCCTCGCTGCGACCGATCACTTCCACGCCATAGTGCGCGACGGTCTCGGCCTCCAGCACGCCGGGCGACATGAAGACACCGCGCCCCTCGCGTCCAAACGCCGTCATCAGGGCGCCGTCGTCGAATTCGCCGACGATGTGCGGCTGGATCTGCTGGCGCGCCAGCCAGCCGTCAAGCTGCTGGCGCACCGAGGACGCGGCCCCCTGGATCAGCATGGGGGCACCGTGCAGGCATTGCGGGAACTCGCCTTTGAGTTGCCCGCGGAGCCCGGGCGCGCAGAAGAAGCTCATGGGTGAGGTGCCGAGCGCATGGTTGTAGGCCTTGACGCTGATGCGGCGTGTCAGTGGTTCGTCCGCGATGACAAGGTCCAGCCGCTGCAGCGCCAGCTGCGCCAGCAAGTCAGGGAATTTGCCTTCGACGCCGATGAGGCGGACCGGATCCGCGAGGTTCATGGCCGGCTCCAGCAGCCGGTAGGCCACGGACTTGGCGACCGAGTCGGCCACGCCCACCCGGAAGTCCAGCGTGCGGCCGCCGCCGGCCGGCTGCTGGG
>DALYHW010000111.1:0-9000 GCA_031970695.1 Hylemonella sp.
GGCAGCACGGTGCCCATGGGGCCGATCACTTCGGCGCCGGCAGGCAGGTTGGCGACGTGCGTCACGCGGCCCGTGTGCATGAGCTGCACCACGATCTTGCCGCCTTTGGCATGCACCGCGTCGGTCACCAGCTTCCAGCCGCGCACCTGTTCGGCATTGAACAGGCCGGGGATGCGGGTGTAGCCCAGGCCATTGGGGGAGGGCGAGACGCCTTCGGTGACGATCAGGCCGGCGCTGGCGCGCTGCGCGTAGTACTCGGCCATCAGCGCATTGGGCGTGTTGTGGTCGACGGCGCGGCTGCGGGTCATGGGGGCCATGACGGTGCGGTTGGCGAGTTGCAGTGTGCGTGCGGTGTACGGTTCGAAAAGCATTCCTGGTTCCTGCAATAAAAACAAATCCCGACCAGCGGCCGGGAGGGAGCGAATCTTAGCCCCCGCGTCTCGTGGGCTGCGGCTGTCGCGCGGATAACACCGCGCGCCTTGATGTGAAATCGGGGTGCTGCCTGCAAGAAGGCACGGTTCGGGGTACAAGCACGGGCCCCGTCGCATCGGTGCCGGGCAGGCCAGCCGCCGTGCCGCGCGGCCGTACGCAAAAAGTCAGCTATCGGTCAGGCTGGGGCCGGGTAGCGAGCGGTTTGGGGCCGCGGAGAGCGCCATGTAAGTGATAACCCGGCCGATGAAATTGAAACTTTCTTATATGCTCAGGTTCGAATAATCAAACGGATCGGGGGGCGGCTGGCCGGTCGCCCCGCCCGCGACAACAGGAGCGTTCCAGCATGTCATCCACTACCCCGCACGGTCGGTTCACCGACACCCTGCGCAAGCTCTGGTTCATGGAACCGGGTGCCAACGTCATCCAGATCAACGACATCGCCGTACGCATCCGCGCCGGGCTGATGCTGGCGATCCCGCTGTTCATGAGCTTCACGCTGTACGACGCGGTGTACGGCTCGCACTGGGTGGTGACGGGCGACTACATCAAGGACACCTTCGAGACCGACTTCGACGGCCGCATCCTCTACCACGTGGAGGCCGTGCGCCGCACCTACGACTACACGCTGCAGACCTGGGTGCTGCTCTATGCGCTGTTCGAGATGCTGGCCGGCATGTTCGTCTTCAGCGCGCGCTTCTCGCCCACCATCCTGGTGGCCAGCCTGCTGGCACGCAGCCACGCCCCCGAGTGGAAGCCGCTGACGCCCAAGCGTTTCGCGTGGTCGATCGGTGCGACCTTCATCTCGGTCTGCCTGGTGTTCTTCAACCCCGAGGTGTTTGCCGGCTGGGTGAATACGGTGGCCATGCACGAGTTGCTGCCCACCACGACCAACTACATGCCCCGGTGGATTCCGCTGGCGCTGGTCTGGGTCTGCCTGGGTTTCATGTGGATGGAGACCGTGCTCGGCTTCTGCGTGGGCTGCAAGGTGCATGCCCTGATGGTCCGCCTGGGCTGGCTCAAGGAAGAGTGCGCCGCCTGCAACAACCTGAGCTGGAACGCCTGAGCGCTTCCCGCTGTGTACAGAGGCCGCGCATCGCGCGGCCTTTTTTTTGCCCGCTGCCGCGTCACGGTGCACGGCGTCAGTGCGTCCGCCCCATTCTGGCGCGGGTTTCCCCCATCAAACCCGCCTGCCCCCTGTGGCATAAACGTTGCTTGGTGTATTCAAGTCACTTGAATTTTGTGCAAGGCACCGGATTCGTGCTGGCTTGATGTTGATCGACCTCTCCATTTCACTGAAAGGAAATGACCATGCTCTCCAGGAAAACCGTTCGCACAGGCTCGGCCCTGCTGGCCGGCGCGGCGCTCACGCTGCTGTCCGTTCCCGCTTTGGCCAAGGACGTCGTGAAGATTGCCTTCATCGCGCCGCTGACGGGGGGCGTGTCGAACATGGGTCTGGGCGGTCGCAACTCGGCCGACCTGGCCGTGCGCCTGCGCAACGACGATCCGAAGTCCAAGTACACCTACCAGCTGGTCACGCAGGACGACGAGTGCAAGCCCAACGTGGGGGTGCAGGTGGCCACCAAGGTGGCTGCGGACCGCAGCATCGTGGCCGGTGTCACGCACTACTGCTCGGCCGTGGCCATGGCCACGACCACGGTCTACAACCGCTTCGGCATGCCCGCCATCGTCTGGGGCGCCGTGCTGCCCGACGTGACCTACGCGAACAACTTCAAGGAAGTGCACCGCGTCAACGGCACCATGATCAACCAGAACGAGGTGGCGGCCAAGTTCATGACGGGGCTGGGCTACAAGAAGTGGGCCATCATCCACGACACCACCGACTACGGCAAAGGCCACAACAAGTACTTCAGCGACTACCTGGTCAAGAACGGCGGCACCATCCTCGGTACCTTCGGTGTCACGGCCGACCAGCAGGACTTCACCACCGAACTCACCAAGATCCGCGAACTCAAGCCCGAGGTGATCTACTTCGGCGGCCTGACCCCGCTGGGCGTGCGCATCCGCACCCAGATGGAGAAACTGGGCATCAAGGCACAGCTGCAGGGCACCTCGGGCATCAAGTCCGACGCCTACATCACCGGTGCCGGCAAGGAGCTGGCCGAAGGCAGCCTGTCCTTCATTGAAGGCGCGCCCTGGGAGAAACTGCCCGGTGGCCTGTTCTTCACCGGCAAGTACACCCAGCAGAAATACAGCGAGCCGGCCGAAGCCTATGGCCCCTTCGCCTTTGCCGCCGCCAACCTGATCATGGACGCGGTCGAGAAGGTCGGTCCGGACCGCAAGAAAGTGCTGGAAGTGCTGAACAAGACCAAGGATGCCGACACCATCATCGGCAAGGTCACCTTCGACGACCATCGCCAGAACATCGTGCCGCTGATCAGCAAGTACGTGGTCGAGGACGGCGCCTGGGTGCTGTGGGAAGACAGCAGCTACGGCAAGGGCAAGCGCAAGCTGGCCGGCCGCTGAGCTGACTGAACCGGCCCGGGCCCGGGCCCGACCGGGCATAACGCCCGCGCCCCTTGGCGCGGGCGATGACTTCTACTTCTGGACGCATCGATGAGTGAAATCGGTCAATACATCTTCAACGGCCTGATGCTGGGCATGATCTATGCCATGGTCGCCGTCGGCTTTACCCTGTTTTTCGGGGTGCTGGACGTCATCAAGTTTTCCCATGGCGACATGCTCATGGTCGGTGCGTTTGCGGGGCTGGCGGCCTCGATCGGGCTGACCTTCGTGGGGCTCACGTCGCCGCTGCTGCAACTGCTGTGCGTGGTGCTGTTTGCCGTGGGCCTGACGGGCCTGCTGGGGGCGGGCATCGCGCGTTTCCTCATCCTGCCCCTGCACAAGGCGCCACCGCTCAACACGCTGCTGGCCACGCTGATGCTGGGCACGGTGATCCGCGAAGCGGTACGCCTGTTCTATCCGGACGGCTCCAACCCCAAGCCCTTCCCGGCGCTGCTGCCGACCGCGACACTGGACCTCGGCGGCCTCGCGCTGCGCGTGGACAACCTGATCCTGCTGGCCGGTGGACTGGCGGCGATTGCCGGCGTGCACTTTCTCATCACCCGCACCAAGCTGGGCATGGCCATCCGCGCCGTGGCGCAGGACGGCGAGACCGCGCGCCTGATGGGCATCAACTTCGAGGCGGTGGTGCTGTTCACCTTCGCGCTGGGCTCGGGCCTGGCGGCGCTGGCCGGCATCATGAACGGCCTGTACTACAACGAGGTCAACTTCAACGTCGGCCTGCTGCTGGGCGTGATCGGTTTTGCCGCCGCCATCCTGGGCGGCCTGGGCAATATGTACGGCGCCATCATCGGCGGCTTCCTGTTCGCCACCCTGCAGGTGCTGGGCAGCGCCTTGCTGCCGGCGTTGATCCCCAACGTGCCCAGCGCCTACAAGGACGTGTTCGCGTTCGCGGCGGTGATCATCTTCATGGCCTGGAAACCGACCGGCCTGATTGCAGAAAAATCCAGCGAACGGGTGTGACGACATCATGAGACAGATCGAAAAATTTCCCGTCGCCATGCTGGTGGCCGCGGCCGTGGCCCTGACCGTGTATGTGTGGGCTTTCCTGCATGCCGAGAGCCAGACCGGCGTGGCCGTCCTGGTCGCGCTGGCAGCCGTGGCAGTGGCCCTGGGTCGCCGCTCGGGCGTGACGCGCCAGCTTGAGGACGCCGCGGCCAAGCGCCGCGGCCTGTCGCGCACCTTGGCCGTGGTGGCCGCGCTCGCGCTGATCGTGGCCTTCCGCGATTCGCACTTTGTGCTGCTCATGCTCTGCGCCGTGCTGCTCTACTCCACGGCCTGCCTGGGGCTGACGGTGCAGTTCGGCTACTCGGGCGTGGCCAACTTCGCCGGCGCCGCGTTCTTCGGCATCGGCAGCTACGCTACGTCCGTCCTGGCGGCGCACACGCAGGTGCCGCACCTGCTGGTGATCCTGCTGTCGGGCCTGATCGCGGCGGGCATCGGGTCGGTGCTGATCACGCCCGTGCTGCGCACGCGCTGCCACTACGCCGTCCTGGTGACCATCGCCTTCGGCATCCTGTTCAAGACCTTCATCGAGGTCAACGACGTGCTCGGTGGTCCGCAGGGCCTGCAGGTGCCGGGCATGAAACTGTTCGGCGTGGCGCTCAACGAAGGGGTGCCGATTGCCGGTGTCGAGATGTCGTTCTACGTCAGCTACGCGCTGCTCAGCCTGCTGGTCTTTGGTGCGGTCTATGCGCTGGTCAGCGCCCTGGAGCGTTCCTGGGTCGGCCTGAGCATGGACGTGGTGCGTACCGACGAGACGGCCGCGGCCACCTTCGGCCTGCACATCGCACGCTGGAAGGTGATCGCCTTCACGACCGGCAACTTCTTTGCCGGCATCGCGGGGGCGCTCTACGGCATGGTCTCGGGTTTCGTGGCGCCGAACAACTTCACCTTTGCCGACTCGCTGCTCATGCTGTCCATCGTGATCCTGGGCGGGCTGGGCAACATCGTGGGCCTGCTGCCCGCGGCGATGATCGTGCTGGTGCTGCCGGAGAAGCTGCAGTTCATCCAGGAATACCGCTTCCTGCTGTTTGCCGCGCTCGTCATCGTGATCCTGCTGTTCCGCCCCCAGGGCCTGCTGCCGCGCAAGACGCGCATCTTCTTCCGCGGGGAGGCGTCCAAATGAGCCACGTGAACCTGATCGAGGTCCAGGACCTCACCATGCGCTTCGGCGGCCTGACGGCGCTGGACGCGCTGAGCATGGAGGTGCGCGAGGGCGAGGTGCTGGGCCTGCTCGGCCCCAACGGCTCGGGCAAGACCACCTTCTTCAACGTGCTGACCGGCCTGTACAAGGCCAGCGGCGGCAGCATCCGCTACGACGGCGCCGAGGTGATCGGCCGTACGCCGCAGGAGATCTACCGCAGCGGGGTGGCGCGCACCTTCCAGCGTTCGCGCCTGTCGCTCTCGCTCACCGTGTTCGACAACATCGTGATTGGCGACTACCAGCACATGCAGCACGGCCTGGTGTTCAACCTGTTGCGCCGCAAGGCGTTCCGCGCCGAGTACGAGCGTTACGTGGAGCGGGTGCGCGAGCTGTTGCAGATCTTCAGCCCGCCGCTGGTGTCGCGCCTGTTCGAGCCGGTGGAGACCTTCACCATGATCGACCGTCGCCGCATCGAGGTCTGTCGCGCGCTCATGAGCCAGCCGCGCCTGCTGCTGCTGGACGAGCCCTCGGCCGGCATGACACACGACGAGACCGACGAGCTGATGCAGGACATCCTGCAGGTGCGCAGCCGCATGAACAAGCTGTCGGTGGTGCTGATCGAGCACGAGATGAACGTCATCGAACGCGTGACCGAGCGCTGCATCGTGCTCAACTACGGTCGCAAGATCGCCGAAGGCAGCTATGCCGAGATCACGGCCGATCCCGATGTGCAGACCGCCTACCTGGGAGAGGCAGCATGAGCCTGTTGACCGTACGCAACCTGACCACCGGCTACGACAAGGTCAACGTCCTACACGATGTCTCGATCCAGACCGAGCCCGGCAAAATCACCTGCATCCTCGGCGCCAACGGCGCTGGCAAGAGCACGCTGATCCGCGCCATCCTCGGCCTCACCCCGGCCCGCCAGGGCCAGGTGCTCTGGGACGGGCGCGACATCACCCGCGAGAAGACCCACCGCATCATCGCCGGCGGCATTGCCTGCATCCCCGAAGGGCGCAAGGTGTTCCCGCGCATGACCGTGCAGGAGAACCTGACGCTGGGCGCCTACCTCGAGGCCGACGCCAGCCAGCTGCGCAGCCGCATCGAACGCGTGTACGAGGTGTTCCCGCGCCTCAAGGAGCGCGCAGGGCAGCTGGCCGGCACCATGTCCGGCGGCGAGCAGGCCATGGTCTCGATCGGGCGCGGCCTCATGGCCAACCCGAAGCTGCTGGTCATCGACGAACCCTCGCTCGGCCTGTCGCCGCTGTACGTGAAGGAAAATTTCCGCGTGATCCGGCAGATCAACGAGCTGGGCATTACCGTGCTGCTGGTCGAGCAGAACGCGCGCCAGACGCTGGCAATCTCGCACTACGGCTACGTGCTGTCACAAGGCCGCGTCGTGGCCGAAGGCAGCGCCCAGGCCCTGTCGGAGAACGACGAAGTGCGTTCCGCGTATTTCGGATGAGGGCCGGCCATGCGTGATCTGACCTCCCTGTCGCTGCGGGACCTGGCGGCGGCCGTGGCGCGGCGTGACTGCAGCGCCGAGGCGGTGGCCAGTGCCTACGCCGAACGCATCACCGCGCGTGAAGCCGAGGTGCAGGCCTGGCAGCATTTCGATTCCACCCTTGTGCGGGAGCAGGCCCGCGCGCTCGACCGTGCCGCCGCCGGAGGCCCGCTGCTGGGCGTGCCCGTGGGCGTGAAGGACCTCATCGACACGGCCGACCAGCCTACGACCTACGGCTCCCCCATCTACGCGCGGCACCAGCCGACGCTCGATGCGGCCTGCGTGGCCGCCTGCCGCGAGGCTGGTGCGCTCATCATGGGCAAGACGGTGACGACCGAGTTCGCCACCTTCCAGCCCGGTCCCACGCGCAATCCGCGCGCACCGGCGGCCACGCCGCACACACCGGGTGGCTCCTCCAGCGGCTCGGCGGCCGCGGTGGCGGCGGGCATGGTGCCGGTGGCCTTCGGCACGCAGACGGCCGGCTCTATCGTGCGGCCTGCGTCCTTCTGCGGCGTGGTCGGTTACAAGCCGACCCACGGGACCCTGCCGCTGGCCGGCATCAAGCCACTGGCGCCCAGCCTCGACACGCTGGGCGTGCTGACCCGAACGGTGGACGACGCGGCGTATTTTGTCGGTGTGCTCGCGCGCAGGGAATTGCCCCTCGACAGCCCGGATGCGGTGCGGGTGGCGCTGTGCCAGACGCCGCACTGGGCCCATGCCACACAGGAAGTTCGCCAGGCCCTGGCTGACGCCGGCCGCCTGCTTGAGCGCGGTGGCGCGGGCCTGGGCGAGCTGGCCTGGCCCGCCGCGTGGGACGGCCTGACCCAGGCCCAGGTGGACATCATGGGCTACGAGGCGCTGGTCGCCTTCGCGCCCGAGCGGCGAGAGCACGCCGACTTGTTCAGCCCGGCGTTTGCCAACTTTCTCGCCGCGGCGCAGCGCCTGGACGGTGCGCGCGTGGCCGAGGCCTATGCGCTGGCGGACCGCGCGCGCTGTGCGCTGGCCCAGGTGTTTGGCGAGTTCGACGTCTTGCTGGCGCCCAGCGCCATGGGCGAGGCACCGGCCGGGCTGCAGGCGACTGGGGACCCGCTGTTCAACCGCCTGTGGACCCTGCTCGGCGTGCCGTGTGTGCACGTGCCCCTGGGCCTGGGGCCGCAGGGCCTGCCCATCGGCGTCACCGTGATCGGCCCGTGCTGGGCCGATGGGCGCGTGCTGGCCGTGGCCGACCGGCTGCAGCGCGCGGCCGGGCGGGCAGAATCGTGAGTATGAGGATGCAGATGGACCAGAACACAAGCACGCAGGCCAGCGCCGAGCAGGTGCTGCGCCGCGTTGACAGCGAACGCCTGCGCCGGGCAATTACCGCGCTGGCCAATTTCGGTGGCCGTGACGACGGTGGCGTGGCGCGCGAGACGCTCACCGAGATCGACCTGCAGGCCCGGCGCCACCTGGTGGACCAGGCCCGCGCCCTGGGCTGCACGGTCGAGATCGACGAGTGCGCCAATCTTTTTTTCCGGCGCGCCGGCCGTCGTGAGCTGCCGCCCGTGATGACGGGCAGCCACGTGGACACGCAGCCCGTGGGCGGCAAGCTCGATGGCGCCTACGGTGTGGTGGCCGGTCTCGAGGTGCTGCAGGCCCTGCAGGACGCGGGCGTGCAGACCGAGCGCCCGGTCGAGGTTGTGGTCTGGACCAACGAGGAGGGCAGCCGCTTCGGGCCGGGCTGCATGGGGTCGAGCGCCTACGTCGACCCCTCCCGCGTCGCGGGCTACCGCGCGGTGCGCGACGGGCGGCAGCAGAGTTTTGGCGAGGCGGTGGACCGTGCGCTGCAGGCCTTGCCGGATGTGCCGCGCCGCGCGCCGCGGCTGCCACTGGCGGGATTCGTGGAACTGCACATCGAGCAGGGTCCGGTGCTGGAGACGGCTGGCGTGCCGCTGGGCGTGGTGACCGGCATCCAGAGCGTGCGCTGGTACCGCGTCAAGGTCAGCGGCGTGGCGGCCCATGCGGGCACCACGCCCATGGACATCCGCACCGATGCCATGGCGGCCTGCATCCAGATGGCGCACCGCCTGTACGCCGAGGCGGCGCAGCGCCAGGCCAGCGGCCTGCGCCTCACGCTGGGGCGCTGGGTGGTGGGGCCCAATTCGATCAACACCATTCCCGGCGAAGTCGAGTTCACGATCGACATGCGGTGCGTGGACGAAAGCGTGCTCGCCGGCTTCGATGCTGTCATGCGCGAAGTCCTGCAGGCCTGTGCCGGCCGTACCCGTGTGGCGCTGGAGCCCATCTTCGAGCGCAAGCCCACGCACTTCCCGCCGGCTATGACGGCGCTGGTGCAGGAGGCCTGCACCCGGGCCAGCGCGCTGGCGGGGCGTGCGGCGCC
>DALYHW010000112.1:0-8973 GCA_031970695.1 Hylemonella sp.
GGAGCCCACGCGCTGGGCCGCCGCCTTGACCGTCTCGCCCTTGCGGCGATTCTTCAGCGCCGTCAGCACCACCGTGGTCGCATCGTAGGCGGCCACCGAGCTGTAACCGGGGTTGCGCTGGAAGCGCTTGTAGTAGGCCTCGGTGAAGTTGCGGAACTGGGCGGAACTATCATCGCGGTCGTAGTTCTGCACGATCAGCAGGCCCTCGACCACCTCGCCACCGAGCTCGATCAGCTGCTCGGTCGACGCCCATTCGGACGCGCCAATGGGCAGCTTGGGCGCAAGCTTGCGAGACGCCTGCGCCAGCCGGGCCACGTCCAGCGCCCCGGAAATGAAGAACAGGCCATCGGGCTTGCCGACCAGCATCTTGCGCACCACCTCCTGAAAGCTGGTGCTCGGGCCGGACTCGTAGGGCACCTCGGCCGCCAGCGCGTAGCCCTGGGCCTGCATCGTGGCGCGGAACTCCTTGAGCCAGGATTCGCTGAAATTGCGGTTGCGCAGGTCATAGGCCACGGCCACGCGTTGCTGACCGCGACCGATCAGCACCCGTGCGTAGTCGCGCGCGTTGTCCCGCGTGGTGCGGTTGATGCGAAACAGGTTGTCGTCCTTGCCGTAAAAGTCCATCGAGGTGATGGTCGGGCTGACCTCGAAGACGCCGACCTGGCCCGTGATCGGCACGATGACCTCGGCCATGCTGCTCGTGAACGGCCCGACCACCGCGTCCACCCCGGCCGCGACCAGCTCGTTGGCGGAACGTACCGCCATCTCGCGGTTCTGGCCGTCGTCACGGGAGATCAGTTCGACCAGGCGTCCGTCGACGCCACCGGCGCGGTTGAACTGCTCGACGGCCAGGATCACGCCATTCAGGCCGGACTGGCCATTGTCGGAGTTCGAGCCGGTCAGGCCACCGATGAAGCCGATCTGTATCGGCGGCTTGGGCCCGCAGGCGACCAGGCCGAAAGCAAGCAGTGCCATCAGCAGGGGCCGATATCTCTTCATTGCGATTCCTTTCACCGTCATACGGATTTCCGATATTTCGCATTTTATCATTTTTGATATAATTTCCAAGCACCGAAGCGCAGTCCTATGGCCCTTTCGAAGCACCCCCCCACGCCGGCAGACCCGGCCGCTCGCCCACCGGGCCGCGGCCGGGGCAGACTGCTGCGCCTGAAAACCGCATGGGAACACTCGCTCAGGTTTCGGCTGATTGCGCTGGGCCTGACCCCGCTGCTCGTGGCGTTTCCCGCCCTGATCGCGGTCCTGGTCCTGGTGGGGGGCGAGCGGGCGCAATCCCTGATGCTGTCCAACCTGCGCGGCAATCTGGCCGGCTCACGCAACTACCTGGAACAGCTGCGCCACGAGGCCGGGGTGCGCATCCGCCAGCTGGCCGCCTCGGAGCGCCTGATGAGCCTGGTCAACCCCAGGGCGACCAACCAGGCAGCCCTGAACCAGGCCCTGGCGATCGCCGCCCGCAGCGGCGGCCTCGACTTTCTGTTGGTGGCCACGTCTGACGGCCGGGTGATCGGGTCGAGCACGGATGTTGCACCCGGCCGCTACGTCCCTGACTCCTACGTGATCCGGCAGGCCCGCATCGGTGTGGGCAACTCGGCCTACGAGCGCTACACCCCTGAACAGCTCAGCGCCTTCTCGCCCGATTTCCCTGCGCAGGCGCGTGTGATCCCGGCGACGGCCTCTGCCACCGACCCGGGGCCGCCCACCGACGGGCTGCTGATCAATGCCGCGGCACACTTTCCGCTCGCCGTCGATGCGCCGGACGCCATCCTCGTCGGCGGCATCCTCCTGAACCGCAACGAGGCGCTGATCGAGCACATGCGGCAGGTCATCTACCCGCTGGGCACCCTGCCCGGCGATGCGGAGGGCATTTCCGCGATCTACCTCGATGGGCTGAACATCGCCATCAGTCGCCAGCGCAGCATGGGTGGGCGCATCCCCGGCAGCGAGGCACGCCAGGACGTGCAGGCGACGGTGCTGGGCCAGGGCATGCCCTGGCTCGGCAAGCTGGACTTCGGGGGCGACACCTTCATCTCGGGCTTCGAAGCCATTGAGGACGGTGACGGTCGGCGCATCGGCATGATCGGCGTGAGCTTTCCTGCCGCGCCCTACCAGCAGGCCGCGTTCCTGCTGCTGGGCATCGTGGGGGGGCTGCTGGCGCTGACCATGCTGGTCATCTCGGTCCTGTTCCTGCGCACCGGGCGGGAACTGACGCGCCGGCTGCAGACCATCGGCCGGGTCATGACGGCCGTGAGCCAGGGCGATCGCATGGCCCGCGTCGGCCGGCCCAAGCACGAGGACGAGCTCGGTGCCCTGACCCGGCACTTTGACCATCTGCTGGACACCATCGCGGTGCAGGACGCCCAGCAGGAGCTTGCCCAGCGGCAGATCGCCGATGAAGCCTCGCGGCGCCGGACACTGTTCGAAAAAGTGCAGGATGGCATCGTCATCATTTCGCCCAATGGCTACCTGATCGAGGCCAATCCGCGATTTGCGCAAATGCTGGGTTATCAACCCGAGCAGCTGGTAGGACTGCATGTCTCACAGTGGACCCTGGACTCGCTCGCGGTGATCGACGCGCGGCTCAAGGCCATCGACGCCCACACCCCGACTTTCGAGAGCCGGCACCGGCGTTCGGACGGTAGCATCTTCCCGGCCGAGGTGACGGCCACGCTTGCCGAGTGGAATGGCCAGAGATTCATTCTTGCGCTGGTGCGCGATATCACCCAGCGCAAAGCCGTCGAGGCGGAACTGGAGCAGTACCGCAAGTCGCTGGAGGCGCTGGTCGACCAACGCACCCACGAACTGAATGTCCGCAACGAGCAGCTCGACGCCATTTTTGCGCTCAGCCCGGACGGCTTCGTGTCGTTCGACGCCGAGCACCGTGTCAGCTTTGCGAACGGTGCCTTCCTGCGCATGACGGGCCTGGAAGGCACCGACCTGAGCGGCATGAGCGAGGAAGCGCTGCATGAACTGATCGCCAGCAAATGCGTGCCCTCGGCACCTTTCCCCGGCATCGCGCCGCTGCTGGCCACCTTCCGGCAGCAGCAGCAGAACGGCATCGGCCCGGCAGACAACCAGCGCCAGACCTTCGAACTCGCCGCCCCCGCCAGCCGGGTGCTGGAGGTCGGCATCCGGGTGCCGGACTCTGCCACCAGCGTCTCGCAGATCCTCTACTTCCGCGACGTCACGCACGAGACGGAAGTCGACCGCATGAAAAGCGAGTTCCTCACGACGGCCGCGCATGAACTGCGCACGCCCATGGCCAGTATCTACGGCTATACGGAACTGCTGCGCATGCGCGACTTCGACGCGCCCCGGCGCCAGCAGATGCTGGAGACCATCTCGCGGCAATCGCAGCTGATGTCGTCGATCATCAATGAGCTGCTGGACCTGGCGCGCATCGAGTCGCGGCGGGGCAAGGACTTCGTGATCGAGCACTGCTGCCTGCAGGACCTCGTGAGCGACACCATCGCCGGCTACAAGGTACCGGCGGGTCGCGAGGCACCCAGGGTCGCGCCGGGCCGGCTGCCGCTGTACGTCAACGTGGATCGCCAGAAAATGCAGCAGGCGATGCTCAACATCATCTCCAATGCCTACAAGTACTCACCGGGCGGCGGCGACGTACGGATCAGCCTGCACGTGGACGAGGCGCCCGGCGCGCGCCGCGTCGGGATGGAAGTGAGCGACGCAGGCATCGGCATGACCGCCGAACAGCTGGCGCGGGTGTTCGAGCGTTTCTACCGCGCCGACGACACCGGCAACATCCCCGGCACCGGGCTGGGCATGAGCATCGTGAAGGAGATCGTCGAACTGCACCACGGCGAGGTGCGGCTGGCCAGCGTCCCGGGCCAGGGCACCACCGTCATGCTGTGGCTGCCGCTGGCCGAGGCCGTGGCAGCGGATCAGTAGGTGCCCGGGTAGGCACCACCGTCGGCCAGCACGTTCTGGCCGTTGATGTAGCCACCGTGCTGGCTGCACAGGAAGGCGCAGATGGCGCCGAACTCCTCGGCCGTGCCGAAGCGCTGGGCGGGAATGGTCAGGCGGCGCGCATCGGCGATCTCGTCGATGGGCTTGCCGGTTTTCTTGGACGCGCCTTCCATGGTGGCCTTCAGGCGGTCCGTGTCGAAAGCGCCGGGCAGCAGGTTGTTGATGGTCACGCCCTTAGCCGCGATCTTGGGATTGCGCGCCACGCCCGCCACGAAACCGGTCAGGCCGCTGCGCGCGCCATTGGACAGGCCCAGGATATCGATCGGTGCCTTCACGGCGCTCGACGTGATGTTGACGATGCGGCCATAGCCGCGGGCGGCCATGCCATCGACCGTGGCCTTGATGAGTTCGATGGGCGTGAGCATGTTGGCATCCACCGCCTTGATCCAGGCCTCGCGGTCCCAGTCGCGGAAGTCGCCGGGCGGCGGGCCGCCCGCATTGGTGACGACGATGTCGAAGTCCTTGCGCTGCGCGAAGATGGCGTCGCGGCCCGCCGCTGTGGTGATGTCCACCGGCACCGCAATCACCTGTACGCCGGGCGCCTCGGCCTTGAGCCGGGTCGCTGCGGCCTGCAAGGCCTCGGCGCCGCGCGCCACGATCACGACGTTGACACCCTCGCGCGCCAGCGCCTGCGCGCAGCCGTAACCCAAACCCTTGCTGGCGCCGCCAACCAGCGCCCATTTGCCTGCAATTCCGAGATCCATGGTGGTGTTCCTGTGAGTGATGACTGAATGGCCGGAATGATACGTGCGCTGCCGATCCGCTGCGGCCGCCGGGTCTTCAATCGGCGGCCGCCCTTGCCGCCCGCCCGAAAACAAAGATGCCGGCGAGCACGAGCACGGTGCCAACCACCAGCCAGCCCGTGAAGGGTTCGTCGAGCAGCCAGATGCCCATGAGGATGGTGGAAAGCGGCCCGACCATCCCCGCCTGTGCCGTGGCACCGGCACCGATACGCTCGATGGCCATCATGACCAGCAGCACGGGTACCGCCGTGCAGGCCGTGGCGTTGAGCAGCGAAAGCCAGATCACCTCGGGCGCCACCTGCAGCGCCGCCAGCGGCCGCAATACGGCAAATTGCAGCAGGCACAGGCCACAGGCGACGCTGGTGGCCAGCCCTACCAGGCGCAGCGAGCCCAGGCGCCGCACCATTTCGCCGCTGTAGCTCAGGTAGACGGCGTAACTGACCGCGCTCACGAACACCAGCAGCGAGCCCCAGGCCACATGGCTGCCAGCCAGTGTCGCCTCGCGGCCGAACACCAGCAGCACGCCCGCATAACTGATCGCCATGCCCCAGATCTGCGGCCGGCTCACCCGCCGACCGTAAAGCACCCGACCCAGCAGCAGCACGATGGTTGGCGTGAGGTACAGGATCAGCCGCTCCAGCGAGGCCGTGATGTAAGCCAGCCCGGCGAAGTCCAGGAAACTGGCCAGGTAGTAGCCACTGAACCCCAGTCCCAGCACGCCCAGTACGTCGCGCCGTGTCAGTGCTGGCTGGCCACGGCTGGCCCACCAGGCCATGGCCGCAAACAGCGGCAAGGCAAACAACATGCGGTAGGCAATCAGCGTGACCGCGTCCACGCCATAGCGGTAGGCGAGTTTGACGATGATGGCCTTGCCGCTGAAGGCAATCGCCCCCACAACGGCCAGGATCAGACCGGAAGCTATATTTTTAGGAGCATCATGCTGTGGCAGCATCAGCGACTCAGTCGATGCGCATCCTCACCCCAGGCCGCGCAGCCGGCCGTTCCAGGGCGCCCGCAGTACTGGCTACGCCAGGCTGCTGGGTGCTTCATCAATACCCCGCGGCCAGGCCGTCGCGGCGCGCGTCGCTGGCGACCACATAGCCCTCGACCTTCGGATCCCCCGCGCGCCAGATGAACTGGCCGGCGCCGAAGTCCTGGTAGGAGTCGTTGATCACTTCCATGCGGTGGCCGCGTGCCGCCAGCCCGGCCACCGTGCCCTTGTCCATGCCCGCCTCGACGTTGATCTCCAGCCCGGCGTTGTAGCGCCAGCGCGGCGCGTCGCAGGCAGCCTGGGGATTCTGGCCGTAGTCGAGCATGCGCACCAGGGTCTGCAAATGGCCCTGGGGCTGCATGTTCGCGCCCATGACGCCGTAGCTCATGACCGGCTGGCCGTCCTTGGTGAGGAAGGCCGGGATGATGGTGTGGAAGGGCCGCTTGCCCGGCGCCACCAGGTTGGCCGGGTTGTGGCCCTGGGCGTCGAGGCTGAAGGCGTGGCCACGGTTCTGCAGGCTGATGCCAAAGGTCGGTTCCACGCAGCCCGAGCCGAAGCCCATGTAGTTGCTCTGGATGAAACTCACCATCATGCCGTTCTCGTCGGCCGCGGACAGGTAGATGGTCCCGCCCTTGACCGGGTTGCCGGCCTTGAAGTCCTGCGCCTTCTTCATGTCGATCAGCCTGGCGCGCGAGGCCAGGTAGGCGTCGTCGAGCATCTGCTCGGCCGTCACTTCCATGGCCGAGGGCTCGGCCACGTAGCGGTAGATATCGGCGAAGGCCAGTTTCATGGCCTCGATCTGCAGGTGCTGCGAATCGACGCTGTCCACCGGCAGGCTCGCAAGATCGAACTTGTCCAGGATGCCCAGCGCAATCAGCGCCGCGATGCCCTGGCCATTGGGCGGGATCTCGTGCAGGGTATAGCCGCGGTAGTTCTTGCCGATCGGCTTGACCCATTCCGGCTTGTAGGCGGCAAAGTCGCTGGCCTTGATGGTGCCGCCATGTTCGGCGGCAAACTTCTCGATCGCCTGCGCGATCTCGCCGCCGTAATAGGCCTGGCCCTTGGTCTCGGCGATCTTGCGCAGGCCGCGGGCGGCGGCCTTGAACTGGAACAACTCACCCACCTTGGGCGCACGGCCCCAGGGCAGGAAGCCCTGCGCAAAACCGGGCAGGCCCTGCAGCTCGGGCGTGGCCGCAGCCCACTTCTGCTGCACCACCACGGGCAGCAGGTAGCCGCGCTCGGCGATCTCGATCGCCGGCTCCAGCAGGTCGGCAAAAGGCAGCTTGCCGAAGCGCTCGCTCAGGGCTACCCAGCTGGCTACGGCGCCAGGCACGGTGACAGAGTCGATGCCGCGCTTGGGCGGGGTCTTCGCGTCCGCGCCGTACTTGCGCTTGAAATACTCGGGCGTCCAGCTCTGCGGCGCACGGCCCGAGGCGTTGAGGCCATGGAGTTCCTTGCCGTCCCAGAGGATGGCAAAGGCGTCACTGCCCAGGCCGTTGCTCACGGGCTCGGTGAGCGTGATGGCCGCCGCCGCGGCAATCGCGGCATCCACGGCGTTGCCGCCCTTCCACAACATGCGCAAGCCGGCCTGGGCCGCCAGCGGATGCGAGGTGGAAACGACGTTGCGCGCAAAGACGGGCAGACGGGTGACGGAATAGGGGTTGCTGTAATTGAAGTTCATGATGTACCTGGTGCGGTTCAGTCCGCCGTGATCTTGCGCTCGGCAATGATTTTCTTCCACTTGGTGGTCTCGGCCTTGACCATGGCCGCGAAAGTCTCGGGCGTACCACCGACGGTCTCGGCACCGAGGCGCACGAAACGCTCGCGCACCTCCGGCTCGGCCAGCGCGGCATTGGCGGCCTGGTTGACCTTCCTGACGATCTCCGCGCTGAGTCCGGCGGGGCCATAGATGCCGAACCAGTTGACCGATTCGTAGCCCGGCAGCACCTCGGCCACCGTGGGCAGGTCGGGCGCAAGGACCGTGCGCTGGGGACTGGTGACGGCAATGGCGCGTACCCGGCCGTCCTTCACATGCGGCATGCCGGAAACCAGCGAGTCGATCAGCAGGTCGACCTTGCCGCTGACGAGGTCCGGGATGGCCAGGCCCGTGCCACGGTAGGGGATGTGCACGAGGAAGGTGCCCGACTGTTGCTTGAAGACCTCGGTCGAGAGGTTGGAGACCGTGCCGTTGCCGCTGGAGGCGTAGTTGAGCTTGCCCGGATTGCGGCGCGCGTAGTCGATGAACTCGCGCAGCGTCCGGGCGGGGGAGCTGTTGGGCACCACCAGCAGCTGCGGCGAGCTGGCCACGAACACGACGGGCGTGAAATCCGTTTCCACGCTGTAGGGGATGCGGGGGTTCACGGCCGGGCCGATGCTGTGCGTGCTCGAGGTCGTGAGCAGCAGGGTGTAGCCGTCGGGTGCCGCCTTGGCCGCGGCCAGCGCGCCGATGGTGCCACCCGCGCCCGGCTTGTTGTCCACGATCACGGGCTGGCCCAGCTTGCGGCCGAGTTCGTTGGACAGGGCCCGGGAAAGGATGTCGGTCGCGCCTCCGGCCGGGAAAGGCACGATGAGGTGCACCGGCTTGGCCGGGTAAGGCTGGGCCGAGGCCGCCAGGACCAGGCCCGCGGCCAGCAATGCCATCACGGCTTTCAGCTTCATGTCGGTTCTCCTGTAAGTCAGGGTCAGCCCATCGAAAGCGAGAACGGCACCCGCAGGTGCCGTTCCTCATGCGCTCACAGGCGCGCTCAGTCCTCGACGAAAGCTTCCTCGCGCTTGGACTTGATGGCTGGCAGCATCACCACCACCAGCAGCAGCGCCGCCGCGGCCAGCAGGCCTGCGGACAGCGGACGCGTGACCAGCACGCTCCAGTCGCCACGCGACAGCAGCAGGGCACGGCGCAGGTTCTCTTCCATCATCGGACCCAGGATGAAACCCAGCAGCAGCGGCGCGGGCTCCACGCCCAGCTTGATGAAGCCGTAACCGATGACACCGAAGATGGCCACCATCCAGATGTCGAACACGTTGTTGTTGGTCGAGTACACGCCGATCGCGCAGAACAGCACGATGGACGGGAACAGCCAGCGGTAGGGCACGGTCAGCAGCTTGATCCAGATGCCGATCAGCGGCAGGTTCAGCACGATCAGCATCAGGTTGCCGATCCACATCGAAGCAATCAGGCCCCAGAACAGTTCCGGATTGCCCGTCATGACCTGCGGGCCAGGCTGGATGCCCTTGATG